>JAFMDE010000070.1 GCA_017857425.1 Akkermansiaceae bacterium
GGCACGACCACCAGCTTTGGCAAATGGGGTAAGAAGTTCCCAGAGGCCATGAACTTCAAGCAGCAGCTCCACCAGCGTGATGTCAAGTGGATGATTGGTCTGCGCACTAACTTCGTGCCTCCGGGTGGTCCCTTCAAGCCCGTCACCAAAGAACGGGACCAGAATATGGTCGTCGACACCTTCAAGGGAAACCCATCTTCCCAGAAAGCCATCGACAAAAAATACTTTCTCAAAAATCCCGACGGCACGCTCTGGAAAAGACATTCCGGCTGTTTCCCCATCGTGCCCTGCTACCTGCTTGATGGCAATAATCCCAAAGCCTCCAAGTGGTATGCCGACCTTTATCAACAGTGGCAAGTCGACGGCATCAAGGAGGACACCATGATGCACTTGGGCAGCTCACATCTGGATGTTTTTAATCATCCTATTGCCAATATAGCCAACATCACCAAAAACGACGCCCTTGTGATGGCACGCTGCGGCAGCTTCACCTCTCCTGGCACCCTGCTGCGTATTAACGACACCAACGTCAATGAACTCAGCCGCCGCATTCCTATCAACTACCTCCAGAACGCCGCCTGCGCAGCGCCCAATGCCTACTCGGACACGGTCGGCTTCAAGAAAATGAAGAACTACTCAGAGCTTGTCGTGCGCCACGCCTGGCTACTCTCACTCACCGCAGGGCTTGCCGTCGGAGAAACCTCATCCCACTGGACTGAGAAACAACAGGCCATCTTCAAAAAACCCTTCGACTTTCACTACCGCATTGTTCCTACCCTCTACGACGCCGCCATGAAGTCCTATCTTACAGGCTACCCACATACTATGACTCCACTCGGCATCGCCTACCCCGATGATGCACAAGCCATGGCAGCCACGGCAGCAACAAGCTTCCAGTGGATGATCGGAGACTCCCTGCTCTGCGCTCCACTGCTCAAAAATTACTCCTCAGGCAAAATGGATCTCTATCTCCCCGCGGGCGTCTGGTTTGATTATGATACCGGTGACAAGCACACCGGCCCCAAGCTCTTGAAAGACTTCCCCTTGCCAGTGACCAAGACTCCCTGCTTCATCGGCGGCAAAGGCATCCTCGTCACCCGCTCACTACCCGATACGGATGACGCCAACCTAACAGCACATCTTTACCCCACAGGCAAAAATCCAAAAAGCCACACCATCCATCACCCGGACGGCACTACCACCAGCAAGATCACGTGGGCAGAAAACAACAGCAATACCCAAGTCATGGACACCAGCACGGGCAAAGCGGTTGTACTCCGCATCGATGAAAAGACCCAAGCGCTTTCATTCGACATCCTGCCCGACCACCACTACCTGGTGAAGTAACCAGCCATCATCACGCCATGCCAACCACCGACTGGATCGTCCTCATTTTCTACCTTCTTGGCACCGCCTTCCTCGGTGTGTTCCTTGGCAAGCTGGTCAAGAATGCCTCGGACATGTTCAGTGCCGGCGGCACTTCGCCCTGGTGGACCAGTGGTCTGAGTGCCTTCATGACCATGTTCTCCGCGAACACCTTCGTCGTCTGGGGCAGCATCGCCTTTGATGTCGGCATGGTCGCCGTGATGATCAACCTGATGTATGGTGTTGCCGCCCTGCTCGCCGGCTACTTTGTCGCCAGCCGCTGGAAGGCGATGGGAGTGGAAACACCGGCGCAATACATCCGCATTCGCTTCGGCACAGGGGCGCTTCACTTCTACACTTGGTCGATGATGGCGCTGCGTGTCATCGGCACCGCCGCCGCCCTCTACGCGCTTGCCAAAATCCTGGTTGCGCTGATGCCACTCGGCGAGGGCAACCCACTGCGTGACCCGGAGACTGGCAACCTCTCATTGCGCTACGCCATCCTCATCTTCGGCTCGATCGTCGTGCTCTACACCATGATCGGTGGCCTCTGGGCTGTGTTAATGACCGACGTGCTCCAGTTCATTATCCTCAACCTCGCCGTGCTTTTTGTAGTGCCACTCGCGCTCCATCAGGTCGGTGGCATTAGTGGTTTCATCGAGCAAGCTCCCGAGGGATTCTTTGATCTGGTCAAAGAGGAGAAATACACTGTCTTCTTCCTCGCCGGCTGGGCGGCCATTCACTTTTTTATGATCGGAGCGGAGTGGGCCTTCGTGCAGCGCTACCTCTGCGTGCCGACTCAGAAAGACGCTCGCAAGAGCACCTACCTCTTTGGCGCGCTCTACCTGTTTAGCCCACTACTCTGGCTTCTACCTCCCATGATCTACCGCATCACCAACCCTGAAGCCGATGCCGAGCAAGCCTATATCTTGGCCTGCAAGTCCGTGCTTCCCGTAGGCATGGTAGGTCTGATGCTGGCAGCCATGTTCTCGGCAACCGCCAGCATGGTCAGCTCCCAACTCAATGTTTTTTCAGGAGTGCTCACCAACGACATCTACAAACCACTGGCAAAGGCCACCAACCCGAAGTCACTACTCAAGGCCGGCCGTTTCTTCACCATCCTGCTTGGTGTCTTGCTGGTCGTCATCGCCTTGGAGATTGAAAAATGGGGCCAAGTCAAGGACCTCATCATCAGCATTACCGAGCTCATGGTCGTGCCCCTACTCGCTCCAGCCCTGTGGGGAATCTTCAGCCGTAAAATCGGCGGCCGTGCTGTCTGGATCACAGGCCTTAGTGGCTTTGGACTCGGCCTGCTGGTTCGCTTCGGCTTTGGCACAGATGGTTTCCTGAGCCATCTGGAAGCGCTCAACAGCTGGGTGGTCGCCAACGGCAACTTTCTCAAAACCTTACTCGGTGTGATCTACCCCGTCGCCATCCTCGCGATACTAGAACTGACCAGCAAAGGCGAAAACCCAGGCTGGAAAAACCTGCAGGCACTTGAAGCGCAGGTGTCAGACGAAGCTGAAGCACACCCCACGAAATCCAACCCCATTGCTGCCAAGGTTGTTGCCGTATGCCTCGCCATCTGTGGTGCTATGATGTTTTGCCTGATTCTCGCCAACGAGGACTCACACGGTATTCTCGCCGCCTTCGGTGCCATTCTCTGCCTGATCTCCGCTACTATTTTCTACCTTACCCGTAGTAAATCATCACATTCCTCATAATTGCTGATAACAAAGCCAACCTGCAACGTAACGCATTGATGTCCAAATTTCATACCAGCGCACTGCTACTGCTCTTTGCCTTCGCATCAGCCTTCTCATCTGTGTTCGCCCATGAAGAGCACAAGGGCCTGCACCATTGGGAGATCCCCAGCAAAGACCCGGACCGCATTATCCTTACCTTCCTTGGGGACCCTGCCACCAGCCGGGCGGTTACTTGGCGCACGGACAACACCGTTGCCCAGGCTGTTGCCCAAATCGCCGTTGCTGGAGTAAACTCTGAATTTGCCGAGAAAGCGCTCACCGTAAAAGCGCAAGTGGAACCCTTCGATATCGGCGTGGACAAAAAAAATGCACCACTCACCGTGCATTACCACAGTGTTCACTTTGAAAACCTCCAGCCTGACACCCTCTATGCCTATCGTGTCGGTTCCGGTAAAAATGATTTTACTGAGTGGCTTCACTTCCGCACTGCCAAACGTGATTACAGCAAAACCAAGTTTGTCTACTTCGGTGACGCCCAGAACAACATTCTCTCGCACTGGTCACGCCTGATTCGCATGGCTTACCAAACCGCTCCCGATGCAGCATTCGCGATCCACGCGGGCGACCTTGTCGATCAGGCCCACCGCGATCAAGAGTGGGCCGAGTGGTTCAAGGCTGGAGGCTTCATCCACCGCCAATGGACCTCGGTTCCCGCAGCGGGCAATCACGAGTTCATGCCTGTGGCAAAAGAACAGCCACAAAAACTCTCCATCCAATGGCGTCCTCAATTCACCCTTCCTGTCGAAAAAGACCTGCCGGAAGAACTTCATGAGACTACCTACACAGTCGACTATCAGGACATCCGCATCATCGTACTCGACTCGAACTGGAAACTCGACGAGCAACGCGATTACCTCGAACGCCAGCTTAAAAACTGCACTGCCAAATGGAAAATCGTCACCTGCCACCACTCCATCTTTTCACCTGCCAAAGGACGCGACTTCGCTTATGGCCTTAATACTTGGAAGCCCCTGTTAGACAAATATGGCGTCGATCTTGTGCTCAATGGCCATGACCATACCTATGCGCGCGGTCACGTCCCCGTCCGTAGCGGCAAGCAAGATACCGACAACTTAGGCGCGGTCTATGTCACCTCTGTCAGTGGGCCGAAACAATACAATGGAAGTTCAGAGCAGCTAAAATCCTATGCAGATAAGGGTTATCGATCTGACAAAGTAGCTGAGCAAACCCAATTCTTCCAAGTCATCACCATTGAGGACGATAAGCTGGAGTATGTTGCCTACACAGTGCTAGGCGATGAACACGACCGCTGTGTTATTACCAAAGATTTCAAAACCAATAAGAAAACATTGTCCAATTCAGCGCCATAAAGATGGCTGACCCATACCAAGCTTTTCCAAGAATACCCCAACCACACTCATGATTCTCGACTCTGCCAGCTCAGAACAACGCGCCCTCAAAACCGAATCTCTTAAACGTGATTTTGTTGTCGTCGGGGGAGGCCTCGCCGGAACCTGTGCTGCCATTGCCGCAGCTCGTCAGGGGCTCAAAACTGTCCTTGTTCAGGACCGCCCTGTGCTCGGCGGCAATGCCTCGAGTGAAGTGCGCCTCTGGATCCTCGGTGCCACATCCCACATGGGCAACAACAACCGCTGGGCTCGCGAGGGAGGAATCGTAAACGAAATCCTCGAGGAAAACCTCTACCGCAACCGCCAGGGCAACGCGCTCATCTTTGACACCATCTTGTTAGAAAAATGCCGGGCAGAGGAAAACCTTACCCTGTTACTCAACACCGCCGTTTTTGATCTGGAAAAATCAGACCCTGATACCATCTCCTCAGTACACGCCTTCTGCGCGCAGAACTCAACCCGCTACCACCTGAGTGCCCCCCGCTTCTGCGACGCCTCGGGTGATGGCATTGTCGGCTTCATGGCGGGAGCCGCCTTCCGCATGGGAGCCGAGTCCAAGGAGGAATTTGGCGAAGGCTTTGCTCCGGATAGCTCCTATGGTGAGCTGTTAGGCCACTCACTCTACTTCTACACCAAGGATGTGGGAACCCCCATAAGCTTCACCGCACCTGACTGGGCACTCAAGGACATCACCAAGATCCCGCGCTACCGCCAGTTCAACACCAACATGCAGGGATGCAACTTCTGGTGGATCGAGTACGGCGGACGCATGGACACCATCCATGAGACCGAGGAAATCAAATGGGAGCTCTGGAAAGTCGTTTACGGTGTCTGGGATCACATCAAGAACTCCGGCGAGTTTCCCGAGGCGGAAACCATGACCTTGGAGTGGGTCGGTCACATCCCCGGCAAGCGGGAAAGTCGACGCTTCGAGGGTGACTACATGATCAGGCAGCAGGACGTCATTGACCAAACCCATTTTGAAGACACCGTTGCCCACGGTGGCTGGGCGATTGACCTGCACCCTGCTGATGGCGTCTACTCAGAAAAACCCGGCTGTACCCAGTGGCACTCGAAGGGCACCTACGGCATCCCGTACCGCTGCTACTACAGCCAGAACATCAGCAACCTCTTTCTCGCCGGACGCATCATTAGTGCCACCCACGTCGCCTTCGGCTCCACCCGGGTCATGGCAACTTGTGGCTCCGGCGGCCAGGCCATCGGAACAGCCGCCGCCCTATGTCAAAAACACGGCTGTGATCCACGTGAGCTCAGTAGCGGAGACAAGCTCACCGAGCTGCAAAGCGCATTACACCAGCAAGGCCAATTCCTGCCGCACACGCCGGATCGTGACAGCGAAGACCTCGCCAAAACCGCGGAGATAACGGCAAGCTCCGAGCTTTCACTGGATCAACTTGCACCCTGTGATCAGTGGCGTCCCTTGGACGTATCCGCCGCCATGCTGTTACCACTCCAGCAAGGCTCTTGCCCGCAATTCACCCTGAAAGTGCAAGCCGGGCAAGCTACCACCCTGGAAGTCTCTCTGGTACGCTCCCAAAAAGACGGCAACTTCACCCCGGAGGAGACCATCACCAGCAGTCACTACGAGCTCCCTGCAGGGCAAAGTGAGCTGAGTATGAATCTCGAAACCGAGCTCGACCGCGCCGGCTATTACTTCCTCACCTTCTCCGAAAACCCGGACGTCTCTCTGCGCCTCAGTGAGCAACGCCTCACCGGAGTTCTCGCCACCTTTGCCAGCTTTAACAAGGCCGTTGCCACCACCAACAAGCAGTCTCCTCCGGAAAACATCGGCGTCGAGCCCTTCGAGTTCTGGCTGCCCGAACGCCGCCCCAAAGGCCAAAATCTAGCTCTGCAGATCAAGCCTCCACTTGTATGCTTCAGCTCGGAAAACATCAGCAACGGCCCCGCCCGCCCCACCACCCAGCCTAACGCCTGGGTCTCAGACCCACAGGATCAACAACCCAGCCTCAGCCTCACTTGGGAACAAGCCGTCACCATCTCCCGTATCACCCTTGAGCTCGACCCTGACTGGGATCACCCGATGGAATCCGTGCTCATGACCCACCCAGAGGAAGTCTCTCCCTTCATGGTCAAAGACCTCGACCTCTGCGACGCCTCAGGTTCCACCCTCGCTGAAATCCGCGGCAACCACAGCGCCCATCTCAGTATCGAACTTCCCGAGCCTGTCAGCACCCATTCTCTCGAGTTGAAAGTTCTCAGCACACAGGGCGGGCCAGCATCCCTATTTCGTGTGCGCGTGCATTAACAGAAGGTCACGCTTAACAAAATCACCTAGCACGCACCCAGGTGCGGTACTTGAGCGGGGTTTTCCCCGTCTCTTTTTTGAAGGCACGGATCATGTACTCGTGAGATGCGTATCCCGCCCGCGCGGCTACATCAGTAATACTCATGTCCGTCTCCCGAAGCAGCTTTTTGACCAGCTGATTGCGCGTTGCCTGGATCTCGTGAGCAGGGCCATAACCCAGTGCTTGATTGAAACGCCGCTCCAGCGCGCGTCGTGACAAGCCTACCAAATCAGCAAGATCGGCAACTTGCAGAGAAGAATCTTGAATATTCTCACGGATATAATTGACCACCCCACTGACGTCCTGATCTTCGATTGCCAGAATATCGGTTGACTGCCGGGTGTGCACCTCATCCGCTGCCAGCAGCACATCTTCATCAGGTGCTGGCTTGCCCTCCATCATGGTATGCAAAATACGTGCCGCCTCGTAGCCGGCTTGCTCTGCTGGAGTTACAATGGCCGAGAGTGGCGGCGTGCAAATATCACAGAGTAGCTCATCCTCATCACCACCCAGTACGGCGACTTGCTCGGGCACAGCGATGCCAGCTTCAAGACAAGCGTTGAGCACACTCCGGCCACGTTCCGAGCCCCAGGTGAAAACCCCGACCGGTTTGGGCAGGCTTTCAAGCCAATGCACCAACGCTTCCCGAGTCTGCTGCCAAGATTTATTCTGCAAGCCTTTGTCCCGGCGGAATACTTCACAGGAAAATCCACCCTCGGCGGTTTCTTTCTCAAAAGCCGCACAATGACGCGCCACGTGGGCAATATTATCCGGGCCACAATAGGCCAGATGGCGAAAGCCCCGGCCGGCAAAGTGCCCGACTGCCAATTCAGCCGACGCCTGATAATCGCTGGTCACTATGGGGAAATCCACTCCCTTGAGCTCAATCCCGGAAACATTAACCACGGGCTTGCCTGAGGCCACTAGCTCGTCATGGAGCTTCTTACTACTGATACGCGCGATCACACCATCACCCTGCCAATCCTCCGGTAGGAACATCTTCTCCTCAATCCCCCGAGGCTCCACGGAGATCTGCCAGCCAGGCTGCTTGAGGGCGTAGTTGGCCACACCACGGATCACCCGACGGCCCCACCCCGTAGAGGTGTCTACTAATACCGCAATTCTCTTTGGCTCACTCAATATGTCGCAATAATGCAGTTTTTAAAACTTATGTCGAAAGGATAGTCACTCCTTCTGAGGAGGGCTAAAGGCACGATCTACTAAAATATTTAATCCCAGTGAGGAAGATCAACGGCATACACTTCTGCGCTTTATTTATGCACTTCTGCGACAGCAGCTAAATGCCCCGCACTTCATAGTCCACCATGGCATCCCAGCATCCGGTGGCGGCGGACGCAAAGAATCCGCTGGATACAAAAAAACCCCGCCGTGGCTCACAGCAGGGTTTTTTCAAGTTGAAGTGGAGAGTCGAAGCTATCAGCTACGCTTGCGGCGCAGCATCAGGGCAAGACCTCCGAGCCCTAAAAGAGCAGTTGAAGACGGTTCTGGCACTGCCGCAACTACTCCGTTCAAAGTTACGTTATCTATACGATGAATGTAAGCGTTGTTATTGGTAGTATCAGCCAAGTAAATTCGAAATTCAATTTCACCTCCTGACCATACGTAACTGTATGCACTGAGATCAACAGTGAGACTCGGTGACCCTCCAGGATACTGAAGTGAATTATCATCCACAGTAGTTTGAATGAATTTACTTCCTAAAATATCACTAGCATCGACAAAACCGGTGAACGAGGAAAATACATATGCCTTGAGGTCTTTTACCCCAAATGGAGCAGCATTGTTGGTGTAACCATAATCAAGTGTAATCGAATCCAAATCCATGTAGTATCCTGAATCCGCGCCCATGGTCACTGAAAAATAATCATCGTTAGCAATGGCAGTCCCTACGCTTATGCTTGCTGTACTTGTGGCACCCGCTTGCGCAAAGAGTGAACTACTAAATGAAGAACGGCCAGATTCGCCAGACCCAGAAATTCCTGCACCGGAAGTAACAGCTCCTGCCGTGATGTTCGCATCAGCAGTTGAGGCATTCAGGTCTGTATTAAAGTCATATTCTGCAATGACCGCGGCATGACTATGCGACATGGCAACACATGCTGCTGCGAGTGAGGCTATATATTGTATTTTTATTTTCATGGGTTTTTATTGTTAGTTTTTTACCAACTCGGCATGAGCTGTTTTAGTATTTTACACAGACAATCCAAAAAAAGGGCTGAACTTATGCGCAAAATTGCTGCACTCTTGCGCCACCGGCAAACTCCCCCTCCTGCACAGCCCTCCTTGGCAATCTTGGCAATCTTGGCGGCTTGGCGTCCTGGCGTGCAAAAAAGGATCTCAGGCCAAGACGCCATCCGCCGGAGGCGGACGCTAAGAATCCGCGGTGGGCAGAAATCCTCCTCCAGATTTCTGATCTTGCGGAGGGCGTGATACACGCACTGCGTGTGCGTTGGCCTCAATCCGCCGCAAGAACAAATCCAAATCTCCGGCGCGTTGAGGCCAACGCGCCCTACCATGCCATGCATCAACCGCCGCAGCGCGGCCAACTCAAAACTAAAAACTAAAAACTCAACATTCCAAAGTCGGACCACTGTCGCAAAAGTTCAATTATTAGTCGGAATAATACTGTGATTTTTTCGTTCAGCACACGTATAGTAAGCATCCCTCGTATGAAGATCATCACGACATCCGGCACCACAATCTGCTTGCTCATCACACTCATCGCCACTCTCACGCCAAGTGCCGAGGCCGATGAGATCAATCACGCTGACAAGGCAAGTGTCACCGCCAGTAGTCAGCGTGAGGGCGCTGCTGTGGACCTCACCGTGGATGGGCTGGTGGCAGACAATTCCCGCTGGCTCGCCGCTGAGGGTGACCAGAAGCCGTGGATCGAACTCGCTTTCGCCCAGCCACAGAAAGTCGGCATGATCGATGTGTTCTCCGGCTACAAAACGGGCGACAGCCTGCAGGGTTTTGACATCTCTTTGGAAGTCAAAGGCAGCTGGGAGCAGAGCGACAGCTGGAAAATCCGCAACAATACCCAGACTGCCAAGCGCGTCTACATCGACCGTGTGGATGTTTCAAAAATTCGCCTCGCTCTGACCAAAGCCGGCCCTGGTCGCATCCGGGAAATTGCCGTCTACGACAACAAGGAAGCCCTCGGCCTCCTCGATTTCGGGGAGGCAGGCCAGGTCGAGCAGGCCTTTGCCATCGACCTCCGCCAGCACCAGAT
>JAFMDE010000071.1 GCA_017857425.1 Akkermansiaceae bacterium
ATTTTTAGCACGCATCCGCCCGCGGTCGCTTAGTCAGTGATTGACCAAAACCATGCCCTGCCAGTAAAGTAATGTTGAATATTAGAGGGGCGTTAATAAATAATCCCGTCTAGAAGCGTTACTTCAACACATTTTACAGATTTGTTCAATAAAAAATGAACAAATTCGGCAGATCTAATGGTGTAGCTATTTAAGATATAAGCCCTCTTGTAGTATAAGGCTTTGGCTGACTGCCTAAATAGAAGCGAATTTCTGATCAATCGCTTCGATGACGAGCTCCTCAAGGCGATCATTGCGCATACGCTCAACTGCCTCTATGGAAAAGCCATTGGCGATCAATCGGCGCGCCTTTTGTGGCTCGATACCTCTGGCGCGCAGATAAAAAATTTCTTCATCACTGATGCTTGCAGAAGTGCTGCCGTGTGAACATTTGACCTGGTCGGCATTGATTTCCAAGCCGGGCATAGAATTTGCCTCGGCCGTGTCCTCCATCATCAGATTGCGACATGTCTGGTAAGCGTCTGTGTAGTGTGCCCCTTGATCAACAAGAATCAGGCCCGAAAAAACCGTGCGGGAAGTTCCATACAGTGTGTTTTTATAGAGCAGGTCACTGTTGGTATGGGGTGCCGCATGATGCTGGTAAGTCCGCTGATCATACTGCTGAGTGCCGGAAGGAATCGAACAAGAAAGCATATCCGAGTGCGCTCCTTCACCTTCCATATGACTGATTGCCTCATTGCGCGCCCACTGGGCACCGGTATTGAGGGTGAAAGCGATGGCATGAGCATCACGCCCGAGTTGGGTGGCATTCACCTGAATCATGCGGCTGCTGAGGTTAAGTTCCTGGATCGCACAGTAGCTAAGCTTGGAACCGTCACCAGCAATGAGATCGTTTACTGCGATGCAGAGACCAGCATCATCATCGTTGGCGCTCGTGAACCGATCCAGCACACTGATTTCGGCATTTTTGCCCGTGATGATTAATGTATGTGGGAAAGCGATCTTCTTAGCTCCTGAAATGACATGGTTGACCTCGATCGGTTGTTTGACACATACGCCATCTGGCACATAGACAAAGAGCCCACTTTTCACATTCGCTTTGTGCAAAGCTGCGTATTTTGCCGAGCCGAGACGCGCTTCACGTTTCATGAAATGCTCCTTCACCAGCTCTCCATGCTGCTGCAAGGCTTCTTCAAAAGGAAGACAGATCACCCCAGCAGGCAGCTCGGGAATATTGTAAGATATCTCGCTGCTGTCCTCAGGCGTGAAGCCGTCAAAATCCAGCTGCTTTAAGTTTCCAAATCGCCAATTCTCATCCTTGCGGGATGGCATCGGTAAGGTGTCATACTCAGCTTGTGCACTTTGCTGGATTTCTTCAAACCAGGCAGGAATCGTTGCTGTAATCATTGTCGTAAAATAGTCAAAATTTCGTGTAAATAGTCGATGTATCCGTTGGGAAAATTAACCCACTGATCCCTCCATCTCGAGTTCGATCAGGCGTTTCAGCTCGACGCTGTATTCCATGGGGAACTCGCTCACTAGGTCGTTGATAAATCCATTGACCGCGAGGCTCATGGCAGCCGCCTCCGAAATGCCACGCTGCTGCATGTAAAAGAGCATTTCTTGGCTAACCTGGCTGACACTCGCTTCATGCTGAGTGACGTGCTGGTTACCACGCACAGTAATCGCAGGGTAGGTATCCGTTTTACTATTTGAGTTGATCATCAGTGCATCACACTCGGTGTTATTCTTACACCCTTTGAGGTGTTTAGGAATAAGCACCTGACCGCGGTATGTTGCGCGGCCCTCTCCGACTGAGATAGATTTAGAAACAACATTCGACGTGGTATTGTTGGCGGCGTGAATCATCTTCGCACCGGTGTCCTGATGCTGACCATCGTTGGCCAAGGCAATCGAGATTACTTCACCACGGGCGCGCTCGCCCTTCATCACCACTCCAGGGTATTTCATGGTCAGGCGTGAGCCGATATTACAGTCGATCCAACGCACCTCAGCGTCTTCGTGGGCGAGGCCACGTTTGGTGACAAGGTTGAAAACATTAGAGCTCCAGTTTTGCACGGTAACATACTGTATCTTGGCGCCCTTCATAGCAACGAGCTCAACCACAGCAGAGTGGAGAGTAGTTGATTCAAACTTAGGGGCTGTGCAGCCTTCCATATACATTACTTCAGCGCCTTCGTCAGCGATGATAAGCGTGCGCTCGAACTGGCCGAAGTTCTCAGAGTTGATTCGGAAGTATGCCTGCAGCGGATGCTTCACCTTAAGCCCTTTGGGAATGTAGATGAATGAGCCGCCAGAGAACACAGCGCTGTTAAGCGCTGAAAATTTATTATCTCCAGTAGGGATCACCTTGCCGAACCACGGGCGGAAAATCTCCTCATGCTCTTTAAGGCCCTCGGTAGAGTTAACAAAAATCACACCGTCTTTTTCGAGTTCCTCCTTAACACTCGAATAGGCAGTTTCAGAATCATATTGGGCCTCAACGCCGGCAAGAAATGCCCGCTCTTGCTCAGGCACACCGAGACGTTCGAACGTTTCTAGCACCTCAGCGGGAACGTCTTCCCAATTACGCATTGGCTTCTGGCCGTCTGCGAGATAATAGCGGATTTCATCAAAGTGGATGTTGTTGAGGTCTTCCGTAGCCCAGTTAGTCGGCATCGGCTTGCTGAGAAATGTCTCGTAGGCCTTGAGTCGATACGCACGCACCCAGTCAGGGTCATTCTTGACGTCACTGATGTAGTTGATCGTATCGGTCGACAAGCCGACCCCTGCATCATATTTATGATTCTCGGGGAAATGAAAGTCCCCCTTGGCGCGGTCGATGTCGATCGCATTTTGGGTTTCTTGGTCGATGGTTGCTTCTGCACTCATATTAAATATTGTTAGGCGTTTACAAGGCCCCCGTCCTTCAGAAAATCATAGCCGCTTTCTTCCAGCTCAAGTGCCAACTCCTTACCTCCAGTTTTGACGATCTGCCCATCAGCCATCACGTGCACGTAATCGGGCTCAATGTAGTCGAGCAAACGCTGATAGTGCGTGATCATTAGGATTCCACGATCAGGGGAACGCATAGCGTTCACGCCCTTGGCCACGATTTTAAGAGCATCGATGTCCAAACCGGAATCGGTTTCGTCGAGGATACAGTATTGAGGGTCGAGCATCATCATCTGCAAGATCTCGTTGCGCTTCTTCTCACCACCGGAGAACCCTTCGTTGACGGCACGGGCGGTGAACTTACGATTCATTTCCAGCACATCCATCTTCGAGTAAAGGTCTTTGTAGTAGGCAACCGCATCGATTTCCTCGCCCTTGGGCAAACGTGCCTGAAGGGCGGCACGAATAAAGTTGGCATTAGAAACACCTGGGACTTCAGCGGGGTATTGAAAGGCCAGGAAGATTCCCGCACGGCTGCGCTCATCCACATCTAGATCAAGGATATCTTGGCCATCCAAGCTCACCGAACCCGAGGTAATCTCGTAGTCGTCGTGGCCGGCAATCACCTTGGAAAGTGTTGATTTACCGGATCCGTTGGGCCCCATGATGGCATGTACTTCACCTTTTGGAATTTCGAGATTTACTCCCTTGAGAATGGGTGTGTCCTCAACATTGGCGTGTAGGTCTTTGATGACTAAGCTCATAGTATTATTTGTAATGATTATTTCTAAGGATTGATTAGTTGGAAAGTTTGCCCGTCAGGGTGATTTCTATGTTGTTGACCTGCACTCCCTCAGGAAGATCCAGCAGATCGGTCAGGCTGGCGCCTTTCTTAAGTGGCACATCGATTACCGTTCCGGATTTTTCATCTTGAAAATGACCGTGTGCAGTTAAATTCGGGCAGTAACGTGAAGATTCACGCTCAAAATGCACTTGGCGTACGGCTCCATGCTGAACTAGTGCTTCCAGGCAGTTATAAACAGTCGCCAAAGAAATCCCTGGCATATTCGATTTTGCCCGCTCATAGACTTCAGAGGCGGTTGGATGATCACGGTGGCTCATCAGCACATCATAAACCTCACGGCGCTGACGCGTCATCCGCAGGCCCTTGAGTTGGGCATGGTTGGTGGGCTGTTGATCTGTAAGCTTCTTATACATCTGTATACCTCTGAATTGCTGAATTTGTTCTGAGCTCGCCGCGGGCAGGCCGCATGGCAGTAGAGACGGCAAACTAGCTCCGATTTTTCAGTGAGCAAGTCTAAATTTAGAATGATTCTAATGTGCAACAGGCCTGTTTCGCCCCGCAAGCACTGGATTCACATGGTATAAGACGAAATGAGCCCCAAAATGAGCCCCAAACATTTACCACCACAAAATTGCGCAAATGAGCACCAGAACACCATAGCCAAGGCCGGCAAAGGCTGAGATACGGAAACGACTTTCCGTTTTCGTTACCCAGGTGATCAGATCCCGCAAGGTGAAGGGCATTCCAACCCAAAAAAGACCACCAAAAACCATCGCGTAGGCATAAATAGGTATCAGCAAGCGGCTAATTGGCGACTCAAGGTAGGCGGCGTAAATAAGGGGTGCTGCAGCCATGAGGGCAAGTAAGCCGATGCCGCGTATCGCAAGAAACTCCTTCACCTGTGTAATCATGCCCAGCGCTGCGATAGGAATAATAATGCGCAGCAGGTTCTTCGCCTGATTGAATTCACCCAAATCCATCTGTAGTTTACTCAGTGGCCCCAAACCGTCCGGAGCCACTAATAACCAAAACCAGAACATGCCAGCACCCATTAACCATGGAGCAATCGCTCCATTTCGCGGCAGCTTGATCAAAAAATTTCTGCTCGCAGTCGGTTTCATTAACATCCAGCAATGCAAACCAATAAGCCAAGACGCAAGGACATACCCTGCTGTGTCTAGTGAGATTGTTTCGTAGGGGTGCATAACGGTGATCTGTAGGCAGTAGAGTGACTGGTGATGGATACTATGGTCAATTACACCTGTGAAAAGGCTTATTTCTAGGTTAACACAGCGGTTCCGTAAAGTGAGAACCCAGTTGTCTCCTCGATGAGAACATCAAATATCTCGCCGGTCATGCGCTCAGCATCACCGTCAAAGATGACAATTTTGTTCTGCGCCGTTCGTCCCATAAGGCGGCTCTTATTCGTCTTGGAAAGCCCTGTGCAAAGCACTTGCTGGCGCGTTCCGACAAATGCCTCATTTTTTTTGACCGCAAGCTCATTGACGACTGCCAATAAGATCTGGTTGCGCTCTTCTTTTACACGCTCTGATATCTGGCCCTCCATCTCAGCGGCAGGGGTATTGCGCCGCTTAGAGTAACGAAACACAAAGGCGTTATCAAATTCGAGCTGCTTGACGGTATCCACTGTTGCTTGGAAGTCCTCCTCCGTCTCGCCCGGGAAACCAACGATAATATCGGTCGTGATCGCGAGATCAGGGCGCGCCGCTTTCATGTTCTGACAAATCTCTACAAACTTGGCATGTTTATAAGGGCGGCGCATTTGCTTCAGGATGCGATCTGAGCCGGATTGCATGGGGAAATGAATATGGCTGCACAGCTTAGGTAAGTAGGTAAAGGCATCAACAAGGTCTTTACGATAGCCGATCGGATGCGGAGAGGTGAAACGAATCCGCTCTATACCATCAATCTCATGCACCGCTTCCAGTAGCTGGACAAAAGGCGACTTGCCATCGACTTTATCAAATTCCGTGCGGCCATACAGATTCACGATCTGACCCAATAAGGTAACTTCTTTGACCCCTTTTTCAACGAGACCTCTACACTCCTCGACAATGTCAACGATTGGGCGGCCACGCTCCTTGCCACGTGTATCTGGCACAATACAGAACGAACAACGCATGTTGCAACCCTGCATGATAGAAACAAAAGCGGTTGACTGATCCTTCTGCGTGACGTGGTCACGAATCGTGTTCTGGCTGTCTTTTTCCTCCTCGGTATCACAGACGCTCTCTCCGCTCAGCGAGAGCGAGGGTTTGTCCATACGCACTTCCATGCGCTGCTTCAAAATGCCGTCTACATAGTCAAAAACCTTGTGGTACTTCTGGGTACCAACAACCACATCAAGATGCGGAATATTCTTAAAGAGCTCCTGACCACGGCTCTGTGCCATACAGCCCATGTAGCCGTAGACAACATGCGGCTTGCGCACACGGTGCCTGCCCATAATGCCCATCTTGCCGAGCGCTTTCTGCTCGGCCTGATCCCTTACACTACAGGTATTCACGAGGATGGCATCTGCCTCCTTTTCATCCGGTGTAACCGTATAACCGCCTTCCACGAACATCCGAGCAACCTGCTCAGAATCGCGTTCGTTCATTTGTCATCCGTATGTCTTGATAAATACCTTGGGCACAGGAAAGCCGCCTGGAGCGGAAATTTTAGTGAAATGCTGATGCAGCGACTTACAAAATGATTTTCATCACCGTAAGCAGTGCGACGGGCGGGAAGATGTAGGCGGAACGAGCGGATAATCAAGAATCATTTCACGGCTTCAAAGCCGACTCGGATGACGAACGTAATAACCTTTGACCCCTCGGCCTTCAGGCTTCCAGCGAGGCCCCGTCGATTTCCAGGTGCCTCCGGTATCAAACCTCAGGCCGGCGATCACCATGAACACGTGGCCTTTGCGCACATAAATAGTCACCCAGTCACCATATCCCTTTTTCCCGTAGTCGAAAAAGTTTTGCGATACCAGCGGACGATCTAATTTACCGCCGGCGTGAAGCACATAAGAAACCGCTCCCGAACAGTCATAGCCTCGATCATGAAAGCTTCGATGACCCCCTCCATAGATATAGGGCTTCCCGGTCAATGTGTTTGCCGCTTCGATCATTCGTTTAACACGGCGTGGAGCACGCGGCGGCGCAACCGCCTTGCCGCTGGGGCTAATATATGCCGTCTTACCATAGTCAAAGCGGTGGATTAGATGCCGCTCTTGCGCCCGAAGCTGGGAAGAGCAGGAGCTTAGGAATACGGAAGCTAGTAATGATACCAGTAGTGCAAGGGTGAGACCAAACGTTCTCATTTATTTATTTAACCATGCTTAACCAAATAAATCAAATGGCAAAAATAAACACCCGTTTTAACAGCCCCCGTTTTATTTTATGTATATTCCCCTACCCATGGGATCATAGGAGCCACCAGCTAGCGCTTGTTGCCATTTGGCTAGTAGTCTTTGAAAAACTACTTACCCCAGATGCCGACCTTTTCGCGTTTCGCTCTTTTTTCCAGCACACGCAAACCGCTGAGGTAGCGGCGTGATGTCATGCGGCGCGGGAATTTGGCGATTTTCCCTTCCCACATTGGCTCATCCCACTCCGCACCCATACCATGAGCCCTAGCGAGCCCAGCCTGAATTAATGCTTCGTCGAGTCTTTGCCCCTCCGCATTAATAATAATAGCGTAGTAACGAGACTTCCCACTAGCGCCCTCTGCCTTGATTTTTTGTGTATATACCCTGAATGGCTTTCGTAAAAATTCACGGGTAAAACTGGACGCTTTTTCACCCCACTTCATGACATCGTCTTGCTCTATGGCAAAGTCTTTGGCCTGCTCAGCAAGACGTGACTCAAATCGATCATCCGTTTCCGGGCAATCGACACCATAGAGACGGAAAAGATAAACGTATCCCGTGAGCGGCTTGACCGCAAAGCTATCGCCATCACGATATTCATCCTCCATTAGTTGGCTGCGGTCATAAACAAGCCACTCTTTTTCTGAAGCTGATACCGCAGGGCTAAGGATAGAGACCAACAAAAAAACGAACAGGCAAACCGACAAACGAGCAGATAGTAAGAACATAAAGACACACTTACTCAAGGCCAGGCCTCTTGTCCAATTTATTTGTGTTAGATTGTTAGGTTTTTAGAAAATAAGCCGTCGGCTAACACAAAAAATAATTTGCAGCAGGGCAATACGCTTACCGATGACCGATTAACGATTCCAGCGTTTTACCGGAGTGCGTGTAAGCGGCAGCTCTAACTGTTGCCACTGGGGACGGCATCTCTGTGCATTAGGCCTGCCAGCATGTCCGTTCAATACTCGCTGTGACAGCGAGCCAACATGACCTTTGAAATGGTAAACAGCAGCTTGCAACATAAGGGTGAATTTGTTCATGTGAACACCTTCTCTCAATCTCTTGCCCGAGTCAAGCCCGCTTGCGTGTTTTTGCTAAAAAATCTACTCTAGCTCAAGATCCACTGCCACTTCCGGTCCCTCTCCTGATCCATCTTCTGATCCCTCCTTAGGGGCTCTGACCACACGATCGACAGCATGCTTGGTTACCATATTGCCTTTAACCGCTCTGCCCTTCAAAGCCAGCTCGCCAAAGCTAAACAGGCGAGAAAGGCTGCGCAGGCGAGGTACTGGCTTGAGGTGCACGACCACCGTATTTACTGCACTTTGCTCATCGTTGTCGTGCACAGCAAAGTAAAGCACGCGTGTGCCTTTTGTTCCTTTGGTGAGATCATATTCCTTGTCTCGGGTAACTCCGCCTATTTTAAATCGCTTCGCGTAGACCGCCCCTTGGCGGCCATCTCGGTAAATCATCGAATAAATCTTTTCCTCATCCTTGCGCAGTACGGCAATGTGCTGAATGCGTTTGCCGACAAATGCCTTATCGCTGACCTTCGTGACACGCATCTTGCCCTCTCCATCGAAAGTAATGACGTCATCAATACGAGAACACTTCTCAACCGGATCATCCTTCTTCAGGCCCCAGCCAGCAAAGCCGTCTTTCCGATTCACGTAAAGTGTTTCAGTGGCAGCCACAACCTGCATCCGGTCAACGACACTAAATTGAGCAATTTTTGTCCGGCGTTCGCGGCCTTTGCCATATTTTTTAATCAGGTTTTTAAAATAGGCAACTGCATAGCGAGTAAGATTACTAAGGTTTTTCTCCACCTCCACGATCTCCTCCTCTAGCTTATTGATAATCTCATCCGCCTTGAAGGCATCGTATTTCGAGATCCTCTTGATTTTTATTTCTGTTAGACGAACAATATCTTCCTCTGTCACCTTACGTTTGAGCAGCTTCTTGAAGGGCTTCAAGCCCTGATCAATCGCCTCAATAACGGCTTCCCAGGTTTCACATTCTTCGATGTCGCGGTAGATTCGATTCTCAATGAAGATTTTCTCAAGGGAGGAGAAGTGCCACTTTTCCTGAAGCTCACCAAGTCGGATCTCGAGCTCTAATTTCAGCAGGTCCTTCGTTTGCGCAGCGCTGTGCTTGAGGATCTCACTCACACCCATGAAACGAGGTTTACCTTTATAAATGACACAGGCATTCGGTGAAATGGAGACTTCACAATCTGTGAACGCATAGAGCGAATCTCTCGTCATTTCTGGGTCTGCGCCAGCAGGAAGGTGGATGAGGATTTCCGCCTCAGCCGCGGTGTTATCTATTACCTTGGAAATTTTTATTTTTCCTTTTTCGTTAGCCGCAACAATGTTGTCCATCAGGCTACCTGTGGTGACTCCATAGGGAACCTCGGTAATGCGTAAAATGCGTTTCTTTTCAATTTCAACCTTTGCGCGGACACGCAACTTGCCGCCTCGCAGGCCATCATTGTAGTTGCTCGCATCCATGATGCCTCCGGTGGCAAAATCAGGAAGCAGTTCAAAAGGTTTTTTGCGCAGTGCCTCAATACATGCCTCAAGCAACTCGATGAAGTTGTGCGGCAGCATTTTACAGGCAAGGCCCACCGCAATGCCTTCAACCCCCTGGGCCAAAAGGAGTGGAAACTTGAGGGGTAAGGTGACAGGCTCTTTGTTACGGCCATCATAACTACTCGTCCACTCGGTGGTTTTTGGATTGAATGCAACCTCGAGGGCAAAGGGCGTTAACCGAGCCTCAATATATCGTGGCGCGGCGGCTT
>JAFMDE010000072.1 GCA_017857425.1 Akkermansiaceae bacterium
GCGGGGGTTTTGGGAAGTTCTTGGTTCTTCGTTCCTTGTTCTTGGTTGGAGCCGCAGAGCGGCTATCGCTCATCCGCCATCATTCATCCGCCATCGTCTGCCGCAGGCAGATCAGCTTCTGCGCCTGCGCAGGGCTGAGGCAAGGCCTCCAAGGCCTAAGAGGGCGGTAGAAGAGGGCTCGGGGACGGCTACCGTCAGCAGGATATCATTAACGCGTATATCCTGTCCTGTGCCGACGAAGGTGGATTGGAAGGCCACCATGATGTAGTCGTAACCTCCAAGGTCATCAGGTGCGGTAGTGAATCCCGACAGATCGAACTCATAGCTATACGGGACAAACCCCGCACCGGCTCCGGACCCGGCCAGGCCACTGACGGCCGCGCTACCCTTACCGAAAACCCCCCCCGTATCTTCGTTGAGCAAATTGTAGGCCGTGTAGCGATCAGTGCCAACACTGGTATAGTCCGTAAGCCAGTCCTGATTGGGAAGATTGAACAGATTCCCATCCCCGGGTTGCGTAGCTTCAACCAGCCCAATCAAATGAACATTCAGAAAGTCATCCGTGTCGCCTGAATAGAAGCCAAAACTGAGGTTCAACGAATCACCCCACGAGACAGTGGTCACATCAACGATCGCTGCAACAGCCATCTCCGCTAATGGTTCATTGTTGCCGGTTATGTTGTAAATCGAGTTTGCGCCGACACCATAAACGAATTGAGAGCCGGTAGGTGCTTGCCACTGGGCCCGTTCCCCAACGGCTGTTGCATCGGTATTTGCAATGAAGGTGTCGTCCTTTGTAACGCTTCCTCCAGTTTCGATATCATCGAACATAAGGGTCTGATACGTGATTGCGGCATCGGCATGATGAGTTGCCATGGCCGTGGCGATTAAGCCGGCGAGGATGAGGTGTGGGATTTTTGTTTTCATGGTATCTGATGTTGGAATATAGGTTAGAATGCGCCAAATCTGGGAGCAAGAATGTAAGGAATTATAAAAAAACGGGAATTCCCGTCAAGGGGTTTCTTGAAAAAAGTAATCACTTTGCAGGATTGTCAACAGCCGCTAGCCGCCGCTTCCGCCACCGCCGGGGGCGGTGGCGGAAGTTTTGAGTGTTGGGTTTTGAGTGTTGAGTTGGTCCAGCAGGATGCAGCCGCCAGCCGGGGGCTGGCGGAAGATTGAAGATTGAAGATTGAAGTTTGAAGTCCAGCAGGATGTGTTCACAAAGCCTGATAGGGGGCTCACGCAAAGGCGCCAAGGCGCTAAGGGATTCGCTGAAAACAAAAAACCCCGCCGTTTGAAGGGCGGGGGTTTTGGGAAGTTCTTGGTTCTTCGTTCCTTGTTCTTGGTTGGAGCCGCTTCGCGGCCATCGCTCATCATTCATCCGCAATCAGACATCGCCGCTTTGCGGCTATCGCTTACGGCGCAGCATCAGGGCGAGGCCTCCGAGGCCGAGCAGTGCTGTGGAGGAGGGCTCGGGGACGGCCCAGACCTCAAGCTCGTCAAGACCCCATTTGCCGTTGCCTCCGCTCATATTGATCTGAATGGATGTGACGCCTATTTGGGGAGAATCAAATACCACGTAGGTGTTCGGCTCCAAGCTTTCCACGGAGGGGGATCCGTCGGGCAGTCTGCTCACATTGAAAGTTCCTAGTGAAGTGGTGCCATTGATCAGGATTTGATAGTCACCCTCGTCACGATCGTTCCAGCCCCAGTTGAATGCCAAACCAGCGAGATTAGCACTGGGGAATGATAATGTAATGGTCGCGGATGCTGCAATCGGCGAGTACCAGGAGTTTGCTCCGCTAAGATGGCCTGTCGCCCAGCTGTCATCTGTTAATTTCGCAAGAGAGCTCCCGTCTCCCACGTCGCCAGATGGAGTGATGGAGCCGGGTCAACCAGTTCATAGAATGCGGTTGGCCAGCTGCTTGGCAAGTTGTCATGCGAAGTGCCCGGGCTTGTCGTGGATGAGAGAGTGAAGTCAGCACTTCCTACAATGGAGACAGCAGCATGTGCTGAGCCAGTCAGGATAACGGCTGCTGCGAGGATGGTGGATGTTGTCTTTTTCATGGTGGTTTGTGTTTTTTGTCAATAATTCGGATGCCTTAATATTTTATATATATTATTTAATACTCATTCTATGATGACCTATTTTATGAAAATTATCAATCCCCTCTTTGGGTGATGGTCGGCCGCTGGGGCGGCTGCAGTCATTTTGTGCAAAAATTTGATCACATCGTCTATTTGCAACGTGCTCTGTGCCCGCTACGCTGACCAACAGAAATCATGAAATCAAGTAACCCACTTTCCTCCTTTTTCTTCTCATGCACGCTGGCGCTCATCACACTGGCCCCACTGGCAGAGTCCGCCGACCAACAGCCACAGGAAGATGGCAAGCAGGCCAGCTCGACCAGTCTCGAGGCAGGCTTTGCCAACCCCGCACCCGGGTATGGCCCGCGAACCTGGTGGCACTGGCTCAATGACAATATCACCATCGATGGCATCACCAAGGACTTGGAAGCCATGAAAGAGTTGGGCTACAAGGGAGCTCATATGGTCAACCTACCACAAGGCGGCCCTCCGGAAACCCACGGCGATGATGTCTTCGGCACGCCACAGTGGTACAGCAAAGTGGACCACGCGGTGAAGGAGGCTGAACGGCTTGGGCTTGAGCTCAGTTTCGGAAGTTGTGTCGGCTGGGTTGCCGGTGGCCCATGGGTGCCTGCGGAGCTTTCCATGCAGGACATCGTCTGGCGCCATCACTTTGTGGAGGGGAATAACCAGACCCCTATCCAGCTTCCTCAGCCAACCAAGAACCGCGGATTTTATCGTGAGGTCGCAGTCCTTGCCTACCCCACCCTACCCGGCGAGGCACAAGCACTCTCCGCTTTGAATGTAAAGGTAAGCTCGGAGCTCGAGGGTATTGACTGGTCAGCTGCGGTCGATGGTAACCCAGACACCCACGTCGAGCTGCCACGCTGGAAGGCGGATGAGAAGAGCCGCACCTTGGTATTTGAGTTTGAAGAGCCCATCTCCGTTCGTTCGTTCAGCATACAGATGCAGGAAGACAGTTCGCACCGTCTTATTAAGCTTCATTCCAGCAAGGATGGAAAGCAATGGCAGTATCTAACAACCCATCATCGTTGGCGTAATCACTTTGATCCGGCCCGTGAAGAATTGATTGATGGCTTCGCAGAGCGCAAAGCGCGTTTTGTCAAAATGGAGCTGATGGCAGCAAAACCGATGGTGGGCATGAAATTGTATGAGGTGAATTTCCTCTCGTCTCGTCTCAACCAGATCCATACCAAAGCCGGTCGTCAGCGCACCCAGCCGACTATATCAAATCAAACACGGCAGGTCGTGCCCGCAGACCAGATTATCAATGCCGATCAAATCCTCGACCTCACCGATCACCTCAAGCCGGACGGCACACTGGCTTACACGCTGCCTGATGGCAAGTGGACGATCCTGCGCTTTGGCCACACCACCAACGGCAATGAAATCCACCCAGCAGCCGCTCATAACAAGGGGCTAGAAACCGACAAGATGAGTGTCGAGGCGCTTCATTTCCATATGGAACAGGGAGTGGTCAAGAAGACCCTTGAGCGCATGGGCCCCCTCGCCGGCAAGGTGTTAACCGAGATGAATATCGACAGCTGGGAAGCTGGCTGCCAAACGTGGACGGCCAAATTTCCGGAGGAGTTCCAAGAGCGGCGCGGTTATGATATGCGCAAGTGGTTGGTAGCACTGTCTGGTCGTTTTGTGGGAAGTGTGGACCAGACTGAGCGCTTTCTTTGGGATTATCGGCGCACGATAGGCGACTTGATTGCGTATAATTTCTACGGGGCTTTTCGAGAGTATATCGAGCCCTACGGCCTGAAGCTCTCAGCTGAAGCTCCGGGCATTGGCATCCCTATTCAATGTGACCAGATTCAGGTGCAAGGCCAGATGGACATTCCTCAGGGTGAATTCTGGCTGGGGCCGAAAAAAGACCCGCGCTTCCCCCAGTGGCCGGGTGGACAGGACAACACCAAGGAGGCCGCTGTGGCCGCCCACGTCTATGGCAAAAAGATCGTCTCCTGCGAGGCCTTCACCTCCTTTGGTCATCACGATGGCTTTACCCAATATCCTTATACCCTGAAACCTGTGGGCGACCGCCAGTTCTGCAAGGGCATGAATGAGATTGTCTTTCACTGCTATGCGCACCAGCCCGATGACCGTGAGCCCGGCATGACGCTTGGACAGTTTGGTGTGCACATGCAGCGCAGTGTCACCTGGTGGGATCAGGCACGCGATTGGATCACCTACCTCAGGCGTTGTCAGTTCATGCTGCGCCAAGGACGCTTCTTTGCCGATGCCTGTTATTATTACGGCGAGGATGTGCCGGGCAGTGCATGGTACTTTGCCCCCGGTGCTCTGGACCCACGCAAGAGGATGCTGCCAGTTCTCCCTAAGGGTTATGACTACGATGTCTGTAACCGGGAAATCCTCGATAAGATGACTGTAATAGACGGCCAAGTCGCCTTGCCCAGTGGCATGCGCTACGCCTATCTCGTACTTCCAGAGCACGCCCGCTACACGCCAGCTGCATTGGAAAAGGTGTATGAGCTAGTGAGCGCCGGCGCGACAGTGATCGGGCCCCGCCCATCACGCTCGCCATCACTGAATAATTTCCCCAGTGCGGATCAAAAGATCCAGGAACTTGCGGCAAAAATCTGGCCACAAAAACCTGGAGCAGGTGAGCGCAAGGTAGGCAAAGGACGGCTCATCACCGGCAAGAGCTTTGAGCAGATCCTCGCAGCAGATGATCTGCAACCAGATTTTGTAGCCTCACTTCTTGGCCAAGAGACAGAGGAAGAGCAGCAAAAGATCGCTGATGACTTCGCCATCTCCAAAAAACAAATCCGCTATATCCACCGCAAGGTTGAGGGCGGCGATGCCTACTTCATCGCCAGCCAGTCAGGGGAGAACGAAGAGGCAACGTTACGCTTCCGCGTCACAGGCAAAACCCCGGAGCTCTGGGACCCTTCCACCGGAGAGCGCACGACCCTCACGCACTACAGTGATGACGGCACGGCTATCACCCTCACGCTTAAGGTAGAGCCATATGGCTCACGCTTTGTCTTGTTCCGTGAAGGTGCGGAGAAAAATGTCATTGGCCAACTTTCCAAGGACGGGCAGCCAATCAATCTGGATGGCAACGGTCATGACTTCACCGTTTGGGAAAACGGCAATTACGTAGCTGAATTCACCGACGGCCGCAAGGTGCAAGCAAGCGTCACCGATATCCCAGCACCGGAAACCGTGCCACAAGGCTGGATGGTCAGCTTCCAGAAAGAGCGTGGAGCCCCAGCAGGTCAGGTCGCTTTTGACAAACTAGTCTCATGGACGACTCGCCCGGAAGAGGGCATCAAGTATTTCTCCGGCACAGCGACCTATGAGAAGGGCATTAACATCAGCCAGGAAAGGCTCAAAGAAGGCCAGCGCGTTTACCTCAACCTCGGTCAGGTCAAGCATATCGCCGAGCTGTTTGTGAATGACAAACACGTGGGCATTTTGTGGAAGCCACCCTTCCGAGCGGACATCACCGATGTGGCCAAGCCGGGTGCTAACAAGGTGACCATTGAGATTACCAATGTCTGGAAGAACCGCTTGATCAAGGATGCCACACTTCCAGAGGATCAGAGAGTTACCTGGTGTTTCTATCCCTTCTACCGCAACGAGCCCGATGCTCCACTGATGGAGTCAGGCCTACTAGGGCCGGTTCGCTTGCAAAATGCCACGAGGATTCCTCTTCGCTAAGGCACCTGAGAGCATAAAAAAGACCTAAAAAAGCGGCCTGACTCATAAGTCAGACCGCTTTTTTGTGGGTAAAATAAAACGCTCTCTAATTACTTCTTAAGCGCGTCACGAATTTCCTCGAGCAGAACTTCCTGCTTCGGTGGTGATGCTGGAGCTGCAGCTTCCTTTTTCTCAAAGGCTGCAATAAACTTCTTCACCACGATGAAAACGACGAAAGCCAACATTACAAAAGCGATGAAGTCA
The DNA here is from genome assembly GCA_017857425.1 of Akkermansiaceae bacterium. Lineage (GTDB taxonomy): Bacteria > Verrucomicrobiota > Verrucomicrobiia > Verrucomicrobiales > Akkermansiaceae > Oceaniferula. The sequence continues at coordinate 6,043 of JAFMDE010000072.1, forward strand.
TTGAGGAATTCGCCATAGGCGATGACCACTTCCTCAACCGCTGGGGTCACGACCTTGTCGCCCTCTTTGACTTCTGCCGAGCCTGCTTTGAGCACGTATTTCATATCGGCAAAATCAACATCGCCGAGCAGTAGGCCAAGTGGCGGCATGACAACCTTTGCGACAAAGGTTTTTACTACAGTAGCGAATGCTCCACCGAGGATAAATCCTACGGCCATATCTACGAGGTTGCCCTTGAAGGCAAATTCCTTGAATTCTTTTAACATTGTTTATTTGGGTTGGTTGGGTTGGCAGGGGATGCGCTACAGTCTGCAGCTTGGCTATTTATAACTGAAAAGGCGTAAGGTAACAACTCATTAACAAGCCCTTACCATTCTCCTTCAATCCTTTAAGACTAGATTCTGCTTCTTAACTTGCCACTTTTCATGAGCTTGATGGGCTTAGCGTAATCCCGCACTTGCCAGAGGCGGGAAATCTATTACATTGCCCAACTTACCTGCTTGTTATTATTCATCCAGCGCACCGCCCTACCAATCTATGTCCATCCTGATGCCTCTCTTTGTGATCTTTGTTGTTATTGTTATCTTTAACATCATCATTTTTGTCCACGAACTCGGCCACTTCCTTGCCGCTCGCTGGCGTGGGCTTGCAGTCGAGCGTTTTCAGATCTGGTTCGGCAAACCCATCTGGAGCAAAACCTACAACGGTGTGCAATACGGTCTTGGCTGGATTCCATTCGGTGGTTTTGTGGCATTACCACAAATGGCAACGATGGAAAAAATCGAGGGTGAAAACACCACCGATGCACCACTGCCCCCTGCCAAGCCTCTAGATAAAATCATCGTCGCATTCGCAGGTCCCCTTTTCTCCTTCATCTTAGCTATCATCACGGCTTTTGCTGTCTGGGGTGTGGGTAAGCCAAGCTACAAGATGAATAGTGTAACGGTAGGCTACATCATGCCAGACAAGCCGGCCGCCGAGGCCAAGCCAGCCTTCCAAGAGGGTGACAAGATTTTAGCCGTCAACGGTATCGAGGTGGACCGCTGGAGAGGCGACACGGACACAGGCATTAGTGAAAACATCATGCTCAGTGAGGGTCAGACCATTGAGTTCACCGTAAAGCGTGAGGGTTTATCAGAACCGATCATCGTCAAATCCGGCTATCACATCCCGGACACGGCATGGTTTGACCGTAGGGCGATGCGCCAGGTTGGCATTATGATGGGCTACCGCACCTTGGTGGGAGAACTCATCGAGCACAGCCCAGCTCAACGTGCAGGACTGCAAGCGGGAGATGAAATCCTGACGATCAATGGCAAAAAGGCCCACACTTATCAGCACATCATTGACGCTGAGCTCTCTGGAGAACCCGCTGCCATCGTCATCCTGCGTGATGGCAAGCAGCAGACCTTCTCGATCACCGCCAGCAAGCCGATCAGCCCAGAAGGCAGTGAGCCGACCTTTGGCATCATGCAGGGGCCTGATCCTGAGCTGGTGACGTCCACCATCACCCACCCCACCGCGTGGGAGCAGATCGAGCACAGTGTTGGCATCATGTACACCACCATCACCAAGGTGGTCTCGAGCCAGTCTGATGTTGGCGTGCAGCACCTCGCCGGTCCTATCGGAATCGGCAAAGGTTATTACCAGATGCTCACTTCTCCCGATGGCTGGAAGATGGCGCTCAGCTTCACGGTGCTTTTTAATATCAACCTCGCCATTCTCAACATGCTTCCCTTCCCCGTGCTTGATGGAGGCCACATTACTTTATCCATCCTGGAGATCATTGCTCGCCGACCGGTTCAACCACGCGTGTTAGAATTCATTCAAACCGCTTTTGTGCTGATGATCATGGGTCTGTTTCTCTTCATCACTTCGAAGGATGTTGGCTCATTTTTCACCAGTAGCGAGGAGGCCAAAACACCGGTCTTTGAGGAACCTGCGAAGTCAGGCGGCTAGCTTTAGCTCCACTTATTAGCTGAGCCCTGTCTGTCTGACCGCCTCATAAAGCACGATGCCCACCGTCGTTGCCAGGTTCAAGCTTCGCGTCGAGCCTGCTTGCATCGGAATGGTCAGACACTGCCCAGCATTGCTCTCCAGCATGCTTTCTGGGAGCCCTCTGGTCTCTGGGCCAAAGACGATATAATCGCCGTCCTTAAATTCAACGTCCCAATAGGCTTGGTCCGTTTTTGTGGTCAGTAAATAGACCCCGGCTTCTGCTGCCACCGAGTCCGTAAAGGCTTCCCAGTTTTCCCATAGACACAGATCGACATCTTTCCAGTAGTCGAGCCCCGCACGTTTCACCTGGCGGTCATCAATCGAAAAGCCCAAGGGCTTAATCAAATGCAGTCTTGCTCCCGTGGCCAAACATAACCTGCCTGCCGCACCGGTATTGTGCGGAATTTCAGGGTTCACCAAAACAACATTGAGCATGCTCATGGCATAACCCGATCATGCGCTAGCCCGCAACCGTAATCCTCTGCTTGCACTGACTCCGGATAAGTCCGTATTTCTTATGCTGACAAGCGGAGGAAAAAATGCTAAACTTGTACTGATCTTTCTTAAATCCGTATTATGAAAAGAATCTTCATTGCTACATGTGTTGGTGCCGTTGTCGCGTTTTTATGGGGTTTTGCCTCATGGGAGTTACTCCCCTGGCACCAGATGGGCACGTTTGAAGACGACGCCGCGCTCTCTCAAGCGATCAAAGAAAATACCCCGGAGCATGGAATCTATATGCTGCCCAGACGCGGGGCGAAGGGCCTCGATGCACAAGCCATCACTGAAGGACCATTAGTCTACGCTGTCATCCGGCCCGGCTCGCTCGATCAGCCTTGGCTACTCAGCAATCACTTGGTGCGGTCTTTTTTTATTCAGTTTCTCAGCTCGCTGATTCTTGCAACTACGGTCTATAAGATTAGGGCCACACGTTTTGTTTCTCGAGCGGCGGTTGGAATTGTCATGGGTTTGTTTGCCGGCGTGAGCTCGACACTTCCTTTTTGGAACTGGTTTGAGCTGCCAAACTCGCGTGTTTTAGTGCATATTCTGGATCCTTTTATCTGCTGGACGCTCGCTGGGCTCTGCATCGCAGCCCTACTCAAGCCTCCTGGACCACGTAAAATATTCACCTAGAACGCGTCACAGGCCCGTTCTTATGTCGTGATTTTTATCTCTTTGAGTACAAGCTCTGGGCTTGCACCTCGCGGAAAGTGATAGCAAACTACGCCTGCCAATTCCCTACTCACATGGAAGACAGTCACGACATACCGCGCCACATTGCCATCATCATGGATGGGAATGGACGCTGGGCTAATGCACGCGGCCTACCACGTGTAGAAGGTCATCGCGCTGGCGCTAAGTCTGTAAGGTCGGCAGTAGAAACATGCCAGCAGCTTGGTGTAGAATACCTCACCCTCTACGCCTTTTCTTCTGAAAACTGGAAACGTCCAAAGAAAGAGGTCGATGCGCTGATGAATTTATTGGAGAAATTTCTGCGCGACAAACTTCCTGATATGCTGAAGCAAAATGTTCGCTTCCACAGTATCGGCCGGCATGACCTGCTGCCCGAGAAATGCCGTAGGCAGATTGAACAAGCTTCCGCTGATACTCAAAACAACACCGGACTCAATCTCATCCTCGCGCTCTCCTATGGGTCGCGTGAGGAAATTACCGATGCGGCGCGCGCCATCGCAATAAAAGC
>JAFMDE010000073.1 GCA_017857425.1 Akkermansiaceae bacterium
CCTTGATCGCTGATGGAGAAATATTGATCGCGTCCTCACCCGTATAACGATTCTCCAACTCGGGAACCTTAAGCTGCCAGTCACGAGCCCATGCACCACGATTGGGAGCATCAGAGGGTGACTCGTTAAACAAGTGAGATACCAATGCCGCTAGCTCCTGGCCAGTCTGCTTCATCAATAAGCGGGAGGGTTTACGCGCTTCACCTGCGTTGTTAAACCTCGAAACAACAGCATCAACTCTGCCATGTTCCGCCCTTGATTGAAGTGCCGTATGCAAAATGAACGCATCCCGCGCAAAACGGGCGCGCATATCGCGTAAGCCCAGTTGATCTCGCAATGAATCAGGTAAAAAAACATCATCTGCGCTGCCCTCAGGAACGCACTCTTCATGCATCCCCGCCAGTATGAGATGATCAGCGGGATCATAAGAAATTTCCAACCACCCCTGCAAATCAAGCACGGTATCACCTCGTTCTGCCGAGACACGGGCAGAGCGCACCGATTCAGCAAGCATTTCAAATGCCTCATCAGGTACCACCATTTCTCCACAGCTTGCTAGTCGATCAAGCGCATCCACCGCCTCAACCAGATTCGCCTCGGTCGCCTTAGCTACACCTTGATCCGCATAACCCAACCACTCCGACAACCACAGACGTAAAACTTCACCAACATTCTTGGCAGCCAGCTTCTCGATGTGCGAAGCCACGGATTGTAAAATCTCTCGCTGGTCTGAGGAGGCAAGAAACCTTGCGTCACTTACGGTCTCCGGCAAATGATCAGCATACAGCCGATCCATAAGCTGGGTGGCCAGATGACGGCTTACTTTCTCTGGTAAAAATAACTCCGCGCCCGGCAATCTAACCAACTCACGGAGGGCTTCAAAAGGGCTGTCTTTAGTGACCAGATCACGCATCGCTCGCAGTAGACAAACCAAGCCCGATTCGGCAAGCCCCCTGCCCTCTGGATTGTATAATGGCCAGCCAGTCTCAGAAAATGCCTTTTCCAGTGACGACTCAAAGCTCGGGTCACACAGCGCCAATGCTGCCTGCTCTGCGGCAGTTTCCTGCTCGCTTAAAACCTGAACACATAGCTCAGCAGCATCGCTCGCTGAATCGACAAGGTGCAGCCTTTGTTGCCAATCTGGAATATAAATATTTCTTTGTGCCCAGTGATCTACACGTGGCACACCCCAGGCATCGAAGCCTTCCTTTTCACTCTCAGGGGCATGAACCAAAACCTGCATGGGGATCCCCTGCTCCAACAATGACTGTAATGCGCGGATAGCCATCGGCGTCGGGTCAGGAACACAAGCAACGACGATGCGTTTGATTCCTGGAGGCAGGTCGGGAGATAATGCCTGGTCGCGCTTGGCGAGGATAGGGTCACGTAATTTCCATCGACCGAGCTGCTTGAGCATCAGCCCCTCTAGCTCTGCAAGCTCTGCCCATCGTTCTTTTTCTGGGCTATGAAAGCCCGCATCACGGAATGAAGCATTTGCATCAGCAAGCGTGTCACGTAATTGGATAAATTGCTTTGCCAGTGCCAGCGCCACATGAAATCCAGCATTAGCGTCAGCATCCTGATTGCGAAACAAATGAGGAAATTGACTCAGCCCCGTGTCTCGTATGACTTGCACCCAAGCCCATAAGGTTTCCTGCTTACTGGCCACGCCCTCGACCTCAAATAAGCGACTGGGCACCACGACATGTGGTGAAATCACTCCGCCACCATCAGAGAGTGCCATGCGGAGTCGTCTGCCGCTGTTGGAGGTTGGCACAACCACTAAGGTGGATGCTAGCACATCTAGATTCTCATCGGCCAACAGCCAATGCTTTAGGGATTCGAGCAAAGGAGCATGCCAACCGAGAAAAACACGGTCGGCGCATTGCTCCTGCTCAAAATCCAATAGGTCCTGCATTCACTATTCCTCTCCGCCGGATTCCTCAGCATCCTTTGGCTCATCAGCGGCCTCCGTTGATTCAGCTACTTCAGTATTTGCAGCATCGACATCATCAGCTTCTTCCTCATCGTCTGGCATCACTCGGGCAATGTCCTGAAGCTTTTCGCCACCCTTGAGCGAAACTAGTTTCACGCCCTGAGCAGCACGGCCAGTCTCACGAACATCAGAACAACGGATACGAATACTTTGCCCATCACTGGTCATCAGCATGAGCTCATCATCTTCCATGACCGAGAGCGCGCCAACCACGCTACCCGTTTTATCGGTAACGTTCATGGTTTTCATGCCTTTACCACCACGGCCTTTCGACAGGTATTCTTCATATGCCGTGCGCTTTCCAAGACCATTTTCACTGGCAACAAGCAGCTTGGCATCTGGGCTTACGATGGTCAGCGCTACGAGGTAATCGGCTTCTCGCGGCTTTACTCCAGCAACACCTGCGGACGGCCTACCCATTGCACGGATATTGGTCTCACTGGTGCGCACGCAGTAACCAGCACTGGTAACCAAACAAATATCATCCTTGCCTGAGGTCAGCTTGACATCAACCAGGGTATTGCCTTCATCGAGCTTAATGGCGATGATGCCGTCTTTGCGGAAATTGCGGAAGTTGCTTAGGCCTGTTTTCTTCACCTTGCCACTGCGGGTAGCAAAGAGCACATAGCCATTTTCCTCACCAAAGGTGATATCCTCATCGTCCTCGTTGGTCTTGCGCTCAAGACGCAGAGTCGCTGCGATGTTTTCCTCTGCCTGGAGGTTAAGTAAGTTTTTGATACTGCGCCCTTTGGAGGCACGTGAACCTTCAGGAATACCGTAAACACGCTCTACGTATACTCGGCCGGTATTGGTGAAGAACATCAGGTAATCATGCGCCTGCGCCGAGAAGAGATGCTCTACAAAGTCTTGCTCATCATCTTCAGTTTGGTTGGCATTGCGGGTTTCCATGCCACGAACCCCCTTGCCTCCACGTGCTTGGACACGGTATTCGGCAGATGGAGTGCGCTTAATGTAGCCCTTATTGGAAAGTGTGACGATCATGCCGTCATTGGCAATGAGGTCCTCGATGGCGATCTCTCCCTCATCGGGAAGGATTGGGCAGCGGCGTGGAGTAGCGTGCTTTTCTCTGATTTCAAGAAGCTCGTCCTTGATAATGGTCAGCACACGCGATTCACGGGCAAGGATGTCGAGGAAGTCCTTGATTTCTTCGAGGATGGAATCGTATTCCACCTTCACCTTGTCCTGCTCCATACCAGTAAGCTGGTAGAGGCGCAGCTCAAGGATGGCATTGACCTGGCGGTCAGTGAATACGTAGGTGTCATCCTGCACACTGGGCTGTGAGCGGATGAGAATACCGAGGCTCTCCGCTGTTTTAACCGGGAAGGTGTAAGCCTTGAGCTTTTCACGGGCTTCGTCCCTGTTTTTAGAATCACGAATGATGCGGATGAAATCGTCGAGGTGCCCTAGCGCGAGCAGGAATGCCTCAAGGTTTTCTGCGCGGTCTTCTGCTTTATTGAGCAAGAAGCGAGTGCGGCGCATGATCACCTCACGACGGTGCTCGATAAATGCGTCGAGTGCATCCATGATCGAGAGCTGCTTAGGGCGGCGCTCGTGAATGGCCAGCATGTTCACCCCGAAGGACGTTTCCATGGAGGTCAGTTTGAAGATCTGATTAACAACAACCTGCGCGCGGGCATCACGCTTGAGGGTGATCTCGATGCGTGTCTGATCATCGGAAAGGTCACGCATTCCGGAGATGTCCGTGAGGACTTTTTCACGCACCAGCTCTGCAATACGCTGCTGTAGCACAGCGCGGTTTACGCCGTGAGGCACGTGGGTGATAGTGATGATATCAGCACCAGAGGCTTTTTCCTCAATCTCCATGTTGCCTCGCATCTTGATGCTACCGCGACCAGTGTGGAAATAGCTGTCGATACCTTTGAAACCGCGGATTTCGCACTCACCGGCGAAATCAGGGCCTTTAATATATTGCTTCAGCTCATCGATCGTGAGCTGGGGGTTGTCGATACGGGCGCATACACCATCAATCACCTCGCCCAGGTTGTGGGCGGGGATGTTGGTGGCCATTCCAACCGCGATTCCAGTGCCGCCATTGACCAGCAGGTTGGGAATCGAGGCTGGCAAGACGACGGGTTCGTCACGCGTTTCATCGTATGTCGGCTGGGTGTCGACGGTATCTTTTTCAAGATCGGTCATCATCGCCGACCCGAGGTGGGTCAAGCGGGCTTCGGTGTATCGCATCGCCGCGGCGGCGTCACCTTCCACCGAACCAAAGTTTCCTTGGCCGTCGATGAGAATTTCACGCATCGTCCATGGCTGCGCCATGTTGACCAAGGTGGTGTAGATTGAGCTGTCACCGTGCGGGTGATATTTACCCATGGTATCACCGACAATACGCGCACACTTAAGGTGAGCCTTACTTGGTGAGAGCGATAAGTCGTTGTGCATCGCGTAGAGCACACGCCGCTGTGATGGCTTGAGCCCGTCCCGAATATCAGGTAAGGCACGGGAGATAATCACAGACATGGAGTAGTCCAAGAAGGACTTGGACATTTCGTCCGCCACGTTGATGGATTTAATAGATTCGTTGGACATGGGTCAGGTAAAAATAAGTGGGCTAAAGATAGTCAGGATAGATGCTGTAATTCCTCTGGGGCTGGTGAATCACGAAGCTGGTGAATTACACATCCAGGTTCTGAACATTGAGGGCATTGTCTTCGATGAATCGTTTGCGGGGTTCGACAATGTCGCCCATGAGAACGTCGAACATCTTATCGGCCTCGATGGCGTTTTCTTCATCCAGACGGACTTTGAGGAACTGACGTCTCTCAGGATCCATGGTGGTTGTGAATAGCTCCTTAGCATTCATTTCCCCTAGTCCCTTGAATCGTTGGATGCGCATTCCCTTGCGGCCGATTTCGAGCACACGATCGAGAATTTCAAACAGGTTGAAAACGGGCAGCGCCTCAGCTTTGTCAGCATCGCCCTCGATGAGCTCGTAAACGGGTTTGTCTTCAGAGAAGAACGGCTCGGTCTTGAGACCAAATTCATTGAGACGGGCTAGGATTTTGGAAATGGCCGCAGACTCATGCAGTTCACGCTTCACGGCTCGCCTCTGGATACCTTGGTATTTTTCTTTGAATGCGACGATTTCTTCCTCGGTAAGCTCCTCATCAAAGAGCCTGAGGTCTCGGTTCTCCTTGGCAAAGACAAGCAGTTCTTTTTCAGTATCGAAATAGTGGGTTTCTTCCTCGTTACCAATCCGAACGCGCACCATGTATTCTGATAGGTGCCCTTCGTTAGCGTATTCAAGCAAGGTCCTGAAGTCTCCACCGTGTCCTTCAAGAGTCGAAGTGAAGCGAGTCAGTTGGGCAAGGGTGTCGAGCACGCTCTTGAGCAGATCACTATCAACATAATTCTCCGTTCCGTGTTGCTTGAGTTTCACGTCTTCCGAGCCTAGGCTAATGAGGATTTCGTTCAGGGCATCGTCGTCAGCGAGGTATTCTTCACGCTTTTTACGAGTGACTTTATAAAGCGGCGGCTGCGCGATATAGAGGTAGCCAGCTTTGACCAAATCGGGCATGTGGCGACAAAAGAAAGTGAGCAGCAATGTGCGAATATGAGCACCGTCAACATCAGCATCGGTCATGATGACAACCTTGTGGTAGCGGACTTTTTCCAGATTGAAGGCACCTTCCTGATCGCCATCACCAATGCCTGCGCCAATGGCAGTGATCATTGCCTGAATTTCCTTGTTCTGTAAAGCTCGGTGAAGGCGGGCCTTCTCAACGTTGATGACCTTACCTCGTAGCGGCAGGATCGCCTGGTTGATGCGGTTGCGGCCTGATTTGGCCGAGCCGCCTGCGGAGTCGCCCTCCACAATATAGATTTCAGATTTAGCAGGGTCACGCTCTGAGCAGTCTGCTAGCTTGCCTGGCAGTCCACCTCCGGAGAGCACGGACTTACGCACTGTCTCACGTGCTTTACGGGCGGCTTCGCGAGCTCGGGCGGCATTGACCGCCTTATCGATGATCGTTTTGGCGAGGTTGGGGTTTTCCTCAAAGTAGTCCTGCAGTCCCTCGTAAACGATGGAGCTGACCACACCCTCAATCTCGGCGTTGACTAGCTTGTCCTTTGTCTGCGAGCTGAAGCGCGGGTTAGGCATCTTAATACTGAGCACACAGATGATGCCCTCGCGGACGTCGTCACCTGAGAGCGCTGGGTCTTTGTCCTTAAGAATCTTGTTTGCTTTCGCGTATTGGTTGATCGATCTTGTCAGTGCTCCACGGAAGCCGGTGAGGTGGGTTCCTCCATCAGCATTAGGAATGGAATTGGCAAAGCAGAGGATGTTGTCCTGATAGCTATCGTTGTATTGGAAAACCACATCGGCAAAGACATCGTCCTTGGCAATTTTACCATCGTAATCGATTTCGATCTTACGCTTGCCTTTGATGATCACAGGCTCGGGGTGAACCAGTGTTTTATTTTCCCCGAGCTGAGCCACAAATTCCTCGATCCCCTTGGCGTAGTAAAAACGCTCTTTCTGAGCACTCTCTGGGCGCTCGTCTTCCAGCTCGATCACCAAGCCGGGGTTGAGGAAGGCTAGCTCACGCAGGCGGGTGGCGAGGCGGGCAAATTCAAACTCAATGGTGTCTGTGAAAATAGTAGCATCAGGAAAGAAACTGACCTTGGTGCCAGTGTGTGCAGGATCGACCTCTCCTACGACTTCGAGCTGCTTGACGGTTTTTCCACGCTCAAAGGTAATGGCGTGCACCTTGCCCTCACGGCTTACCTCTGCCTTGAACCAGTCAGAGAGAGCATTGACGCACTTGGCACCGACACCGTGTAAACCACCTGAATACTTGTAAGCACCCTGACCGAATTTACCACCAGCATGAAGACTGGTTAATACCAACTCAACGGCAGGAATGCCAAACTTCGGGTGTATTTCCACGGGGATTCCTCGACCATCGTCCTCGATGGAAGCAGAACCATCCACGTGCAGGCCGATCTTAATCGTGTCACAGTAGCCGGCAAGGTGCTCATCAATCGAGTTGTCCAGCACCTCAAACACACAGTGGTGCAGGCCGCGCACATCGGGGTCACCGATATACATGCCTGGGCGCTTACGAACCGCCTCAAGGCCCTCTAATTTATCAATCTGTGATGCGCCGTATTCTTGGGCCTCTGAAACGTTAGTTTCTGCGGATTCAGCGTCGTTTTGAGTATCGGTCTCAGGGGCGTTTTCAGGCGTATCAGGGATATCGGACATGGGCAGACAAAATATCTGAAATTTAGCCGCCCTAGACAAGTTTCTTTCGCCTATTTATGCAGATTTTTTTGGCGACAGAAGATCCGTGCCACCTCCACATGATGATGAGCTCTCAAAGCTCAAATGAAAGGCCGCCGTGGCCCTACTCGCCAATGGTCATGTAATAATAAACACCCAAGGCAATGCAGACGACCACACAGGTGATCAGCACCATCAGCAGCAGTGTTTTTGCGTCTTTTGACTCAGCCGCCTTTTGAGTCACACCGGTAGCGGCATTCACCCTAGCTGCGCCCCCCTTGGCTGCACTCGGCACAGCAGCTGGGCTACCGCCTACTGAAGCGACGACCCCAGACTTTCTACTTTTTCTTCTGCGGTCTGGAGTAGCAGTAGACGAAGATGGCGGCAACGGCGCAGGTGAAACCACACTGGCACTCTTACTTATGCCACGCGGCTTGATTTCAACAGGAGCTCCTGCCTTGGCCACGAGGCTGGTAGCAGCGGCGATGGGTGGCGCGATGATGACATCTCCACATGAGGGACAAGGCCCTTCCTTGCCTGCAAGAGATGGATCTACAACGAGGCGAGTTCCGCAACCAGGACAACCGAACCTGAGCATATGTTTTTCTGATGATTCAGACATGAATTAAAATTTGATAATCAAGACTTTACCTCTTTCCTTACTACAATCCAAGTAGATTTCTCTGCCAATTAAGCAGCAGGTCTTCAGCACCTTCATGCTTGCCTGCTAGAGCTTCCAAAATGGCACGCGGAGCAATCAACGAGCTATCAAGATCGAGGTCGCGGGCCACCTTGTCTCGCTTTGCAATCAACTCGTCTAGGCGTGCCTCAAACTTCGGCTCCTTGCGGCGGCGTTGAGCTTTGATGCGCTGCGGCATTTGCTCTTCGGCAACGGCTTCCGCTTCTGCGATGGCCTTCTGAAAATTCTTAATTCTGCTATTACGGTAGTGACGTGGCAGTTCAGGCTTTTTGCCATCCAGCAGATCGGCCACCCATGTCATCAGCTGCTTATTACCCGTCACCATAAAGGGAGGTCGGTCCCAAGCCGCTGCTTCCCCATCTCGCCACAGCCAAAGTGCACGCAGATAATTAAGTCCTTGAGGGGTCAATTTACCACTACCCTTGATGCGCCACCTGTCTTCACGCTCCTGTTTTTTCTCTTCCGCCTTGAGCTGCGCTGCCTGACAACTCTCGGTAAACCAGTCGTAGCGCCCCGCTTCTTTCAGCTGAGCGACAATGAGCTCCGCCATCGGCAACAGGTAAATCACATCATTAAGGGCATATTTCTCCATCACAGGCGTCAGCGGCCGCTTTGCCCAGTCTGCCTTCTGGGAAGTCTTCTCCAGCTGCACGTCCATGTAATGGGCCACCAAATCACCATAACCAAACTTTCTTACACCAAGCAAACGGGCCCCAATCTGAGTATCAAAAACCGTAGGCGGAATCACCCCGAGATTGGTCTTGAGCATGTGCATGTCATAGTCTGCTCCGTGCATCCAGCAGGTCGACTGCTCGAGGTAATCACGCAGCGGACTCATGTCCTCGATCGCTAAAGGATCGATCAGCACGTGCTGCTTGCCATCACTGAACTGCACCAGACAAAGGCTCTCACTGTATCGGTGCAGGCTGTCTGCCTCCGTATCAATAGCACAGAGCTGGGATCCATTGCCTTGCTCGCACGAGCCCAGAAAGGATGCCAGCTGTTTCTTGTTGTCGATCATTCGTGCCACGATAATGATATCAAACCAGCTAAAAACAAAGCGAAATATCAGCCTTTTGAAGCACAGAGTACCGAACCGTCACATCCCAATTACTTGCAGGAATTTCCTCGTCCCTAGCCGATTGCTCAGCGATTGAGACGAAGCATGCAGACGAACCTGAATAATGCTTCAGACACCTCACCAAAAAATGGTCTCACCCATTAAATATGATTGCGAGACATAGTGTCATCTAATTTGAAAACTAAAATCGCCCGACGTCCGAATTCTCTATCTTCATATTCCATGGCCCTTGTTCAATGATCCCAAGTGGCCGGTCTCTCTCATCGACGGTAAGCATGATAGACTTACCAACTTTTAGGCCGCTGAAATTGTCCTGATCAGCTTTTGTAGCGTATCTGTAGGTTAAGGTTTGAGCAAAGCCACGCTTGACATAGAGCCCTCCCATCGTGCCTCGGCGCTGGTCAGCAGCTGTTGAGCTGACTTCAAATACGTAGCGGAGATCACTAAAGAGCAATATTTCGAGCGGATTTGCTGGGTTGATGATAGCTGTCCCTATGTAATCACCTATGATGTTATCCAATAATTTTTTGGTTTCATCTTCGTCGAGTGGCTTCTGGCTATCCCTCA
>JAFMDE010000074.1 GCA_017857425.1 Akkermansiaceae bacterium
GCCGTTCGCCTGATGAAGAGTGAAGACCTCAAGGCCTTTGATATCAGAGATGAGCCCAAGTCAGAGCGCGAAGCTTATGGTGATAACCCCTTTGGCCAGGGCTGTATGTTGGCAAGGCGCTTAGTGGAACATGGTGTCAGATTCGTTGAAGTGGGCCTAGGTGGCTGGGATACTCACTATGATAACTTTACGGCTGTAGAGTCTCGCTGTAGCGTTCTGGATCAGGCTTATGCAAATCTGTTGATTGACCTAGAATCAAAAGGGCTTCTTGATACCACGATCGTGGCACTCAGCACTGAGTTTGGCCGAACTCCAAGAATCAAGCCAGATAACAAAAACGGCAGAGACCACCACCCAGGTGCTTACAGTTCATTGCTTGCCGGCGGGGGCATTAAGGGAGGTATGGTATACGGCAGCACCGATGCTGATGGTAATCGCGTTAAAGAAGACAAGGTTTCAACCGAGGATTTCAATGCTACGATTGCACACGGTTTGGGCATTGATACCACCAGTGTATTACTCTCCCCATCTGGTCGCCCCTTCAAAATTGGTGGCAAAGATGGAAGGCCGGTTAAGAGTCTCTACTCATAGAGCACAAAATTCACCATTTTTCACTTGTCAGCACACTCGGGTAGACGTAAGAACTCCCCGCCTCGCAAGAGATGCTGGCCGAGCTAACCTCCGGTCAGGATAAAACCTTTATGGGTAGGTGGCCGAGTGGTTAAAGGCGGCAGACTGTAAATCTGCTCACGTAAGTGTACGCTGGTTCGAATCCAGCCCTGCCCACCATTACTCCCCAGTCCTCCTTGTGAGGACTGGGGAGTAATGGTTTACAGGGTGGCTGGATGAGAACGTAGTTCGAGCGCACAGCGAAGCCCCGCGTATCGCGGGATATTTAAGCCAGGCAAAATCCGGAGGAGGATTTTGCGAAACTAGCACAGTGCCAGCTGAGCTGGCACAATCCAGTCCTGCCCACCGTCACTGAGGCATGAAAGTCAGCTCACGATCTTCCCCCCCACGGGTCCCGAGGAGCATTTGTGCATATCGGCACAGCCTGAGCGGAGCGAAGGCAATCCAGCCCTGCCCACCGTCACTAAGGCATGAAAGTCAGCTCACGATCTTTCCCCCACGGGTCCCTAGGAGCATTTGTGCAAACTGGCACAATCCTTCCCTGCCCACCGTCACGAAGGCATGAAAGTCAGCCCACGATCTTTCCATCCCCAGTCCCAAGAGGAAACTTGCAAACTAGCGCAGCCTAAGCGGAGCGAGGGCAATCCAGCCCTGCCCAGCGTCACTGAGGCATGAAAGTCAGCTCACGATCTTCCCCCCCCCTAGTTCGGAGGAGGATTTTGCGAAACTAGCACAGTGCCAGCTGAGCTGTCACAATCCAGCCCTGCCCAGTTCACAGCTCCAGCCTCCTTTAAAGTGAACCGAGGATTAGTAAAATGGCAAGGGCTGGCTGGATAGGAGCACCGTCAGGCAAAGACAGATAGAACATCAGTCAACCCACTCTGGCCCGTCCAATTTCGTCACCCCGCAACTGCACTATTGCACGACTCCTACACATGGCTAAGCTCATCTCATGTTAAAGATGAGCAAGGCCTTTGTGGTGCGTATGGCACTGTGGTCAGCATTGATGCTGTATCTCGTCGGCGACTTTTTCCTCTTCAACGGTCCGCTGAGAGGTGAGCTGCGGAGGATGTTTCCCTCGAGCGAGGATAAGGTCGCCGAGGCGATGGCTGAGGGTATTTGTGCAAGGGTCTATAATGCGCCGATTTACTTGAGTCAGGTCGATCGGCGTGTCACCGAGAGGCTCTGGCGCACGGGGCGTGATCCAGAGCGGGTCAGTGAGGCGGAGAGGAAGATGCTGCGCTGGTTGGCGCTGGAGGATCTCATTGCTGAGGCGCTGGTGAGGATTAAGGTGAGGGTCAACATCGAGCAGGCCGAGGTTTCCGAGGTGGAGGTGGATGATGAGCTGGCGAGGTTTGAGAGCCGCTTCGATTCTGCCTTAGAGCGGGATCAGGCACTTGCCAACCAGGGTATTGAAAGCCGCCAAGAGCTGCGGCTAAGGATGCAGGCGCGCCTAGAGCAGGAGAAGTATGTCTTATCCAAGATCAAGGCCAGTATCACGGTGAGTGATGAGGAGGCGAGAGCCTGGTATGAGCAATATCATGAGGAATTAACCACGCCGGAACGCCGCTGTGTGCGGCATGTTTTCATCGCGACTCTTGAGCGGCCATCTGATCAGGCAAAGCGAGTGCTTACTGAGCAGTTGGTGTCGATCAAAGCGGGGCAGGCAAACTTTGCCGAGGTGGCAAAAATGATCAGTGAGGATGAGCGCAGCAAGCAGGTGGGAGGTGAGCTTGGCTGGATGCGCGAGGACAGGCTGCCGGATGATTTTGCAGTGCCTGTATTTTCAATGTCAGTGGATAGCCCTGAGCTGATCGAGACTAAGCTGGGTTGGCACATTGTTGAAGTGACGGCGATCAAGGCTTCTGAGCTGCTTGCCTTTGAGAAGATGAAAAGCGAAATTATCGCTGCCTTATCTGATCAACGACGTCAACAAGCAGTGGATCAATACCGCCACCAACTTCGCCTATTGAACCACGATAAGGTGGAAATCTATGGGCGCTTGATGAAGTCTTGAGCGTAGGCTGAGATGATCTCTGAGATGGACTCTAGTCCATGTCTTTTTTCTTGAGCTCTTCACGTAGCTTGTCGAGAAAGCCATCAACGGTGGGATATTGGGCAGCACCAAAGCGACTGAACTCTCTGCCATCATCGCCAAAGAGTAGAACGGTGGGGACGCCGGTCACCTTGTAATCACGCATGACCTTACGGTTTTTCAGAGTAAGCGACTTGTTTGCCTTGGGCATGTCAATTTTAACAAGAATGAATTTTTTTGAGGCTGGTCCGGTAAAGGAGCTCTTGGAAAAGACCTTGTCATGGATCATCATGCAGGGAGGGCACCAATCTGAGCCAGTGAACTGAGCCAGAACGAATTTCTTGTTTTTCTTTGCCGAGGACAGGGCGGTATCGAGATTGGTTGTCCAGCCACCAGCAGTGGCAAAACTCATGCAGGCAAAGATGGCGATAGTGGTGGTGATGATTTGTTTGATAGCTTTCATTGTGTAGGTGAGACGTTGTAGGTAGAGAAATTATTCCAAAAATGTCGTTCCCTGCCAATAAAAATGCTAGGTATGTGCTATGCAGAAATTGCTCGTTGCAACAGGAAACAGTCATAAGACCGATGAAATCCGTGCTATTCTGGGTGAAGATTATGTTGTCTCAGATTTAAAAGCTCATCCTGACTTGCCAGAAGTGGAGGAAACGGGCATCACTTTTTTGGAAAATGCGACCCTTAAGGCGGTTGAGATCAGCAAGCAGGTCGATGGTCTTATTCTATCAGATGACTCAGGCCTGGAGGTAGACGCCCTTGGTGGCGAGCCGGGGGTGTATTCCTCACGCTATGCCGGTGAGGCGGGTAACGATGCGGCAAACAACAAAAAACTGCTCCATGAGTTGCAAGGTGAAGACAGCCGCACGGCACGCTTCCGATGCGTGATGGTATTAGCTCAAGATGGTGAAGTGCTTGCCAGCTTTGATGGGGCAGTAGAGGGGCGCATGCTTAGTGAGCTTCATGGGGAGGGGGGCTTTGGCTACGACCCACTGTTTGTTCCGGACGGCTATGAGCAGACTTTTTCCCAGCTTAGTGAAGGGATTAAAAACCAGCTCAGCCACCGTGCGGTGGCGATGGAAAAGGTGGTGGCTTGGTTGGCTGCCTCATCCCGCTAATAAAGCCGAACCTACTGACCATGTCATCTTGTTGTAGTTCCCCTGAGCCCGAGTCACCTGACCCTGGCAATGATGGTGCATCATGCTGTGGCGGCAGTAAAAAACGCTTTGACTGGTTGCTCTGGGGTTCCTTGATTTTTGTGCTGCTTGGCTACTTTGGGCACTTGTTGTTTGCGGAAGTGATGGTCGGGACTTCGGCTCAGCTGGCACATTTTTGTCGAGGTGTCTTTGAGCTTCTCAATAAGATGTGGTGGGGCCTTGCACTGGGAATACTCGCCGTCGGCTTGTTGGGGTGGGTGCCACGTGAATGGGTTGCGGCGGTTTTAGGAAAACCAGGAACCATCACGGGAATCATGCGCGCTATCTGTGCCGGTTTGATTCTTGATTTATGTAACCACGGTATTTTGCTTGTTGCGATGAAACTCTATGAGCGCGGTGCGTCCTTCGGACAAACACTGGCTTTCCTGATTGCTAGTCCATGGAATTCATTGTCCCTCACCTTGGTGCTTTTTGCCCTCATTGGGGTAAAGTTAACCCTGGTTTTCATTCTGCTTTCAGCACTGATCGCTATTGTAACGGGACTCTTGGTTGAGATGATGGTGAAGGCGGGCCGGCTACCAGCGAACCCCAATGCGGCAGAGCTACCGGAGGGGTTTCAGCTTTGGCCAGAGATGAAGGCGACTTTTAAGCAATCTAGAATTAATCATATCTTATTGGGGCAAATGCTTAAGGCGGGGCTGAGTGAGTCACAGATGATTCTGCGCTGGATTTTTTTTGGCACGGTATTGGCCGCTGCAATCCGGGCCATGGTGCCGGCAGATGTCTTTGGTGATTGGTTCGGGCCCACTTGGATCGGTGTGCTGCTGACACTGGTCGCCGCGACGGTGATTGAAGTTTGCTCAGAGGGATCCAGTCCGATTGCGGCGGATCTGGTCACGCGAGCGAATGCACCGGGTAATGGTTTTGCGTTTCTGATGGCTGGAGCTGCCACCGATTACACCGAAATCATGGCGCTGAAAGAGACGACGAGATCGTGGAAGATGTCACTGATCCTGCCCATGCTTACCTTGCCTCAGGTAGTGGTGATTGCTTGGATGGTCAATAGATTGGCTGGCTAGATTTTCTATCTAGGGGAGATGACAATGGCATGCCGATCATAGCGGATGGATCCTCCCACTTGGTTAGCGATGTATTCTAACAGGGTGTTGGCAGGTAGGTTATTTAATTGCATGGTGACGGTGCGGTTTTTAAAGGCACCTTTGAGATCACGTATGATGAAGTTGGGCGTGATTTTTTTGTTTGTTTGATGCTCTATTTTAATGGTGAGGATTTCCAGTGCCTCACGAATCGTCAGTTGTTCAAAGTCCACCGCCTGAATGTTGATTTGCTTAAGCGCATACTTAGGATGGATGTTGTTGAATGATGGTTGAGTAGTGCCAAGCTCCTTAGCCTGTATGCTTAGGCATGAAAGAGAGAGGGCAAGGATGACAGCATGAACAATGCTTGGAAGGATAACTGGTTTGCGGCTTTTGATCATATTTTTCATGATGTTGAGATGCGTAATTTTTAAGCAGAGGCTCTGATCTGCTCAGTAAACAAGCCTAAAGCGGGCGGCCATGATGGCAACGAGAAAAGTCTTGATGAGGCAAACTGGCTTGATCTGCCGTGATGAGTGCTTGCTCTTCGTGCTGTTTGGTCTTTGATTTGGGTGTGGAAATGACTGGCAGTAAGAATGTAGACGATGCGGCATCATTCTCAGTGCAGGCCCCTCAGCCTGTAGAGCTGGATATGTCGCCTATCGAGGTGGCTGCTGGTTTACAGCATCTGCCTGGCGTGGTGTTTTTTGATACCTCGGGAAATATTCCATCACGTAGTCATGCGCCTGTTTCCATCATTGCAGCAAGACCGGTGGAAACAATCCAAGGCCAGATCGATAATGATGCTGATGTAGAGCGCTTGCGTGCCGCAGTCGGTCAGTGGAACGTGCAAGCGCGTTCGCTGGGCTTTCCTGCTGGGGGTGCCTGTGGATGGGTCGATTACGAGGGGGGATTTTGTTTTGGTATCTATCCCGAGATGCTGATTTATCAGCATGATCGTGAACAATGGTGGCAATGTGGAAATCTCACTAAGAGCATTCAAGAACAAACAGCTTGCTCTGATAAAACACGCATCGGTGGCTTTGAGCCCATGATGTCAGAGGATCAATACAAAGAAGGTGTGCGCCGTGTTCATGAGTATATTGCTGCTGGTGATATCTATCAGGTCAATCTGACGCAGTGTTACCGTGCGGAGGCCCATGGAGGTTCTTTATTTTCGCTCTACCAATATCTTCGCGAGGAGACGCCTGCGCCTTTAGCTGTCTGGATGAAGCTCAATAAACGCGAGGTGCTTTCCTCTTCCCCTGAGGCATTTCTGCGCATGAGTGGCAGGTCAGTCGAGACTCGGCCCATTAAAGGGACCCGACCTCGCTTTGAAGATGAAAAAGAAGATATGGCATCTGCGCGTGCATTGCTAAATTCTGAGAAGGAAAATGCTGAGCTCATTATGATCACTGACCTTCAGCGCAACGATCTGGGTAAGGTGTGTGAGTTTGGCAGTGTCAGGGTTGCCGACATGCTTTCATTGGAGAAACTAGAACATGTTTATCATTTGGTGTCGACGGTGACAGGGACCCTACGTGAAGAGATCGACCACCTTGGCGCGCTTGCCGCGTGTTTCCCTGGAGGTAGCATTACTGGGGCCCCCAAAAAGCGGGCGATTGAGATCATTGAGGAGTTGGAGACAGTGCCACGTGGGCTCTACACAGGAGCTGTTGGCTACATTGGGTTTAACGGCGAGAGCCAGTTTAATATTCCCATTCGCACGCTGATTCGGGACGAGGATACTTTACACTACCACGTGGGCGCGGGCATTGTTGCTGATTCAGATCCTGCTGAGGAGTTTGAGGAAACCTTGCACAAGGCCAAGGGGATCAGGCTTGCTATTGAGCGCTATCAACGTGAAGCAGCAAAATAGTTGTGCATTGACGGATGACGGTAATGGCTTAGCTTACTGCTGGATCTAATATCATTTTATGAAACTTGTTAATGCTACACACGCTGCTCGTGCACTTGCCATACTAGGCTGTTTGTTTTTGCTGCCATCCTGTAAAATCATCAACAGCTTGGTGAAGCTGCCCGCTAATATTATCAAAACAGCAGGGCGCACGGTTGGGTTAAGTAATCTGACCGATCAAGCAGCTCAACCCATCCGATCGGAGGCGAGGTCCGAGGGCCGATCAGAGGCAAGGGATGAGCAAGGGCTCGATACAGCTGAACAAGTTTCAGAGCAGTAGAGAGTAGCAGCCTTTATAAGGGCGGAAAAAAACGCGGCCTGACGGGAAAAGCCGTCACGACCGCGTTTGTATTGATTTTTTTTTGTAGTTCAGCTTGGTAACACTAGCAGTGTTTTAGCTGCAGCCACAACCACCTCCGCAGCACTTCGCACTTGCGAGGTTCTCCGAGACGACGTCCCAGTTCACCACACTCCAGAATGCGGCGATGTAGTCTGGCCGGCGGTTCTGGTAGTTGAGGTAGTAGGCGTGCTCCCAGACATCGAGGCCGAGGATAGGCTTGCAGTTGCAGGCGCCAGCGATTTCACCCATGAGTGGGTTGTCCTGGTTGGCTGTTGAGCAAATACACAGGCTGCCATCATCTTTAACTCCGAGCCATGCCCAGCCGGAACCGAAGCGGGTGGCACCCGCCTTGGCAAATGCCTCTTTCATCGCATCGAGCGAGCCGAAGCTACTATCGATAGCGGCGGCGAGGTCGCCGGAGGGTGCGGAGGCACCGCCGGGGGCGATGACTTTCCAGAATAGGCTGTGGTTGAAATGACCGCCACCGTGGTTGCGCACGGGGGTCTGAATGTCAGCAGGTACTTTGTCCAGATTCTGGATTAAAGCTTCAACGGAGACGCCTTCAAGATCGGCGTTGCCTTCGAGAGCGCCGTTGAGTCCGGCGACGTAAGTTGCGTGGTGCTTGCTGTGGTGAATCTCCATGGTGCGCGCATCAATGTGCGGCTCTAGAGCATCATATGCGTATCCTAGTTCAGGTAATTTGTGGGCCATAATGTCTTTTTGGTTTGTATGAGTTGTCATCTCTACGCCGTGGGGTTAATGGTAACCTGTGCGTGGATGCTGTCAGAACTATGGCGCAGGATTCACGCATCGCAAGAAAAACTCTACTCGATCCTAGCTAGCATGATTTCCCCTGAACAACTTCCTTTTGTATCTGCCACCGCAGGGCTTTTTATAGGTGCTTTGCTCACTTGGCTGCTCGTATCCGCCAAAAACAAAGCTCAAGCTGCAGTTGATGCGGAGAAGCTCAGTGCGGAACAGCAGCGTGTTGAGGCATCCACCCGCGAGCTGGTAGATCTGCAGCTTCAATTTGAGAAACTGCAGGATGAAGATCGTTCCTTGAGGAAGGAGCACACCGAGCTCGAAGTTCGGCTTGAAGAAGAGAAAAAAGCCGCTGTTGAGAAGCAGGCACTGCTAGAAAGGGCTGAGCTTCGCTTGACGGATACTTTTAAGGCGCTCTCTGCCGAAACACTGAAATCAACACAGGATCAGTTTTTATCAATGGCTAAAAATAGCCTGAAGATGCAGCAGCAGGAGGCAAATAGTGAGTTGGAAAAACGCAAGCTTGCAGTCGAGCAGATGGTTAAACCGATTTCTGAAACCCTCGAGAAAGTGCAAAATCAGATCACCCAAAGCGACAAAGCGCGAGAGGGTGATAACGCCACCCTGAAGCAGCAGATCACTCATATCACCCAGTCCAATCAAGGGCTTGAAAATGCCACCAAAAAGCTAGTCAAGGCTCTGCGCCAGCCGACCGGACGTGGTCAGTGGGGTGAGATGCAGCTGCGCCGAGTGGTGGAGATGGCGGGTATGCAGGAGCACTGTGACTTTGAAACCCAGACAACCACGCACACTGACGAGGGTAAACGCCTGCGTCCTGATCTGATTGTTAAGTTGCCCGCAGGCCAGCAAGTAGTGGTGGATGCCAAGACGCCAATGGATGCCTATCTCGATGCTATTGAGACCGATGATGATACGGTGCGGCAGGCAGCTTTGGCGCGCCATGCAGCTCAAGTGCGCACCCACATTCAGCAGCTGGGTAGTAAAAAATACCAGCAGCAGTTTGAGACCACGCCGGAATTTGTGGTGCTGTTTTTACCCAGTGAGGCCTTTTTCTCCGCGGCGCTGGCGGAGGACTCTAGTCTGATTGAAAAAGGAGTGGATCAGAATGTCATCCTAGCCACACCGACCACCCTGATTGCTTTATTGCGTGCCGTGGCCTTCGGCTGGCGGCAGGAGGCGCTGGCAGCAAATGCCCGTGAGATCTCGGCATTAGGTAAGACCCTTTACGAACGCCTCGGAGTCTTTGCCAGCCACCTGACCAAGGTGGGTAAGAACCTTGAAACCACGGTCAAGAATTACAACAGCGCGGTGGGCTCGTTCGAGCGATCTGTGATCCCTGGGGCGAGGAAATTCCCCGAGCTCGGCGCTGCTGCGGAGGATTCCCGGATAGGAGAGCTAAAAGCAGCAGAGGCGGTGCCTAGAGAGCTTGCTCTTGAAGCTTCCCCACTTTCTACGGAGCAGGAGGTGCCGGCTAGTGAGGATCTTGCCATGCTTGAGCAACCTGACATCAGCTCTGCGGCTGACGATTTCCGCTCGGCCTTGGATTAGCCGTGATGGACTTTGGTTGGTCGGTGGTGCAGGGCGTGGGAATTGGAAGAGTCACCGGTGGGGCAATGGGACTCGGGATTGGAGGC
>JAFMDE010000075.1 GCA_017857425.1 Akkermansiaceae bacterium
CACAAGGCCGTTGACCAAAACATGCCTTATGATGATTTTGTCCATGCCATGCTCTCGTCCAACGGTCTGGTCTCCGACGATGCCGCAGTAGGATATTACCTGCGCGATCGTGAGATGCTCTTAGACAATGTCAGCAACACGACCGAGGTCTTCCTCGGCACACAAATTGGCTGTGCTCAGTGCCATGATCATCCATTTGATGACTGGACTCAGAAACAATATTTTGAGCTCGCCGCTTTCATCGGTAATACCACCTACAAAAGCGATGCTGCTAAGCACCTGCTAAGCAAGCTCGTTGAATACTCCTTTGAGAAAGACGGCAAGTTAAAGGGCAAACAGGGTGAAAAGTCTCGCAAGCTGGCCATGAGAAAAAAAGGTGCTGCTGGTAAATACTACAAAGACTACAGCTCTCTCTTTAAAGACTTCGGTAAAGCAGCTGTCAGTGAAGACCCTAAAAAAACACTACGTCTTCCCAAAGACTATCAATACAACGACGGAAAACCTGGCGACATTCTCATCCCCAAAACCCTCTTTGGAGAAGCTATTTCTGAAGATGTCCCTCTTGAGCAGCGCCGTGAGGCATTTGCCCGTTGGGTCACTTCCTCAGAAAACCCGCTCTTTACCAAGGTCATTGTCAACCGTCTCTGGGCAGAGGTATTTGGCCGCGGCATTGTCGACCCGCTCGATGATTGGTCAGACACCAAGCGCATTTCCCACCCAGAACTTCTCGATTACTTGTGCGAGATCATGCGCGCTACTCAATACGACACCAAACAATTCATGCGTGTACTTTACCACACTCGACTGTTTGAAAGTTCAGCCTGTGTGGAGGAAGCAAAGATGGGCGGACAGCATGATTTCCAAGGGCCTGTCTTACGCAGGATGTCCGCAGAAGAGATCCACGATTCTTTTCTAACACTAGAATTCGGCAACCAAGACCAACATAAAAATGAATCTCTGGCGTACCGCTGGAACAGCTATGTGCAAAGTGTGGACAAGCTCTTCAGCATGACCATGCCGGAACTCATCGAACTCAACCAAGAAACTGATGCATTAGAAGAACGTATTTATGCTGCTCGTGCAGAAGCCACGAAACTGCGCATTAAGGCATCACGAGCTCGTGCAGAAGGTAACATCGAACAAGCCAAAGAGCTCGACCAAGAAGCCAGAAACAAAGTGAATGATTCCAAAAAACTCAATCAGCAAAGTAACAGCATGATGGCTGCTAGCATGATGCAAAACAAAATGCGTACCAAGCCAAGGCAGAACATGAGGGCCTCCGAGCAAAGCTCCCCATCAAGACCCGGTACTTTTTTGCGCCAGTTTGGGTCATCTGACCGCATGACACCTGATGCCTCCCATAGTCTAGCATCTACACCACAGGCACTGACACTACTCAATGGCCGTGAGGTTGCCAAACTGACAGACGGCAAGGGCCAACTTGCCGCCTCACTGCGCAAGGCTGAATCTCCCGCGCAACGTCTGGATACCCTGTTCCTCTCAATCTACGGGTGCATGCCCACCGTGACAGAACGCCAACAACTCGAACCACTCACCACCAACACCAATCAACTTCGCACACTTGCCCGCGCTATGCTCAACTCGAAACGCTTCCTCTTTGTCCAGTAGCATGACCTGCCAACCGCCCTTAGTTGATAACCAGTTGATAACCAAAAACCAAAAAAAGCCCTAAAGCGGCTAACTCACAAGCCATGTCTCACAGCCACTTAAAACTAGATGAAGTATCACGCCGCGGATTTCTTGCGACCACGGCTAAGTCCTGTTTTGGACTTACCATCGGGGGTGCGGCGGCAAACTTTTTCAATCAAAAAGCGATCGCCGCAGATCCTGCCGTCATGGCAACAGGTGGAGCAAAGGCCAAAAGCGTCATCTACCTGTTTATGTCTGGTGGCATGACCCACCTCGACACCCTCGACCCCAAGCCTGAGGCTAGCTCTGAAATTAGAGGTGATTGCCGTGCTATTCAAACCAATGTCGACGGCATACAGCTAGGGCACTGTTTGCCCGGGCTTGCCAAACAGATGGACAAGGTCGCCCTCATCCGATCGATGAGTACCACCCAAGGGGCGCATGCCCAAGGTCGTTACTACATGCGCACTGGCTACACTAAACGATCAAGCATTGTGCACCCATCCGCTGGCTCATGGGCAAGCCAACTTGCTAACAATCAAGGTGGCGAGCTACCACCCTTTGTCACCGTCAATTGCAGCAGTAGCCATCCAGGAGCTGGATTCATGGAGGCTAGGCACGCTCCCCTACCTCTCGGGAACGCCAGCTCTGGACTACAAAACAGTAAGCGCCATAAAATCAGCGAGGATGAATTTGATCAGCAACTTTCCTTACGCAAACAACTCGATGCCGAGTTTGACGCCCGTTACTTCAAAACACAGAAAAACGTTCGCGACTACAGTGAAGCTTTTGACGCTGCTGTGCGCCTGATGAAAAGCAAAGATCTCGAAGCGTTTGATCTCAGCAAAGAAAGCAAAGAAGCCCATTTATTGTACGGCTCACAAACCTTCTCCAAAGGAGTTTTATTGGCACGTCGCCTGGTCGAGCGTGGCGTGCGTTTCATTGAGGTAGAGTTTGGCGGCTTTGACTGGCATGTAGACAACTTCAACCAAATGGAGGATAAGATACCCGTCCTTGATCAGGCACTATCTGCCTTACTCAAGGATCTCGAGCTCAAAGGACTTCTCGATAGTACTCTCGTAGTAGTTGGCACGGAATTCGGCCGCACCCCTGAAGTCAAAAGCAATGCCGGCCGCAACCATTACCCCAAAGCCTTCTCCTGCCTGATGGCTGGTGGCGGCATTGTCGGCGGCCAACCCTTCGGCAGCACTGACGAAAATGGCGCTCAAGTCACCACAGAAAAAACCACCGCTGAGGACTTCAATGCAACCATCGCCTATGCCATGGGATTACCCCATGACAAGATTGTCAACTCACCCTCCAAGCGACCCTTCCGCATGGGTGGTGTCGACGGCAAACCGATCACCAGCCTATTTGGCTAAAGCACTTTTTTAGCCGATTTACTCCACCAGCTTGCGTGCGGCCTGCAGCATTGCATCCGCTTTATCGAGATCAGGTGCCGCGCCGCGAGCCATGTCCGGCTTGCCTCCGCCTTTGCCTCCTGCAATCGGCCCTAGCTCTTGAATCATCTTACCTGCCATGAGGCCTGCTGATTGAGCATCACTGCCACAGAAAGCTCCCAGGTGGAGACGCTCACCATCATTGACAATAAGGAAAGCCGCTCCGGTGAACTGCTTTTTCTTTAAGCCATTGATGAGCTCCTGCAGTAAGTTGGCAGGACCTTCAAAGACTTCGGCAATATTAGTCCCACTCTCAAGAAGTGTGACCAGCGCCTCGTCTGCTAGTTGAGCCGCAGCGCCGGCTTGGGCTTTTTTCAATTGCTTTTCTGCCCTCACCCCAGCTTCGCGCAGGGACTCAATATGCTCATGGTAATGCTTGAAGGTGGTATTAATTTGATGGAAATCTCCGCCCTCCACGAGAAGTGCCCCCATAATGTGAGGGAATTCAGCATGCTGCACTGGTTCCTGACCGATGGCTTGCAGTGCCTCGTTGGCCTTATCGAGTTTAGCACGGAAATCTTTGCCCTGAGCGGTGCTTTTTTCCACCTCCTCACTCATCCATTCCCAGGCGGCACTACCGCACACAGCTTCAATTCTACGGATGCCCGAGGCGATCGCACCCTCAGACTTGATTTTAAAAATGCCGATGTCCTTGGTGTTGCGCACGTGAGCACCACCACAAAGCTCCATCGAATATCCATCTAAATCACCTGCGCTTCCGCCGACTTGGACAACGCGCACAATGTCACCGTATTTATCACCAAAGAATTGCTGGATATCCTTGCGCCCTTGAATGTCCGCGTGCGGCACCTCCGTCCATGAGACCGTATCTGCCGAGCTGATCCAGCCATTAACCATGGCTTCGATCTTTTCCAAATCACTTGCATCTACAGCGCCGGAGTTGAAGTCAAAACGCAGCCGTGTACGGCTCACTAGTGAACCCTGTTGAGACGCGTCCTCGGAGACAACATCGTGCAGAGCAAGATGCAGCAGGTGCGTGGCTGTGTGGTGGGCTTCAATAGGACGACGACGCTCCGTTTCCAGACTCAGGGTCACTGAGTCACCGACATCAATCTTGGCACCAAGCTCAAGGACATGCGCGCGCGCATTACCAAGCTGCTGCACCGCAGAAACAGCATACTCATTGCCCTCATGAATAAGCGTTCCTTTGTCACCTAGCTGGCCACCCATCTCAACATAAAAAGGCGTCTTGTCGGTAATGACTAAAAGACAATCAGGCTGCTGGTGAATTTCCAATACGGCAGCCTCCGTGATATCTTCTTCAAATCCAGTGAACTCGGTGATCGCACTGGTGGCAATATCAGCCGCACGAATCAGCTCCTTGGTCTGTGCTGCACGTCCTTTTTCACGCTGCTGTTCCATGAGGTGCTCAAACCTCTCCATGTCGACGCTCAAACCACGCTCAGCACAGAGCAACTCAGTAAGGTCAATGGGGAAGCCAAAGGTATCATAAAGCTGAAAAGCAAAGGCACCATCAAGCGCCTTACCTCCCTCAGCCGCCTTCTCCTCAAACTTAGCGAGGCCGCGATCCAGCGTTTCATTAAAACTGGCTTCCTCACGCTGGAGATTCTCTTTGATGGCCTGCTGACGATCCTTGAGCTCAGGGAAAACACCCGACATCTGCTCGACGAGGGTATCGACAAGCTCAGTCATGAATGGGGTCTCACCGGTAAAACCGAGCGTTCTGCCATAGCGCACAGCCCGACGCAATATCCGGCGCAACACATAATTACGACCCGTATTACCTAACACAATGCCGTCTGCCAGTGAAAATGAAAGTGTCCTGATATGGTCAGCAATCACTCGGAAAGCGATGGCTTCCTTGAGCTCTGCTGAGATCGTCGACTTATCCGCATCGACCGAATCGGGGTAGATGTCATGATAGGTTTTGCCACTCAGCTCCTCCAGTTTGCGGAAGATCGGCTGAAAGACGTCAGTGGCGTAGTTGGTCGGCTTTTTGGAGAAGTCCTTGAATCCGTCCGTACCCTGATAGATCGAGACCGCGCGCTCAAAGCCCATGCCTGTATCCACATGTTTGGCCGGCAGATCACGGAACGAGCCATCGGCCTCGGCGTTGTATTGGATGAAAACGAGGTTCCAGATCTCAATGCAAAGGTCGGAATCCATATTGACGAGCTTGCCATCGGTATCGCCGTTGGGTGTCAGGTCAACATGCAGTTCAGAGCAAGGACCACACGGGCCAGTTTCACCCATCATCCAGAAGTTATCTTTGACGTTGCCGTTAACAATCTGCCTTTGTGGATCGAGTCCCTTTGCTAGAAAAAGTGCCGCCCATAAATCATAAGCTTCTTGGTCAAACTGCCCAGGATCCCCCTCACCCGGCATGTAAACCGTGGCGTAAAGTCGCTCTGGCGGAAAGCCCCAGCGCTCGACAACTAGTTCCCAGGCCCAATCGATGGCTTCTTTCTTAAAGTAATCACCAAATGACCAGTTCCCCAACATCTCAAACATGGTGTGGTGGTAGGTATCGTAGCCGACATCCTCGAGGTCGTTGTGCTTACCACCTGCACGAATGCACTTCTGGGTATCCGTCGCACGTGGAGGATCATAGGGTGCCTTATCTGTTCCGAGGAAATAAGGCACGAACTGGTTCATGCCCGCATTGGTAAAAAGCAAACCTGGACTTTGCGGCATCAATGAAGCCGAGGGCACGATGCTGTGTTGCTTTTCCTTAAAAAAATCGAGGAAGCTCTGACGGATCTCGGAAGCGGTCATCTGAAAAATAGTGAATTTTTAATAGTGAATAGTGAATGAACTCCACTGGGGGGTGTCGATACGGGAAGATCACCGCCAAGTAAAGCTCAGAGGCGTTAATGTGCTAGCCGTGAGCGGATCAAATCGAGCCAGGCAGATGATTCCGTAGCAAAGTCAAACAAGAGCGCTCGCTGGGCAACTTGCTTCTTTAACTCCTGATAAAAAGACAACTCTACAACGCAACGCTGGAGCAGGCCGACTGCAGCTTGAGCATCTCCATTCGGGAAAAGGCCCAGATAATCCTCTCCGAGCATGCCCACATTGCCCCTAATATCACTGGCAACCACCGGCAAGCCCATGGTCACCGCCTCACAAATCGCATTGGCCCCACCTTCAACCGTGGAGGTATTGAGCAATACATGTGCTCGCGCCATTTTTTCCATCAATGTGGCGTGATCCAATTTCCCGCACCAGTTAAAATGCTCCACCTCTGCACTGGCATGGGTCATTTCAGCAGCCAGCTGGTCAGATGCATCCCCATAGCTATTGATGAAAATGGGCGAATCATCCGGCAGCAAAGCAGCCACCTCAACGGCAAGTTGGGGGTTTTTTACAGCACGTAGGTTACCCGCCATCACTACTTCGAAACAATCCCCGCTGGCGGCGAGGTGTGTGATTCCTGCAGGCAAGCGAACACTCGGAAAAATACACACGGCTTTGTGCTGCAGCCTCTCAGGAAGCACCTTCAGATCTGCCTCATGCAGTGTGACTAATGCGTCAGCTCGCTCCATGGTCTGCCTCGTTTCGGAGCCTTCGTCTTCCATCTCAGGATGGTTAATATCCGAACCCGTCACCACCACCACCACCTGACGCCCTGGATTTTGGCGGTCAAAATCAGCCACTACGCCGGCACTGCGCCAGGCATTCAGTGCAACCAGACATCTCGCGTCTGCACCTTGATAGGTTTCAGCCTCCACCTGCACATCGAAACCGGCAGCACGTAAAATCAACTCAGTACGATCAGCCGTCATCGCGTTCCCCTGCCCTGTCTCTTGGGGAAATGGTGAATGGATAAGAACGTCTATCATTGTTACTAAATAGAAGCCGAGGGATGTGAACTGTCTTTGAACCTATGCACGCTGACACGCATCAGGTCATCATCGGTTGAATCTGTTAGGAGGTTTGGGCGCAACGGCTCGAAGCGGATGAACCGCGCAGAAATCGTTTTCAGCAGGCAGCATGTCAGCGGGAATATCCGCCGTGTAGGATGAACGGTGATAATCACACCCCCGGGTAGCCCGCTTCGCCGACCAGCGGCATAGCTGAGCTCGCTTGAGCTGAAATGGCTTAAACTCAGGTGTGGCATAGCCAAGCTGACCCGCCGTCTTCATCACATCTGTCCAGATGGGAGCTGCCAAAGTCGAGCCATAACCACGGTTAATGATTTTTTCAGGGCGATCCATGCCCACCCAAACCGCGCAAGTCAGCGTGCCCGTATAACCGGCAAACCAAGCATCTTTATAGTCATCCGTCGTTCCCGTCTTGCCTGCACAAGGAGCCTTGTAACCCAGCGTTCTGACCCGATTTCCCGTGCCGCGCTCAACTACTTGCTGCAAGGTGTTAGAGACACTCCAGGTAGAGCCGGGAGCCGCAGCACTGATGACGAGCTTACCAGAATCGCCCTTACCCGGATACACACGCTCCCCAGAGGCATTGCGTATTTCTTGAATGATATAAGGTCTATACCAATCGCCATTGTTAGGAAAAACAGTATACGCACTGGCAACCTGCCAAGGGGTAGCTTCCCAAGTGCCCAAGTAGCTCGATGGATTATTCGGTATGCCTTGAATAAATCCAACATCCATCGCCGTCTGATTCACACCTTCAAGCCCAGCAAAGTTCCCCACCCTCACTGAGGAAGTATTGCGTGATCTTACCAGTGCATCCTCTGCGGTAATAAAATCGCCAAACTTTCCGTCCGAGTTCGCTGGCGACCAAGATCTCGGTGCACCGTCAATCTCATCGGGCCTGATCGCTCCATCAGGTATCCATGTCTGGGGCATCAAACCTCGGTTAAAGGCAGCAAGATAAACGAAGGGTTTGAACAGTGATCCTATTTGGCGCTCCGCTTGAATGGCTCGGTTGTATTTTGACTCATTGGCATCTCGCCCGCCAACCACGGTCAGCACGGCCCCGGTGCCGTTTTCGATCACGACACACGCACCTTGCACGTATGCTGGTCGGCCGCGCTTCTCAGCTGGTAGGCTTTGCCACTTCTTACGTGTTTGATGCCGATACCCAGGTATTTGCTCCACCTTAGCAAGATTACGCTCCACTGAAAGCTCGGCCGCACGCTGGATGGTATGGTCAACCGTGGTGATGACGGTGAGCCCACCATACTCAATGTTATGTTCCTCAAGAATACGATCCAACTCACGGCGCACTGCGTCCATGACATAGGTATCCATCACCACTCGTCGGTATTTAGGCCGGACAATGAGTTTTTGTTTTTTTGCCCACTCGGCCTGCTGCTCCGTAATATGGCCATAATTGACCATTCTTCCTAGGGTGACATTACGCTCATGAGTAGCAGCTTCGATATTTTTGAAGGGAGAAAAGGCGTTTGGCCCTCGAATAATGCCCGCGAGCATTGCCGCCTCGGAGAGAGTCAGTCGACTTGCCGGTTTCTCAAAATAGGTTCGTGCAGCTGATTCCACACCCCGGATAGAGTGACCCCAGAATATACGGTTCATGTAATGCTCAAGGATCTTCGACTTGTCATAATTCATCTCAATTCGCCAAGCCAATGCCATCTCCAATAATTTCTGGTCAATGAGCTGAGCCGATGATTTTTTCTTGCCAGAATCAGGTTGAAACCAAGTATTTTCAGCGAGCTGAATACTGATCGTAGAGGCCCCTTGGGCAAAGCGGCGGCGTTTGATGTTTTCTACCGTTGCCCGAATCACCCCCTTAATATCGACACCGAAGTGACTGTAAAAACGGGCATCTTCCCGTGATATCAGCGCATCGCGAAACTCTTTTGCCACTTGATCGTAGCGGACCAGGTAGCGGTTGTCTCCATGCAGTCGGCCCAGCTCACTGCGGCCGTCTCTTGCATAAACGACTGTTCTTGCCGGCATCTCAGCAACCTTATCGAGATTATACTGCATTGCTCTGGCGCCGTAAAAAAGAGCCAGCACCATGAAGAAAGCCAACATCAAAACCCCCATATAACCAGCTGCCCTAGCTGGCCATTTCATCAACAAGTTCCAATCTTGAGTAAAGCGGTCGACGAGGCCAAAGGGCCAACTCCAAACCATCATCAAGCAGCCTCGCTTGCTCGCCGCAGATTGACGACGGCGATTAGCGGCTTTCTTGGTGGCTCGGCGTCTAGGCGCCGCTTTTTTACGCCCAGACTTCGCCGCAGGGGAGCGCTTGCGACCTGAACGAGATCCTGAATTGGATTTTTTTGCTGCCATGGTGTATTGTCTCTCCCAACTGAAATGATTTTCAGCCCAGAGTTCCTGCGTCTGCCAACAGGTGTATCATACCTCAACAGCTTCCCACAAGCTAGCGTGACGCCGAAATTTGTGGCACAAACCTCAATTTATGCAACGCTTCTCATGGTGTAATTGCACAATAAAAGTCTATCAATGCATCATAACACTCTATTCATGAGAACGCATTTCACCAAGCCAATGATGTTTGCCACAATGTTTGCCACAATATTTGCCA
>JAFMDE010000076.1 GCA_017857425.1 Akkermansiaceae bacterium
ACCATTTTTTGCGGCAAAAGATTTCGTAATGCTTGCACAGCCTCGACACTTTCTGTGAGTCGGTTCTGAACCATCGTCATCAACACCCCGCAAACTTTCAATCTAGGATTGACGATCTGCATGCGCGTCAACGCTTCAAGCATTTTTGGCACTGAACGCACACCTAAAGGCTCTGCTTGCTGAGGCACAACCACCGCCGTGCAGGCAGAGAGCACATCAGCTGTTGCTCCAAACAGTCCCGCTGCGGTATCAATAATACAAACATCATAGCCTTGTTCCTCCGCCATTTTAAAGAAAGTGCGCACACGGTGCAGCGATACGCCCATAGCGCCTCCTCCCAGCTCATAATCACTGCAACGACCTGCAGGAACAATGCTTAGGGTCTCGAGACGAGTAGGTATGATCAGCTGATCAATGGGAAAGTCGGAATCAGCAATGGCATCATAAAAACCGCTAAGTGATCGTGATTGTCTGGTGAGAGATAACCCGACAGAACCTTGTGGATCGGCATCAACAAGCAGCGTTCGTTTGCCCATCCTTGCGTAAGCGTGGGCAAGATTGATTGAGACCGTGGTTTTACCCACACCTCCTTTTTGACTGGTTATAGCGATAGTGATCAAAACAATTAAAAATCTTTGTGAGAGTAACGACTCCGCAAAGAGACAAAAGCATTTTTTCGCCCATGCGCGAGATTATTTTGAGGGAAAAACGCTAAAGGATACATTCATTTTTTTGGTGCATCTTTGTAGAATGAAACTAGTATCGCAAAATTATTACACCAATCTTTATTAATGGCCGCTAGCTCCACAAACAATAAACATTTCCTAATAGCCTTAACCACCACACTTCTCATGACTTCTATCGTCATGGTCGGCTGTCGTTCGAATAGTGATGAGGCTGAGAACAGCGCGACTTCAAATAGTCAGGATACGGCATACGAAAAAGCTCCCTTGAGTGAAGGTCAAAGCAGCTTGCTCGATAACCAAACCTCCTCTTCTGTTGATTGGCAAAGTTGGCACAAGGATCTTTTTAAACAAGCAAACAACGAGAGGCGGATTGTGTTTGCCCTCATTGGCTCAGGTACTGACATCAACACTCTTGATGCCCTCGACCAGATCAATCAAACAGCATCATTATCGAGTCTCTTGAAAAACAATCATATCACTACCCTGATTGACACCAACCTCCACCCAGACATCGAGCATTACATGGCACTTATATGCATGAACTCCAAAATACCGGCTGACAGCCCAATGCTTGCCTGGTTTTCTTATGAGGGAAACCTCGTTTCATGGAGCCCCCTTTATTCAAAATCAATGGAAGAGGTCGAGCAAGTGATTCGCCGCACGAGCAACACGGTGCAGAATTTGTGGCTGGAGTCTCCAGAATACACCTTGGCCAATAGCCGAAAAGATCACGAAGCCCGTTCCATTATCCGTTTCCCCGAGCCCATAGAGGCAGGTTCCGATAGCCCCCCGTCGCTTGTGGGGCCAATTTCACGCAATAAATCACTGTTCGACCCAGTCTCGGACACGATAGACAGCACACTCAATCTTACAACCGCACGCTACATTGATCTGATGGTTAGGGCATCAAACCTCCCGGAGCTATCAATGCATCAGCGCCAACAATGCCTGCAGACTGCCATACGGGTTGCCGATAAAATGCTCATCTATGGCTTAATAGACCCGCTTGATGGAGGCGTATTCATCGGCCACCAGGGCATGACTCATACGCTGCCCAAGTTCTCAAAAACACTCCGAGCTCAGGCCTTGTCCATGATGGCTTTATATCGTCTTTATCAGGCCACCCAAGACGCCAAGTATCTCAAAACTGCCAATGGCATTCTTGACTATACACAAAAGCACCTCGCGCTCGAAGGGGGCAGCGTCGCGCTGGGCATCTCACATCGATCAGACAAGGCCCAAGACCAGCCCTGCCTTTGGACATTTGCAGAAATCGAAAAAGCCCTCACTCCACAAGAATTAGATATTGCAACTCGGGCATTCGGACTCAGCAAGCTGGGCAATATCCCACTCATTGACGACCCGAAAAAGATCTACTATCGCAAAAACAGCCTCACGTGGAAAACCACCCTTCCCGAACTCGCCAAGCACAGCTCCACGGGAACCAAAGCGCTAACAAAGTCACTTGAGGGCATCGCAAAAAAACTGGAAGCCTTACGCAGCCAAAAACCGAGTAAACCTACTCTAGAGAAACTCTCAACAGCCAGCTCATTAGCAACCTACAGCAGCGCCTGCTTATCGGGATACCGCGCCACGGGAAATACCTCACACCTCAAGATAGCCACAAATACACTCGCCTACATCCGCGATCACTTCATCGATCAAAGTGGCGACCTCTATCGAGCAATGTATAACAACCAGCTCAATGACATACCCGCTAAAGGTGCTGATTACGTCATGGTTTGCCAAGCCGCTCTCGACATTCATGAAGCAACTCTCGATCCCGAGTGGTTGGACTTTGCCCATGAAATTCATACAAAGATGAATCAACGCCTTAAAAATCCCGAAACAGGATATATTGCAGAATATGACGGCACAGGATATCCACGGGATTATCCTACCTATGCCTATTACACATTGTACGGCATTGATAATGATAATACATGGGCTATCGCCAACTCTAATGCCAAGCGGCTGTCTCTGAGACTTACCGATGAGTCACTTACAGAACAAGCCAATCAACTCGATGGCATCATGCTGCGAACAGCGCAGATATCTGCGCCTGCCTCGATTGATTACCTTAGCCGTGAATCCACCGCACGATCCACCAGGGTCTATTTAAAACGTCCAATCAGCGAACCCTTGTTCGCGTTAGCGCGCAGTAAACCATGCCAGATCATCGCGGTGTCTGACTCAGGCTCATATCCTGGACTTGGCCTTGAGCTCTCTGAGATGAAGGCCGGCACTGCTGCTGTGATTTTAGGCGACAAGAAGATCGGCACTGCGACTTCCCCAAAAGAGCTTCAAGCTCTTCTCTCACAGTAAGGCTGTGCCGATGTAAAAAAGGGCTACTTTAGCCAAATCTATGATTCACCAAGATTTTGCAGTTCCTAATCGGTAAAATTGCCATTGCAAATCGGACTATCTGAAGGCAGTCTCCGCACCAGCAAGCTATGAATGCACGCACCGCAAGCCAAGACCGCAAAACAGCGGAAACCAACATCAGTGTCGCGATTAATCTCGATGGCTCCGGCAGCTCTGATATTTCCACCGGCGTCCCGTTCTTTGACCACATGCTCACACTGCTGAGCAAGCACAGCCTAATTGATCTGACGGTTAAGGCCATCGGCGACATCGAAGTTGATGCTCATCACACCGTCGAGGATACCGGCATCGTATTAGGCGATTGCATTCGCCAGGCACTCGGTGACAAAAAAGGCATTCGCCGTTATGGTTCTGCCTACCTACCCATGGATGAAACACTCAGCCGGTGCGTCATCGATCTAAGCAACCGCCCACATCTTGAGTTCCGCGCCCCGACATCCACTCCAGATGCACCTAACTTCCCATTCACTCTGACAGAAGAATTCTGCCGAGCTATTACCAACAACCTTCGAGCCAACCTCCATATTGAACTCATTTATGGACGTGACGGCCACCACATTGCCGAGTCCATCTTTAAGGCGCTTGCGCGTGCTCTGCGTCAGGCGATCGAGATCGACCCCCGTGAAACGGGCATCCCCAGCACCAAGGAGGCGCTCTGATCACTCTGCCGATTAGAATTCAAGTGCCCGCGTCCGCGGGCGGCAAGCCTACACCCCCCTCCTAATCACTTCCATTCATGAAAGTCGGTATTGTTGACTACGGCAGAGGTAATATCCGTAGCGTGGAGAATGCATTCCTCGCCATTGGCGCGGATACCGTGCTGATTACTCGCCCAGAACAAATTCAAAACATCACCCACCTAGTGCTTCCTGGCCAAGGGGAATTTGGCGATTGTGCTGCCAACCTCAAAAAACAGGGCATGTTTGAAGCTATTCGGGAGTGGACCGCTGAAGACAAACCCTATCTCGGTATTTGTGTAGGCTATCAGCTCATCTTTGAAAAAAGTGTGGAATCCCCGAGCGCTGAAGGTCTCGCCCTCCTACCTGGCACCGTCAAACGCTTCCCTGATGTAGGCCTAAAAATTCCACACATGGGATGGAACTCGATAAGCCTCAGTCATCCCGATGATGCGCTCTGGAAAGATATGCCTGCAAACCCCTTCTTCTACTTTGTCCACTCTTACTATCCTGAGCCCAGCCATACTGAGCATGTCGCCGCTATTTGTGACTATGCCGTTCCCTTTGCTGCAGCAGTAAGACGCGGTAATCTCGTTGCCACGCAATTCCACCCAGAGAAAAGCCAGCACAACGGCCTGCAGCTGCTCGGGAATTTTCTAGCCGCCACAAGCTAGGGCGCCTCAATCAATGAGGCAAGATACACCGAGCTCCGGTGAGCTGGTTAGTCAACGATAGCTAGACGCTCGCTGCCAGCAACGCGGCCTACTTGTGCGAGCAATTCCCGTGCACGATCTTCTCCCGCTCGAGTCAGACGAAAGAGCTTATGAGCATGCAGACCATCACTCCTGATTTCGAGCCATGCTTTTTTCTCGAGAGCATCGACAATCTTGGTCGCGTTCGCAGGCTTTCTTTCGTAGCTATGCAGTAAAATATTGAGCCTCTTGGTATCTAAATGCTCCTCTCCTTCGAGGGCTTTAGCCAGGCAAGCAAGCAAGACACTTTCACTGCCAGACAAACGATATGTTAAATCTGCCAGTAGCTGGCGGATATCCTGCAGATACTGAGATGTCTGCAGGTCTCCTCCAGCTTCTTGATCCACCGCAACCATAAAAGCCTCTTCAGCCTCGCGAGCCTCGAGCGACTTGGTCACATAATTTTGGTACAAGCGCATCTGCTCGATACTCATTTGATCGCTCATCTTGGACACACTATCCGCTAACTTTTGCATGATATTAGCTTCCGACATGGAGTTAAATTAGCAAAAGTTCGCTTAAGCCTCAAGAATATTTATCAAACACCCTTTAAAACAAGGTATTTGCATAAAGTTTTAGTCATCATAATAATTAGGATTAGTTAACTAAGTATCTACAACCCCTATTTTTACAATGATTACAAAATGCTAAATCCAAAAAGTTTCCCATATTAGCATTTTTAGGTAATTTTTTGCCCAGATATTAGCAACTCGCTGTTTACCATGAAGTCACGCTTTAATCATCACTGCCATGACCTGCATCGCAGGCAATTCCGCTCCCAGCACGAACCTCGCGCGTTCACCCGTTCATCCCGACCATCATCTCACCTTCAGGTGACTCCCTCCCCCTACCGATACGATGCTGGGGCTGAGAAAAGCGAAGTCGATACTCCATTTAGCCTGGAAGATGAGATTTCAACATCTGAACTCAATGACTTTTGTTTTTGCTGTATCGAGCAGCTCTCATTATCCAAGCAGCATGATTTAGCGAAGCAGCTCATTGCCGGGGTGATCTCTGAAAAGCTTCCCAGCTATAACAATCTCAAGTCAGATTTTCTCGAGAGTCAGCAGGCACACCAGAAACACCACCATTGGACCCAACAAATGTATCATGCCGTTGAGCCTCTTCTTCAGCAAGAGACCGGCCTCTTACCTGAACAGCAAACCCTGAGTGAACTCGCTCTACAATGTGTTGAACAGGACATGCAGTTACATTACCGCACTGAACAACTTCGTCTCCGCATCGCTCACCTTGAACAAGCCGTGCCACAGCACCTCATTCAAATGGGAAAGGAAATAGGACTCCCAGAAAAAATCATGGTGAAGCTCGCTAAACTGATTGCGCAGGAGATGAAAAGTTCCAGCTGAATGCACAATCAGACATAGTGACACAAAAAAAGAGCCCTCGCAGCTATGCGAGGGCTCTTTGTGAATAGATTTTAGTGCTTCTTTACAAAGCTTTCATCGAGCCCATGGCATCGCGAAGAACTTCGCCGATTTCCTCCACAGGGTGATTACGGATGATAAAGTTCACATCCACAAGCGTGCGGTTGTCCACTCCATTATCCTCAGGGCTCATACCCTTGCCGATGACATCAGTGTCGACAGACTTCATGAAGTCTTCGAGTAGAGGCACACAGGCGTGGGCGAAAAGGTAGCAACCGTATTCGGCCGTGTCAGAGATGATGCGGTTCATCTCGTAGAGTTTCTTACGAGCAATCGTATTAGCAATAAGCGGCACCTCGTGCAGAGACTCGTAGTAAGCTGACTCAGGCTCAATACCGGCCTCGACCATCACCTCAAAGGCAAGCTCTACACCGGCGCGCACCATGGCGATCATCAGAATTCCCTTATCGAAGTATTCCTGCTCAGCAATATCACCAACACCCTCGGTTTTTTCAAACTCGGTCTCACCAGTAGCCTCACGCCAGCCGAGAAGCTTAGCATCGCCATTGGCCCAATCTTCCATCATTCCCTTGGAAAACTCGCCGGAAATGATATCGTCCATGTGCTTCTCATAAAGGGAACGCATAATGACCTTAAGCTCCTCCGATAGACGGAAAGCCTCAATCTTGGCAGGGTTGGAGAGGCGGTCCATCATATTAGTGACACCACCTTGCTTGAGAGCCTCAGTAACGACTTCCCAGCCATCTTGCAGAAGCTTGACTGCGTAGGCAGGATCGATGCCCTCAGCCTTCATCTTATCATAACAAAGCAATGAACCCGCTTGAAGCATGCCGCACAGGATCGTCTGCTCACCGAGCAGGTCAGACTTTACCTCAGCGATGAAGGATGACTCAAGAGCCCCAGCAAGGTGACCTCCTTGGGCAAAACAAAGCGCTTTGGCGATTTCCATGCCGTTTCCGTTGGGGTCGTTTTCGCCGTGGCAAGCAATCAGAGTTGGAACACCAAAACCTCGCTTGTATTCCTCACGCACCTCAGAACCAGGTGACTTAGGTGCTACCATGAATACCGTCAGGTCTTTACGAATCTGAACGCCCTCTTCCACAATGTTAAAACCGTGAGCATAGGAGAAGCATGCCCCTTCTTTCATGTGGGGAATGACTGTCTCCACCACAGCCGTGTGCTGCTTGTCAGGTGTGAGGTTCATGACAATATCTGCACTCGGAAGCATTTCCTCATAAGTGCCGACATTGAAGCCGTTCTCGCTGGCATTAAGATAGGACTGACGCTTTTGCTCGATAGCTTCAGCACGAAGGGTGTAGGATACGTCTAGACCGCTGTCGCGCATGTTGAGGCCTTGGTTAAGCCCCTGGGCACCACAACCAACGATGACAATCTTCTTACCCTTGGCGGCTTCAATGCCCTGGTCAAATTCTGCGATGTCCATGAATCGGCAAGTGCCGAGCTCGTGGAGCTGACGGCGCAGCGGAAGTGAATTAAAATAGTTTTGGCTCATTAGTTTTGTATGTGTTTTGATTAACGCTTGCATTTAAGCCTAGTCATAACATTGCGTAAATTGATTTATTCAATACATAGTGTTGCGTTTTACGCAATTTAATAGAGAATATAGCCTGTGCACTTTCACGAGCTCAAAAATTTCCTCGTTCTCGCCGAGCTTCTTCACTTCGGCAAGGCCAGCCAGGCATGCAACCTCAGCCCCTCTGCACTGACGCGCAGCATCCAGCGCACCGAGGAGTCTCTGGGACAGCCCCTATTTCTGCGTGATAACCGCACCGTAAGCCTCACTGCTGCTGGCGAAAAATTCCGCACCTATGCCAGCTCAGCCATCCGTGACTGGGAAACCATGCGCGAAGACCTCAATGATCATGGTAAGATCTCAGGTCTTGTCTCCATCTACGCATCCGTCACAGCGGTCTATAGCCTGCTGCCCGACCTGTTAGAATCATGCCGAGAAGCCTACCCCGATGTTCACCTCGAGCTACGCACAGGATCTGCAGAAGCATCTATTCAACAGGTCATCAACGGCGAGATCGACATCTCTGTTGCCGCCCTTCCCGACCAACAGCACCCGCGGCTCGAGTTCATGCCGCTCATCGAGACCAAGCTTGTTTTTGTAGCCCCAAAAAAATCAAAGCACCCCATCACAAAGAACAATGAACTCGATCTTTCCAGCGCTCCCCTTGTCTTA
This sequence comes from Akkermansiaceae bacterium, assembly GCA_017857425.1. Taxonomy (GTDB): domain Bacteria; phylum Verrucomicrobiota; class Verrucomicrobiia; order Verrucomicrobiales; family Akkermansiaceae; genus Oceaniferula. Next base: position 8,113 of record JAFMDE010000076.1, read on the forward strand.
CCGCGCACGGGGTTATCTCGGCGCAGACTCGACCTGTGGTTAAAACAACACAACATCGAACCCAACATCAATACCGAGGTCTCGGGAAACGAGGGCATTCTTGCCATGGTTCGCATGGGTTGCGGTATTGGCATCGTTCCCGAACTCGTGCTGGAGCGCAGCCCATTCCGTGAGGATATCAGAAAAATTCAGGGTGCGCCAAATCTCGTACCCTACGTGGTAGGTCTCTGCACCACCCACAAAAACTTACACCGTCCTGCTATCTCCGCCATCTGGCAACTTGCAGCCAATAGCAAGCCACAGATCAAAGCTCACCAGCTTAAAAAATAACACCTCATCAACACTCTGAGCGCTTGCCAAGCATAGCATCAGCAGCAAATCTTAATCACGTGCAACCAAGCCAACAACATCAAGGGGACAACTCAGCAGATACTTCTGCCGCTAAAACGGGTTACGCCCTCTTCGATCTGGATCAGACCCTCGTGCCCTGGGATACCCAGTTGCTCTTCTGCAACTATATCCTCAAGCGCATGCCACTGCGTCGCTTGTATCTACTTATTCTGATTCCATTTCTTATGCTCACCAAGCTCCTTGGTGCTGGAGGCATGAAGCGCGTCTTCCTCAACTACCTCGTTGGCCTAAGCCGCGATGAGCTCCAAGAGTTTGCCGCGGAATTTGTCGAGCAACATCTTCCTCATTCCTTCTACGGGGAAATGCTTGAGGTCGTCGAACAACAAAAAAAACTTGGACGCACCATGGTCTTAAGCTCCGCCAGTCCCGATATCTGGGTCATGCCCATTGCAGAAAAGCTCGGCTTTGATCACTGCTTCGCCACCACCTTAGAAATCCAAGGACGCGTTCAACTATTTCCAGAGCTTCTGGGCGGCAATAATAAAGGCGCCAATAAACTGCGTAAAATGCGCCATCTTTTCCCTGCTGATTTTGATCCAGCTGGAGATGAGCGCTTGCCCAACAGCCACGCATTCTCAGACAGCCATGCAGACCTTCCCATGTTGCTGATCTGCGAACACGCCACCATGGTGCACCCCACGGAAAAACTGCGCCTAGAAGGGCAAAAACATGGCTGGCAACTTGTTACTCCTGACCGCCCCACTAGGGGCAAATTTCAGTTCGCCATCGCCTGCCTACGTCAGGCACTCGGCATTTATAAATAGAAAATTGCATATGACTAAAATGTCACATTATTTTCAGCAGTCATTCATCATTTCTAATGTAAAAGCTCGATCGTCGCAGTTGGTGCGCAGCTTATGCTAATCAGCCACTGCACACAACAACTAGACAAATAACCAAAACAAAACATGATTAAAATTAACTTATTAAATAGTTCAGTCGCTACAGCGATCGCTCTTTCAGGGTCTGCCCTTGCTGGAGATGTCATAGCTGAAGCTGCTGCCCCAGCTCCTTCAAACAATGG
>JAFMDE010000077.1 GCA_017857425.1 Akkermansiaceae bacterium
GATCAGCTCCATCCATGTCAACGGCTGGTTCGGTGAGTTCGACAAACTGACCATGGCCAAACAATACGCCCGTGATGTTTTTAGCGTTTCATTAGCTGAGGAGAATGAAACTTTTGCCTTCTGTGGTGACTCCCCGAACGACGAGCCGATGTTCGCCTTCTTCACGCACTCATTCGGAGTGGCTAACGTGCGCCAGTTTCTGCCACTGATGAAATCACCTCCGGCAACGATCACGCAGGCAGAGGCGGGTGCCGGATTCACCGAGGTGGTTGACGCCATCTTGAAAGATCGTCAGGCCAAACAGCAGCGCTAGCCAAACAAAACAATAAGGCCATGATCTCGAAAATCAGGAATTTTTTCTCCGCTGCCAAACACATTGAGCGGCTGCCTGATGACGAGGTGAAACGTCTTTACCCACGCTATCGCTGGCGGGTGATGGAGTCGACCTTCCTGGGGTATGCGACTTTTTACTTAGTGCGTAACAACCTCTCGGTGGTTTCCAAGGAGCTTGAGGTAGGGCTGGGCTACACCCACTCCATGATCGGCAGTATTCTGGCGATCACCGCCATTGCATACGGGCTGGGCAAGTTCCTGATGGGAGCGATGTCTGACCGCAGTGATGCCCGCAAGTTCATGGCCTTTGGCCTGATGCTGACCGCGGTGTGCAACTTTCTCTTTGGCAGCGCCAGTGATTTCCAGCTGCATCTCATGCTATGGGCGCTGAATGGTTTTTTCCAGGGCATGGGCTGGCCTCCCTGTGGGCGAAGTATGGGCCACTGGTTCAGTGAACGGGAACGGGGCCTGATGTTCAGTATCTGGAACACCTCACACAATGTCGGCGGAGGTATTGCCGGCATGCTGGCCGCGTGGGCGGTGATCCACTTCGGCGGCTGGCAGTATGCCTTCTATGTTCCCGGGGCGGTTGCACTTATCGGCTCCGTTTATCTATTCTGGCGGCTGAGGGATACGCCACAGTCCGTCGGCTTGCCGCCGATTGAGGAATACAATGATGACTTCACCGAGGACGAGATAGCACACGGAACCCACGAAAAGGAACTCAGCTTCAAGGAGCTCTTTGTCGATCATGTGCTGATGAACAAGTGGATCTGGCTGCTGGCCTTCGCCAATTTCTTCGCCTACATCGCCCGCTACAGCATGCTCGACTGGGGGCCGATGTATCTGCGAGAAATCAAGGGCGCCTCTCTGGCCGGAGGAGGAGTTGCCATTCTAGCCATTGAGTTTGGCGGCATCCCCTCGACCATTTTTCTGGGCTGGATCTCCGACAAGCTCGGCGGACGGCGCGGCATGGTGGCAGTGCTCTGCATGGTGCCTATCTTGCTGGCTTTCACCACTATCCTGTTAACCCCTGCGGGCTATCTTTGGCTCGATATGCTGATGCTTGCCCTGATCGGTTGCTTTATCTATCCGGCAATCAACTTCATCGTCATCATGGCGCTGGACCTGAGCTCCAAGAAAGCGATCGGAACGGCCGCCGGATTCATCGGTCTGTTTGGCTATATTGGGCGAACCGTGCAGGCGAAGGGGTTCGGCGTCATGATCACGCACTACCGGGAGGTGTATGGCCTCGACACCGCCTGGAAGATCGTGCTCTACACGATCCTTGCCTGTACCTTTATGGCGATGGCACTTCTCATGTTTACCTGGAAGATGAAGCCGCGTGCCTGAATGGCGCCGCTTTGCAGCGGCGAGATGCAAGACCAGAAGATGCAAGATGCAAGATTTTGTGCCTGATCGCGTGCTCGTCAAATTGCTTTATTTCCTTGGCCAGTTTGCTCACATAGGGGGCTAAAATGGATCCAAACGGATCAATAAATGGATGTTTACCGGCATAAATGGATAAAAAAAGATAAATACTACACTTGACAAATGGATAAAATCGGATACATCAATGGATACCATGATGATCGAGCCAGAAGACCTCCACCTCAGCAACAAACTGGTCAGCCTCTTGGCAGAGGTGGATGAATTCAAAGGGCGCTGGAAAGCCATCACCTGGCTCTCGCCCGAGGTGCTGACGCGCATGCGGCGTTCGGCAACCATTGAAAGTGTGGGCTCGTCCACCCGGATCGAGGGCTCCGCCTTGTCCAACCGTGAAGTAGAAACCGTTCTTGACGGGCTGCGGACGGAATCCTTTGCCAGCAGGGATGAACAAGAAGTTGCAGGCTACGCACGCGCCATGGAACTGGTCTTCGATTCCGCCGAATTGCTGCCCGTCACCGAAAATCACATCCGCCAACTGCACTCCGTGCTCCTGCAGTTCAGCACCAAGGATGAACGTCACCGGGGCACTTGGAAAACGCTTCCCAACCGAGTCGCCGCCTTCGATGCCGACGGCAAGGAAATTGGCGTCATTTTTGAAACCACCCCTCCCTTCGACACCCCGGGCGAGATGGAAGAGCTGACCACCTGGCTGGTCCGGCGCGAGCGAAACCGCGACCTCCACCCTCTGCTCGTCATCGGCACCTACATTGTGGTTTTTCTCAAAATCCACCCCTTCCAGGACGGCAACGGTCGACTCTCCCGCGTGCTGACCACACTCCTGTTGCTTCGGGCTGGCTACACCCACGTGCCCTACGCCTCGCTTGAGTCCATCGTCGAACAAAACAAGGAGGCGTATTATCGAGCTCTCAGGACCACCCAAAGGACGCTCGGAGACGGCAATGATACTGATTGGGAGCCCTGGCTGAGTTTTTTTCTGCTCATGCTTCATCGCCAAACAAAGGCACTTGGCAAGAGAGTGGATGCGCTGCACCTAACGCTCAATGAACTCAGCCAAGCAGAGCGGGATCTGCTCGAAATGGTCGAGACTACCGGCCGCGTGAGTGTCGCCCAAGCCGTGGCACAGATCGGCCAAAGCCGAAACACCATCCGTAAACGCCTCGCCGGATTGGTTACCAAGGGACTTCTCACCCTCGAAGGAAAAGGCCGCGGCTCCGCCTACAGGAAACGCTGAGCAATCACCTCTTCTAGCTAAGGAAAGCAGATCTCATCCAAGACGATGGTGTGCTCCACCCGTTGGTTGTCTCAGATGTCCCAGATCTCGGCTACCGGAGCTTAGCTAAGCGGGATCGGTAGGCGCCTCACAGGGAGGTTTTTCAGGACTCCTTGAGTCTTCTAAACAATCCGAGCCGGTGGGCTTTGTCGACGGCGGCAGGGGCATTGTGCACCTGAAGTATCTCGTAGATTTCTTTGACGTAGGAGTCCACGGTGGAGTAGCTGATATTGAGTTGGTCAGCGATTTCCTTTTTGACGAAGCCTTCAGCAATGAGTTCAAGGACCTCCAGCTTGCGCTTACTGAGGTGGATGCCTTTATCAGATGAGATTTCCGGCATATGGTGCATGATCAGTTTTGCTACACCAGGGTCCAGAGATGCACCTCCGCGCATGACGGTATGAATGCCCTCAATAATTTGCTTTAGGCTGGCACATTTAAGCAGGTATCCGGTGGCACCATGGGAGATGGCGGCGAGAATATCACCCTCACGGTTCGAGTTGGTAAGCACAATAATATGTGAGTCTGGAGAGCACTCCCTGAACTTCGGGATGGCGTCTATGCCGCTCATGCCAAGGAGATGGAGGTCGAGCAGGATGACGTCTGGTTGCGTTCTTTCCATGCTCAGAATTGCTTTTTCAGCAGTACCATACATGGAGACGAGGTTCAGGTCGGAGGTTTTGTCGAGCGCTAGTTTGATTGCGTCCCGGTAATCGGGCTGGTCCTCAACGAGCATGATCTTGATTTGGTCTTTCATTTTTGTTTAGTGCCTTGAAGTTTTACGGGGAGATTGAGCGAAATGCAGGTGCCTCCACCCGGTGCCGGTGTTGAGCCGACCGTCCCCTTGATGATTCTGGCCCGGCGTTTTAGTGAAGGTGGAATTCCGGAGGTGAGGCCTTTACCGTTGTCGCTGACCGCCAAGGTGATTGTCTCGGGACTGACAACAAGATCAGCGGAGAAGCGCGTAGCCCCCGAATGGCGGCTGATATTGACCAGGCATTCCTTGTAAAAGAGAAGCAGGTCAATCTGAGTCTGTTTGTCGAGAGAAGGCAGATACTCCTGTCCTTTGGTGGTGATGTCATAATCAAGCATCAAGCGTATGGCCGTGCGATGCATGTCTGCATGTAAGTTGGTGTAGAGCTTGTCAGCTTCGAGGAGGTTGGTGCAGTGACGGATTGCAGAGCCAAGGTCTTTGGTAGAGGTGCGGATTTTCTCGAGGATGTCTTCGAGCTCAGCAGGTTCGTCTTTTTCCTGTTTGGCCAGTTCACTGAGAATACCAATGCTAAGCACCTTGGCCCCTAATTCGTCATGCAGATCTGCGGCGAAGCGTTCTTTAATGGCATGCACCTGGCGCTCGCGCGCAGCACGCATGATCAGAATGACGATCACAATACCGAAGGCTAATACGATGGTCAGGACACTGATTCTTCTCAGGTATGCTTTTTGGGCTGCATAGCGTTTGCTGAGTGTGGCATTCACCAGTGGCAGCTCACCTTCGAGCTCATGCCGGCGCGCCAGCTCGACAAGCCATTGGCGGATGGAGAGGATTTCCCCATAGACGTTCCGAGCGTCTGTCAGGTTGCTTATGGGACGCCAGTCGTGGACGGGGATGCCCTCGGCCAGAATAGATTTGCCCGCCGCGACATTGATACCATAGCTTAGCAGTTCCACCTCGGCGAAGCCAAGTTGGGGCGGGGTTCGCTCCAATGTATTTGCACTCCGGTGTGTCAAGGCGGTGAAGCGAACGTAGCGGCAAGCGGTTTCAGGAACATTCCACATCAGGATCGGAGCGATATCCATAACGGACGGGTATCTAGCCTCTATAAGGTTGCGCGCGTCAGAAAAATCTGCGCGGTTAGCGCTTTCGATGAGAAGGTGACTCGGCACTCCGATTCCCCCCGGAGCTCCTTGCGGAATGTTGTCGCTTTGCTCCACCGTGTGCAGGCGAACTTCGGTGAGCGTAGTGCTTTTGCCGAGGTCAACCGTAAAATGAAGTGGCTGGTCGTTGCCGAGGTTGTGCGGACTCAGATAAGCTACACTTGATTCGCCCTTGGAGGAATTCATCAGGTAGGGCATTGCACCGTCTGTCAGGAAGCCCGGATGATAGACATGGGAGCTGTCTTGAATTTTGCGAGAGCTGCTAACAGGACGGCGCAGGGCGATGTTGGTTTGGCCACTGAAGATGAGGATCTCGGAGAGCTTGAAAACGTATTTACTGTCAAAGGCGCGGGGGGACATCAGTGTGGCTACAACACGGATCTGTGATGCGGGCTTGCCACCCAGAGCAATGACCATAGGGGCAGTGCGCGTCTGTGCTCCCGCCGTGGAGGAAGCCTCGGCGAGCTTGTTGCCATCTTGATCCCATATCTCAAAGCGCTGAGGAAAGCCGTCCGCCGCGTATCCTCCCAGCGGGGTGCGCACCAGACAGGGCACCAGGATGATTTCATCTATGGTGGTTTTTTGGGCCAGATCAACTTGCACCCACTCGTGGTGATCCGCTGTTTCGAACTCCTGCGAGCGGTAACCGATGGTTCCAATCCCCCCGCGTGGAGTGAAATGGGCCAGACGGGTCAGCTCGGACTTTATGGCAGCGGCTCGTTGCTCCAGCTTGGTATGGGAGAGGTTGTTGAGCTCCTCATGTAGGTGTGATGAATCGGCCCGCACGGAAATGAACCCTCCGGTGAGAGTGATAGCGCTCAGAGCCGATGCCAGTCTGCTCATGTTACCTTTCATAGAATGATTCACCTTACGACCTGTCCATCATGTGACCAAGGATTAAAGCACAGGTGCTAAGTAGTGTAGTGTTATATGTTATAGAGCTACTAGCACTAGCCCCGTGAACACGGGGTGCACAAAGTTGTTTTTATTGATATATTCGGAATGCTGCATTGCAAAAGCAGAACGTAGCGCTGCTCGCCATAGAGAGTTTCACTGGTCCGCAGCAGCGCTCAATTCACCACATAAAAACCCATAGCACAATAAACCCATGAAAACAAAAAAACACATCACCCTGCTGGCAGCTCTTGCTGGCCTATGCTCTATCTCTCAGGCAGCTGACGTCGAGTGGGACGGAGGAGGTGCAGACACCGAGTATCTAACCCCCGAAAACTGGAACACCGACGCTGTCCCCAACGCGACGGGCGACGCTGGCACCACCGACTACCCGTTCGTTGGCCGTTACTTTACTCAAAGCGCGACGCACTCAGCTGGCAGTGTGACAGCAGACAGCCTGCAAATAGGTTTTCAGGGCGGTGATGGCACATTCACAATGAGCGGAGCCGGCACTACGATGACCGTTGGCAATACGTTCGGTTTTAAGATTGGCACATTCAACGATGCAGTTGGCACATTCAACTTGGAAGGCGGCAGCCTTGACATTCGTACTGGTGAAATCGGCACTAATACTGGCACCGGAACTTTCAATTTAAGCGGCGGCACCCTGCAACAAGGCGCTGGCTCATTCGCAAACATTAACGTAGGTTCTGGAAGCGGCACTGGCACGTTCAACCTCTCCGGCGGCTCGTTAAGCGGTATCAGATTGGGACTACAAGATGCTACAGCCACTTCGAATATCAATGTAATCGGCGATGCTGCGTCTATTGATTTTGAGAACTGGACCTTTGGAGGAACTACCTTCCTTAACATCGTGGCCAATTCTACCGGGACCAGTCTGCTGGATGTCAACTTCTGGAGCGGTGACGGCACCGAAAACCTCACTGTTGACCTGAGTGCCTACACTGACGGTTTTGATTATGGTGACCCATTGGCCTCACTAGACCTCATAGAGAATCAATTCGCTACCTTTGATGCTAGTAGATGGGATTCAGTCTCGTTAGTGGGTGCCTATGGTGACTTTGTCTACACCGACACTACCTTTGGAACGATACTCAGTATCGAGAACATTTCCGCTATCCCCGAGCCTAGCTCTACAGCCCTTCTTGGCCTTGGTGGACTGGCCCTCGCGCTACGTCGCCGGAGATAAGGATCAAATTATTAAAGTTTATTTGTGTAGCCTCTGGAGACGACGTCTCCGGAGGTTTTTTTCTTCGAAGTTTCCCACTCATGCTCCATAATCATGCACCGCTTTTTAACCATTGAATCTATTGCCGTGAAACAGAATAACAGTACAGATATCATGCCCGTTATCATTATGAGCTTTTTCGTAATTCGTTTTGCCCGGGCGGCCTGCATGATAGCCACAGGACTGCTTGCGCTGTGCTTATTGTCTCCGTTTATTGCTGCAGAAAACAATGCTGGGGGCTCTCATGAGATCTGGGGCAAGGGTGAGGTACTGAGAATTACCGACCCACAACAGGTTCCTGGCACCCTGGAGGAAATCTGGGACGGTTATGAAAAGGACTACGATGCCAACAACCCACTGGAAGTTAAGGTCCACAAGACCTGGGAAGTGGATGGTGGTGCCATTGTGGTGAACTGGGTGCAGATGACTCTGGGAACTTTCCAGGGTAAGAAGTCCATTGTCTGTGGTTACTGGGCCTATCCCAAGGGGGTCCACAAACTGCCGGGCTTGGTGGTGTTCCACGGTGGGCCACAAACGGCGAGTGAAAACGGGGCGGTAAACTGGGCACGGCTTGGATACGCTGTCTTTCACCCAAATCATAACGACAAGGCGGCTATGGGCGGGGAGGCCCAGGGTCTGCCCAACACAGACTGGGGCGCGCTCAATGCTTGGGGAGCCAAGGGACCCGACGGCCCCTTCCAAGCGGATGAGACTACGATCGATGCCGTGCCCAGCCCGCGGAATGACTGGCAGTTTGCGCGCCAGATCTCCGGGCGCCGGATCATTAGCTTTCTTCAGCAGCAGCCGCAGGTGGATCCCACCAGGATCGGCGTGCGCGGTCACTCGACCGGCGGCTCGTTGACGACTCTGGTCAGCATTGACCCCCGGGTTACCGCGGCCGTGCCCTCGGTGGGTGGTGTCGGAGGGTTCATGGATGCGCACCCGGTGATCACCGGCAATACCCGCCACCTCAGGCTCGATGGCGAGCGCCGTGCGCTTTTTGACGAGACCCTGGAGATGCGCACATTCTGGAAAAAGATGCACGCTCCGGTGTTGCTGCTCGGAGCATCCAATGATTTTAACGCGCCGGACTGGAACTGTCTGGAAGCTCTGAAGCAGGCGGGTGTGGACAAGCGCTACACCACCTGTGCCAACTACAACCACGCCTTCCCGCCTGAGACGATGGTGGCGGACTACCTTTGGTTCCAGGACAAGCTCAAGGGGCAATTCAGCTACCCGGCCACTCCCAAGGCGGAGCTGGTCCTCGACCGTGCGGACGGTGTTCCTGTTTTCAAAGTCACTCCTCCCCAAACGAAGCTCAAGCTCAAGCGGGTGGAGATGTTCTACACGGATGGCCGAAACCCGCTGACCCGTTTCTGGATTACCGGGGACCCTACTCATAACGCCGACGGCAGATGGGAAATCCCGTGCCCGGTGATCTACACGGATGAGCCGCTCACGGCTTTTGCCAATCTCATCTATGAGATCGATCCGATACAGGCGCCTCACCACAAATACAATGGCCAGAGCGAGATGGCTGTGAGTAGCGACTACGCCTACGCTTCTCCTGAGGACCTTCAGGCCGCAGGGGTCAAGGCAAGCCCTTCCCGCAAGCGCATGATCGATGATTTCTCCGCCGGGTTACGTGATTGGGGTGGCAACCTCAGCAACGGTCACTGGTGGCAGATTGATACGCGCAAAGTCTCCGACCCTCGCTACCTGGGGCCGAAGGGTGCCGAGCTGGCTGTGGAGATCAATTCTCCTGTGGCGGGGCAGAAGGTGGGGGTTCTGCTGGAGCGCAACTTTATGGAAGCCAATAACCGCGAGCAGGTGTTCTACGCCTTTATTGATCTACCCAAACAGGGCTGGAACACGGTGCGCATCAAGACAGGTGATTTGCATAATCCCTTTGGCTGGCCTTTGGATGACTGGCACAAGATTTCACGTCTGGCACTGATGTCTGCAGCGCGCCTGAAAAACCAGATTGAGGGAGATTACGCGCAACGGGCGGGTGAGGTGACCAAGCGGATGGCAGAGAGTGACCCCAAGTACAAGCTGAAGCTGGGAGCGGTGCCTGACAAGGTCAGTGGCTGGAGTGAGGATTATTACCAAGATGGAGGGGATGAGTACACCAAGTTTAATATGATGACCAAGGATGATGTGCTGGCCCGCCAGCGCTTCCGCAATCTGCGCTGGGAAAGTGGGGAGTATGTGGAGCGCAGCAAGCCTTACGTCAAGGAGGTCTATCAGAACCCGGTTGCTAACAAGTGATCAAAAGATAAAAGAACGAGCGAATAACGCACGCGATGTCGCCCGCTTTGTAAAGCGTCGGTTGTTATTTCGCATTTACCTGGAAGATGAGGCCGCGTGCCTGAATGGCTGCATGTGGAGCTGATTTATTTGTCGGGAAAGCGGAGCTCTTCCAAG
>JAFMDE010000078.1 GCA_017857425.1 Akkermansiaceae bacterium
GGCTTAGCCCAAAGCACCGCACATCATAAGTCGCTTTTTATGCCACTGGCGTGATTCCACGCTTGGTCAGGCGAACGGTGATCGGGTCACCGGTTCTTTCTGGCGTCCAGCCGATTTCCCGTCCGTATTCAATGATGTCTTCGACCATGTCGGGACGGAACACGCGGGGGCACTGGGCAATAATCATCTGACCGTCTGGCTTTTCATTGAGTTCGATTCTGACTTCGACACCGTGATCGGTGCTGCGTTTGGTCCAGCGGTACTGGAGATCGTAGAAACAGTGCACTTCGCTTTTCTTGATGGGGAGCGCTTGCATGCCGCTGCTTATTGTTCGTGGGGTATTAGGTAGCCAAAGTGCCAAAGGGTTTTTTTATCGTAAAAAATTCAAAGAAATGGGAGTCTTTAAGTATGGAAAATAATTCGGATGATCTTAAAAAAGGACTTGAAGGTGTGTTTGACGAAAATGTCGAGCAACAGCGTGAGGCTGAAAAGATGATCGAGCAATTGGCAGCGAAGTATGGTGACGATGGGCTGGATCGTAGTGCTCGTCATTTGGCCAAGACCTCCAAGAAGCGGTTTCACTTGCGGGTGTTAGGCATCATCATATGTATTGCGGTCTCGCTCTTTGTGGTTGCGAATTACGGCTCTCGTTTTCTTGCGCTGAAGGGCGATTGTCAGGCTCAACAACCTGATGAATGTAATCATTATATTTGTGATTTTTCAGGAGGGGATCCGGTAGGGAGTGATTCGTGGGCGGGGAAGGAAGTGGCTAAAGACCTCAGCCGTGACGAAATACTCATCATGTTTGGTGATCGCTCGCAGCCTACTGAAGAGCTGCGTTACAAGGCACTCTGGGATCTGGATCCGTCCAATCCTGCCTATTACATCGAATACGCCATGGGATACGCCGAAGACCGCGACAGCTTGCCTCTGGATTTTATTTTCCAGGGCGAAAAAATCGATCAGGGCAACGGCTGGTATGCATTGATGGCTGCCGCCTTTGAGGCAGAGGGCAGTGTGGAAAAAGTAAGATCACCTGCGGGTAAGCGGAAAGGGGTAACGGCGAATGCGGGGCAAAAACAAAAGCCAAAGCCAGGGTATAAGGTAACTGACGAAGACAAATTTGCTACGGCTCTGCAGCTCATGTATCAGGCGGCTGAAGCCGGGAGCTTGGTATCTCATCAGCGTGAACTTGTTGCCAAGCGTATGAAATTACTTCCCCGTCAGGGTATCGACTATATCAGTCAGGCTGCAAACATTGCTTATATGGGGTCGTTGAAATCCTATGCACTGAAATCGCTTGTTTTGAGCAAAGTGGTGCGATTGGAGGCTGAGAGGTGTGGGGCGCAGCGTGATGGCGAGCGCTTGAATAAACTGATTGGCGCCTGGGAAGTTCTTGGGCAGCGAATGATTCGTGGTGATGGCTTTTCAATTGTTGATGCCTTGGTGGCAAGAGCGTGGATTGTAGGTCCATTGGAAGACTTCCGTGATGCTGCCAATGCCTGCGGCATGAGTGATCGAGCTCTGGAGTTTGAGCGTCTGCAGAAGGTTTTTGAGGATGATATGGAAGCGAAAAAAAATCGCCCGTCGAGAATCGCTGATTACAAGCATAAGCTTGGAGCAATGCATGTTATACTTATGCCCCCTTTCGTAGGTAAACAGGTGATATCACCACCAGAGCTCAAGCCGGAAGACTTTATGCCAGGTCGCATCGCAGAGCATGCTTTAGCGGGCAAGGTCCTTGTCAGTGCTGCGAGCTTGTTGATGGCGCTGCTTGTGGGTGTGCTCTTGATATCTAGGCTCAGGTACCGGGCGGCAGTACGTAGGGTGGCGATTGCGTTGCGATCGCAGCTGGGTGGTCTCGACTGGGTATGGCTAGTCCTAGGTGGGGTGATTTTCCCTGTGGGTCTCTACTTGGTGGTCAATTTGCTTTCACCATGGAGTGCCAGGCATCATGGAATCCATCAATTTGGCTACCCAGTAGTGGCTCAGTTTGCTTGCATGGTTTTATTGGTCGGAGTGATGGTTCCTCTGCTGGCTCGTTGGAGGTGGCGCAAGCAGGCTGGTTATCTTGGTTTTTCCACGGGGTGGGTGCAGTGGGTTCCCGCTGTGTTGCTCTGTATCGCCATGCCGCTAAGTGGAGTAGGGGATGCCCTTTACGAACATGCTAGGGGAGCGATTCTTTCAAGCGCGGTATTGATCGGATTTGCTTTGTTCTGGATATTGATTTGTTTTTTGCAATTGGTTTTTGGTGGCAGGAATCGCGCTGTTTCCAGACTGCTGCTTACTCACACGCTGATGCCGGTGTTCTCTCTTACCGCATTATTGTGGGCACTGATGGCTCCGGTATATGATCACGAAGAGAAAAAATGGATCGCCCAAGAACCCGACCTTATAAATCCTCTGGGATTCAATTCAGACGAGCCTGGCGGTGATGAGTTCCGCATCGCGGAGCAACTCAAGAGAGAGGTAAGCGATCTGATGGGCTGGCAATAAAACAGGGTGAGCTACACCTAGATGGGGCCCTTCTTGCAGTGTATTATCCGATTAAGCGGAAGGGTCAATCTGGGTCAGCCCACGTTTGGTAAGCCTGACGGTGATCGGGTCACCGGTTCTTTCTGGCGTCCAGCCGTTGTCACGGCCGTATTCGATGATGTCTTCTACCATGTCGGGGCGGAACACGCGCGGGCACTGGGCGATGATCATCTGACCGTCGGGAAATTCGTTGAGTTCTATTTTGATTTCGACTCCCCGATCAGTGCTGCGTTTGGCCCAGCGATACTGGAGGTCGTAGAAACAGAGTACTTCGCTTTTCTTGAGGGGGAGAGCCATGTGCATGAGTCTAGTGGCTCTTGATGAAATACCAAATCTGAAATTCTCATTTTATCATGACTCTGATTGAATGCGACTGCCATGGCACACACAGCATATGAAAAAACAGCGCGGATCGTGGCAGCTCAGCTGCGTGAGGCGGTCATAGATCATGAAGCCTTCGAAACAGAGTTGCGTCCGTGTGAGCTAGATCGTTGCCGGGCGACGTGCTGCCATGATGGGGTGTATTTATCCCAGGAGGAGGCGGAGGGGGTAAGGCAGATGGTGGCTGACCATGGCGAGCGATTGGCTGCTTACGGCCTGAGTCTTCCCGATAAGCCAGTGGAGGCAAGCCGTGGGGGCGAGACGATGAAGACGGCCACACGAGAGGCCGAAGAAGGTGAGCTGGCTGAGGACTACCCGGCACATTTCCCCAAGACTCGCTGTGTTTTTCTGGACCGGCAGGGGAGATGTGGCATTCAGAGATTATCCATGGAGCAGGGACGTGGCGATTGGTTTGATAAGCCGCTGACGTGCTGGATTCACCCCATTGTGGTTTTGCCTGTTAATCGTGAGCGGCTTAGGCCGGTGGTGACTCTGGTTTCTCCTGAGAATGATCCTCAGAAAAAAGAAGGCTACCCGGGTTTTGCCTCCTGCACGCACTGTGGTAGGCCGGATCAAGACGGAAAAAAAGCCCGGCAGGCACGTGAGGTGCTGGCTGCCGAGCTTGAGATGATGGGTAAGATATCGGGACGGGATATTCTTGGGGAGTTGAATGCGGAAGAGCTCGATTAACCCTTGGAGACAACTTCCCAAGCTCCGTCTGCGGCGTCTGACTTGAGCGCGGCATCAATGAAGGCGAGTCCCATACGGCCATCGTCAATGTTGGCGTATTTTGAGCCGTCACAGCTCCAGGGCTTACCGTCTTGGTAGGCACGGACGTCTTTTTCAAACTCACGGTGTAGGCGTGCGTAAGCGTCGTGGAAGGCTTCGCCGTGGCCGCTTGGAATGGTGGGCTCGTCGAGTAGCCACTGTGGCACGTCTTCGAGGAAGCCGTCGTTTGCTGACACTGCTCCGCGCCAGTAGGTGCGGTCAGGCTGGTCTTGTAGGAGGATAGTGACTTTTTCAGGATCTTCTTGGCTCCATTTGAGCGCTCCCTTGGTGCCGGCGATCATGATGCCGAGGTCGTTTTTGTGACCGATGCAGATTTGTGATGCACGTACCAGGCATTTGCCGCCATTAGTAAGTTCACCGTAGGTGGTGAAGTGGTCGTCAATGGGGCGGCCGGGAACGAACTTGTCCAAGCGTGCAGATACGCGCTCGACATCAAGACCTGTGACAAAACGAAGTTGCATCAGGGCGTGGGTGCCGATGTCTCCACCGCAGCCGCTGCCGCCTGCTTTCTTCGGGTCTGTGCGCCAAGCTGCTTGCACTTGACCTGAGTCCTCAAGCTTGTCTGCTAGCCACCCTTGGATGTAATAGGAGTCAACCCAGCGAACTTCTCCAAGGAGTCCACTCTGGACGATGTGTTTACTGAACCAGCTCGACCAGTGGCCGAGGTAGGTGTGAGCGACTGCAAAGGGAACGTTCTTCTCTTTTGCCTTGGCTACTAGCAGGTCAGCTTCTTCAAGGTTTACGGTGAGAGGCTTCTCACAGATAACGGGGATGCCCAGCTCAAGAGCTTTCATTGCTGGGTCAAAGTGAACAAAGTTAGGGGTGACAATGAGCACGTAGTCGATGCGATTCTCATGGGGAAGTTCTGCCTGTGCGGCAAACATAGCATCATAGGAAGCGTATCCCATGACGGGGTAGGGCCAGTTGTCTGCTTCTTCGATGGCTACTTCCGGGTCAGGGCCGAGGGCAACGGAGTGAACCTTGCGGGTGCCGTCAAAGTGAATGGCTTTTTGGTGAGGATTAGCGATGAAAGCACCGGAGCCTCCTCCGATCATGCCGACTTTTAATGGTTGTGGTGACATAGTTATTGAGTGTTGAGGTTGAATTTTAATTTATTGGTTGTCTTGGTCGAAAGCAGAATCAAAGAGTCCACCGCTATTGCGTGGGAAATCTAGGTTTTTGACGAAAGCGCATGATTCAGTAGCGCCATGGAAGCGGTCCATGCGGGCGTCTTCCCATTCAACGGAAAGGGGGCCTTCATAGACGATGTCGTTGAGAGCTACCATGATTTCCTCGAAGTTGACATCACCGCGCCCGACGGAGCGGAAGTCCCAGAAGCGGCGTGGGTCAGCGAAGTCGGTATGGCCGCCGAAGACGCCTACGGTGCCATCACCGTGTCCCCACCATGCGTCTTTCATATGCACGTGGTAAATGCGCTCGGCAAAGGTGCGGATGAATTTGACGTAGTCGACTCCTTGGTAGCCTAGGTGAGATGGATCGTAGTTAAAGCCGAAGCGCTTGTGGCCGTTGACAGCCTCGATGGCGCGTTCGGTGGATACAATGTCGAAGGCGATCTCGGTGGGGTGAACTTCGAGGGCAAAGTTGACGTTCACCTCTTCGAAGACATCGAGGATAGGGGTGAAACGCTTGGCGAAGTCATCAAATCCTGCCTGAAGGTATTCTTGGCTGGTAGGTGGGAATGAGTAAAGAGCGTGCCAGATAGAGGAGCCAGTAAAGCCGTTGACAGCAGGAGTGAATGGGTGAGCACCTCCTGGGCGTGCGTCCATGAACTTACGGCAAGCGCGAGCTGCATTGGCCATGTGCTCGGCGGCACGCTGACGGACACCTTCTGGCTCACCGTCACCCCACATTTCAGGGGAGAGGATCGCTTGATGACGTTCGTCGATGTTGTCACAGATTGCCTGGCCGACGAGGTGGTTGGAGATAGCATAGCAGTCTAAGCCATGAGAATTGAGTAGCTGCCATTTATCGGCAACGTATTGATCGTCGGCAAGGGCAGCATCAACGTCGAAGTGATCGCCCCAACAGGCAAGCTCAACGCCATTGTAACCCATTTCTTTTACCTTGGGTAAGAGGTCTGCAAGTGAGAGGTCGGCCCATTGGCCGGTGAATAGTGTGACAGGACGGGACATTAGAATAGTGAATAGTGAATGTTGAATAGTGAATGAGGTGCCGAGCACGGCGGAGGTATACGTTCAGAGGTTTTGGTAGATTTTTACAGCTTCGGGATCTGGAGCGATGGTGCTTTCTGAATCGGGGACTGTAAATTTCTTTTCAAGATCATCGAGTGAAAAGTCGCCAGTGGCGTGAGCGGCTCTCATGGACGCGCCCAGACCAGCAGATGAGCTGGTGGACATGCGTTGGACATTACTCTCAAAGATATTGGCGATCGTTTGGCAGATGCCTTGATTCTTGGATGCGCCGCCGGTGACGTAGATCGTGCCTGGCGATTGGCCCATCCATTCGCCGCGGGCTTTCATGTTGAGGAATTGCTTGTCGAGAAGGCTCCGAATTGGGCTCTGCTCTTGGCTCATTGCGGCATCGCTGAACTCGTTCCAAGTGATGTCTAACTCGCTGCGCAGTTTTTCCAGTGCCAGAGCACCTTCGCTAAAGCAGATCAGGCTCATGAATCCGCCGCAGGGGTTACCGAAAACGTGTCCAAATCCGCTTGGGTCTGTGACCGGCTGGTTCATGGCGGCAAAGAGGGTGTAGCTCGTGCCGAGGCTGATGACCATCTTGCCGGGGGAGGCGGCACCCATGCCTACCAAGCTGCATGGATTGTCACCCGACCAGAGAGCGACTTTGGCCTCGGGATTGAATTGGTATTTCTCAACGAAGTAGGGAGAAATGTTGCCGGCGATTGTTGAGGAGGGTTTGAGGGCGGGTAGTTTGTCAGCGAGTCCCTCAGCAGTGATGTTGACGATTTCCTCATCCCAGTCTCCCGACTTGAGGTTCATCAAGTTCATGCCAGCGCCGTCACCATAGTCAATGCTTACGGATTTACCTGCCAGAAGTGAGGCGAGGAAGGAGCTGTTGAGGTGAACGTGGGCGGTGTCTTGCCATGCCTTAGGGGAAAGTTTGGAAAATCGGCGGATTTGAGCACCAGAGAAACGCTGGGTGGCGGTGGACCCTGTGCGCCTGCATAGCTCATCATTGCCACCGATAGCGGAGGCGATTTCTTCGCATTCCTGAGCTGTGGAGCTGTCCATCCAGATAGGGGAGAGCGGGCGGCTGAGGCAGGGTGCTAGCTGGTCCTTGAGGCAGCTGGCACTCTGCAGATTCTCCAAGGTGGCGTTGAAACGATCGTTGAGATAGACGGTGGCGTGCTGCTGACCTGAGCCGGAGATGGCTTCAATAGTTGATAGGTCGGCTCCGCTCTCGACTAGTCTTGTTAAAAGCAGGTCAAGGGCCTCCACCCACATGAGTGGATCAGAAAAAATCTCTCCGGGTAAGTCGCCGTGGACAAAGCCGGATGAGGTTTGATAGTGAGGCAGGTCGTTTTCAAAGTTGACCGATACCTCAGAGAGGATTGAGCCTTCCCGCGCATCAATAATTAGCGCGGAAAGGCTCTGTGTAGAACAATCAAGTCCGAGGAACATTCTGTTAATCTAGTGTCGAATTAACGGAGTATCGTATCTAGTCGGATCTGAGAGGCTGATGGTATCTCGCTAGGCGTGATATTCAAATGGCAGCTTAGAGCTCAGTGGCTTCATCGAGGCCTTTGTGCTCTAAGCTGACTGGTTTGTAGCCACCCTTGCTTCTGTAGTAGAGAATGATGAGCAAGAAGGCTGCAGCCATGATTGCGGGCAGAATAGCGGCAACTTTAAGCGAGCTTTGGCTGGTTTTTGCCAGTGTGCCGTCGAGCACCTTGAGGCGCTCTTCATCAAGCACATCGAGCTTTTTGAATTCACCAACATTGATCGAATCATACTCAGCTCCAAAGAAATTCTTTTTCTCGAAGATGGGTATTTGTTTCGGCTCTGCCGGATTGGTGTTGTCAGTGAACGTTGTCTCATTATCAATGACTGACTGCACAATGGCCGGCTCCTTGTCTTTTAATGCAGAGGTGCTGTAATGATCCTGCACTGCTCCTAAGAAGGGGAATCCGAAGATGCCAACGGTAAGTAGGCCCATCGCTGATACGGTGTTCAGTGTCATGGCTCCACCTTTTGGAAATTGCTCAGAAACAAATCCTAGCACGGTCGGCCAGTAGAATGTTTGACCTATCGCATAAAGAACAAATGCTCCAAAGATCATGGGTCCACTTGTCACGGAGAGGGCGAAGAGGCCAATGATGGAAAATACTGAACTTAAAAGTAGCAGCTGAGGAGGGCTCATGAACTTGAGCGGCACGCCTGCAAAGAAACGAAGAATCATCATGATGCCAGCGGAGAGGACAATCGCCCATGCTGCTAGATTGGCTCCCATGATGGGACGCATCAGGCTTTGAATCCAAGCATCTGTTGCAAGTTCTGCAGTAGCAAGTGGGATCATGATAAGGCAGAGCACAAAGAAAAGCACCTTGCCGGTTGATTTGAGTATGAGGGCACCGACGAATCCAATGCCCGCGCCTATGGCGATGCAGATGATCAGTTTATTGGATCCCAGATCGATGCCGGCCTGACCAAACACCTCGTAGATGATGAAGGTGGCTGCGACGAATATTCCAAGGCCACCAAATTCCTTAAGCATCTCACGGTAGGAAACTCCTGCTTCAACCCGCTCATCAACGGGAAATCGCTTGCACATGAAGAAAAGCACACCGTAGATAACCACGGGAGCTAGCATGAACCAGAAAATCCATTTGGTGTCAGCCCACTGAAGGCCATCGGCTGTGCCAACAAGTAATATATAGGCAATACCGCCGACAACAATACCAGCTGGCCATGAGGCGTGAAGAATGTTGAGCCATTTGCTTTTTTCCTCACGGTAGATAGACGCACAGAGTGGATTGATTACCGCCTCGACAACACCGTGTCCAAGACCTGCACAGAAACACGCCCACCACATGGCATTGAAGTCTTTGGCCATGATGGTCAAAACCACCGAAGCGGCTTGCAGTATGAAGGCAAAGAGCATGGAGACCTTGTAGCCAATCTTATCAACCAGTAGGCTGAATACGATCATGGTAATGGCAATAGGCCAAAGTGCTGCACCGGTTAGTGCGCCCACTTGAGCGAGGGTAATTTGGAACGAGTCAGCCCACATGGTGGGAATCATCACGCGGAAAACGAATCCCACGCCTGCTGCCATCAGTGCAAGAAAGCTAGCCCAGAAGAGTAGGCTCTTTTCTTTGTCTGTAAGTTGTTTAGTCATATTAGTTTGTCTGTTTGTTTGTCTGTTTGTTTATCTGTTTGTTTATCTGTTTGGTTGGTCGCAAAAGCGATTGGCGTTTTTTACTAGAATGAAATGATTATACCAGATAATCATTGATAATATTTTCCAGCA
>JAFMDE010000079.1 GCA_017857425.1 Akkermansiaceae bacterium
ATCGACTCCGTAGCCGGATTGGGCAACCTCTTCGAGGTGCTTGAGCAGGTCGGCGGGGCTGGTAATGGTCTCTCCCGTGAAGCGGGGCAGCTCGAGACTTTTGACAAGGGATTCTTTCTCGGGGTGCTTGGCGAGCATCGCTTTGCCCGGGGCCGAGGTGTGCAGGTGAAAGGAAATGCCGAGATCGATGGAGAAGCGGAAGGGGTGGGTGCCGTCCTCAACCGCGAGCACCACGCCTTTGTTGCCCACGATGGTTCCCAGGCAGCAGGTCTCACCGGTTTCCTGGGCAATCTGCTTGAGATAGGGAGCGGCGATAGGAACAATGCTCTTACCGGGGGAGACGGCTCCCACCGCAAGATTAAGAATGCGCTGGGTGAGCTGGTAGCGCTTGTTCTCCTGATTGCGGGTGAGGTAACCGAGCTCACCGAGGGTGCGGCAGATGCGGAAGATGGAGTTCTGGGGGAAGCCGGTGAGCTTGACCAGCTCGGTGAGGGTGCAGCCCTCGTTGGACTGGCCGATGTGTTCCATGATGATGAAGGAACGCTCCAGGTTCGGGACGGAGTAATTGGTATTGGATGGCATTTGGTGGTTGATCTAGCGGCGGATTGAGGCCAATCCGCCCTACCGGAGACGGATTGCGTGGTAGGGCGCGTTGGCCTCAACGCGCCGGATGATGGAATGTCGCTTGTTGCTTCGTAAAAATAGACACGGCAATATGTATCATGCTTACGTCCTTGTCAGCTTGATATTTCAGAAATGGAGTAAATTTGTTATTCTTCTATATGAGGTAAATTTGGCTTGAAGGCAAAAAAGCCCCACCTGCAATGACAAGTGAGGCCAAGAGAGTTGTAAATGATGAGGTTTCTCGGAGTGTTTATCTCACTTGATCAATCTTCAGCTCAGCGAGCTTGTTGAGCACATCAGTTCCGTGGCTCCGGAATTTGACATGTTTATCAATCGCGAGGATTTTGCCGTCTTTGCCGATGTAAAAGGTCCAACGTTTTGGGAAGCGGCCGAGGCCTACGGCATTTTCTTTTACCAGCCCGTATGCGATGGCTGCTTTACGGTTGGGGTCACTCAGAATCGGGTAATCCAGCCCGAGGGAAGCTGCAAATTTCTTGTTGGTCTCCTCCTTGTCACAGCTGGCGGTGAAGTAGGCGAGCTCATAGGCTTTGATTTCTTTGCCGATCTCACGGAACGACACGCATTCAGCCTTTCATCCGCCGGTGAAGGCCTTGGGGAACCAGGCGATGACGATGGCTTTCTTGCCGAAGAAATCAGAGAGCTTGTAAACAACTCCATCGCTGCCCATCAGTTCAAAATCCGGAGCGGTGTCTCCCACTTTTGGTGCTTGTGAGAGGGCGACCGGCGGTGAGCTTGCTATCAATGACATCAAGATCTTGCGCAGTAGGCATTTCATGTGCGTGCGGGAGGGTTATGATACAGTTGCAGGTTCTCTAGGGGTATAACCTTGTTCTTCAGCATACTTACGCACATCTCCCGTAATTTTCATGCTACAAAAGGTGGGGCCGCACATGGAGCAGAAGTGGGCGGTTTTGGCTCCTTCTGCGGGGAGGGTTTCATCGTGGTAGTCGATGGCGCGGGCTGGGTCGAGGCCGAGGGCAAACTGGTCGCGCCAGCGGAACTCGAAGCGGGCTTTTGAGATGGCGTTGTCACGCTCTTGGGCAGCGGGGTGTCCTTTGGCGAGGTCGGCAGCATGGGCGGCGATCTTGTAGGTGATCACTCCCTCGCGGACGTCGTCGCGGTTGGGTAGGCCGAGGTGTTCCTTGGGGGTGACGTAGCAGAGCATGGCACAGCCATACCAGCCGATGTTGGCGGCTCCGATGGCGGAGGTGATGTGATCGTAACCGGGGGCGATGTCGGTGGTCAGTGGCCCGAGAGTATAGAAGGGGGCTTCATGGCACCACTCGATTTGCTTCTGCATGTTTTCCTGAATGAGGTGCAGGGGAACGTGGCCGGGGCCTTCGTTCATGACCTGGCAGCCTTTTTCCCAGGCGCGGGTGGTGAGTTCTCCCTGGACTTCGAGCTCGGCGAGCTGGGCGTAGTCGTTGGCGTCGGCAATGGAGCCGGGGCGCAGGCCGTCACCGATGGAGAAGGAGACGTCGTATGCGGCGCAGATGTCGCAGATGTCATCCCAGTGCTCGTAGAGGAAGCTTTCCTTTTGGTGGGTGATGCACCATTTGGCCATGATGGAGCCACCTCGTGATACAATGCCGGTCATGCGTTTGGCGGTGTGTGGCACAAAGCGCAGTAACACACCGGCGTGGATGGTGAAGTAGTCAACTCCTTGTTCGGCTTGTTCGATGAGGGTGTCGCGGAAGAGATCCCAGGTGAGGTCTTCGATGCGGCCGTTGACTTTCTCAAGGGCCTGGTAGATGGGCACGGTGCCGATGGGCACGGCTGAGTTACGCAGGATCCATTCGCGGGTGGCGTGGATGTTTTTGCCCGTGCTCAGGTCCATGACGGTGTCGGCACCCCACTTGGTGGACCAGCGCATTTTCTCGACTTCTTCGTCGATGGTGGAGGCGACGGCTGAGTTGCCGATGTTGGCGTTGATTTTGACCAGGAAGTTACGGCCGATGATCATGGGCTCGTTTTCTGGGTGGTTGATGTTGGCGGGGATGATGGCGCGGCCGCGGGCGACTTCGGAGCGGACAAACTCGGGGGTGATGAGCTTGGGGATCTCAGCACCGTAGGACTGACCAGGGTGCTGGTGGTTCATGCTGTTGCGATTGACCTGTTTGTTAGGGTCGATCTCGGACGGGCGAGGCATCTCGTAGCCGTCTGGGGTGGAACAAAGTTGCTTGAGGCGCTCGGAGGCGTCCTCGGGCAGGTCCTTGAGGTTGGGGTAGTGGTCGCAGATGGTTTTGAACTCCTGCTTGCGCCCCATGTTTTCGCGGATGGCGATGTATTCCATCTCGGGGGTGATGATGCCCTGGTCGGCATACCATTTCTGGGTGACGGGATGACCTGTGGCTTTCAGAGGTTTGCGCTTCAGGCCGGGGTATTCCTTGAGTTTGTTTTTGGCCTGTTTGTTTTCGTTGTATTTCTCTGCGTGGGCATCAGAGAGGTAGCCGTTGTCTGCTGCTTTGATCTCGCGTCCGTCGTATTCCTCGACATCACCACGATCGAGAATCCACTGGCGGCGCATGGCGGGAAGTCCCTCGCGAACGTCGCCCTTAAAATCTGGATCACCCCAGGGGCCGGCGCAATCGTAGACGCGGATGGGAGGGTTTGCCTCGGTGCGTCCATTTTGGTGTTCGGTATCGGAGAGGCGGATTTCTCGCATGGGAACCTTGACGGTGGGGTGCATGGTGCCATCGACATAGATGCGAGTTGAGTTGGGAAAATGGGTAGGGTCTTTTTCGATGGCGGCAAGCTCGTCGGAGTTGTCGATATCCTCGATGAAGTTACCGGTGTAGTCTGAGCGCTGATGGGAATTTTCCGGTGTGATGTCGTGTTCGTTGGGAGAGATCATGATGCTTGGCGATTGGCGGTTGGCGATTGGCTTTTGGCGATTGGCTTTTGGCGGGGAAATAGAAAACCCGTTGTGGTGGCACAACGGGTAGGGGACGATTCTTCGGGTGGAAAAATGCGACTCCCTTCGTCGGTGCTAACCGTGGCAGGTTCGGAGGGTTTGCTCTGGCGCGAATGAACGTCTCAGTCCCCGGTCGTGGGACTCCCCTGTCGTTGGTATCAATCTGATCCCAGAGAGCCGATAATCAAGGACGAATTTTGACAGGGCCCAAAAGAGCGGTGCAATCTGCGATGGTGTGTTTGGTGGGTGAATTCTTGGTGGCAAACCGAGGGTTTGTGTGTAAAGTGAAGTCCAAGTAGATGGCGATACGGAATCGGAAATATATTTTAAACGCTGCTCTGTGTATGGCATCAAGCTTTACGGCATGTTTTTTGGCGGTGCTTGGTCTGCTTGTCGTCACGATGAGTGTGGCCAGTCTGTCGGCTCAAACAAATGACGAAGCGAGTGCCAACATAGTGGCAGAAAGTGGTGATGCTGCTGAGCGGGAGGCTGCTTTAGCGGTGACACCTCCTGATATTACTAATTCCTCAGGCTTGCCCAGTGCTGATGCTGAGGCGGCTCCTGTTAATGGCTTTGGTATCGAGGGTTCTGTGACGGGGCGCAAGGATGCCAGAACGATGAGCTTGGCTATTCCAGCTCCAAGGGGGCAAATTACAGATCGTCATGGTGAGCCTTTTGCCCAGACCCGAGTGGCTTGGTATCCAGCACTCGAGTATGGTCAGTTTGAAAAAGCGGATCGTGATTATGTGATCGAATGGGCGCGCAAACGTATCGAGCAGGCGAATCAGATTTTTGGTATTCGGTGGCAGGTCTCGGACGAGGCTCTATGGCAACACTACCGCCATCGAAGGTGGTTGGCGATGCCCGCTAGCCACGTTGTGGATGAGGAGAGAAAAAAAGAATTAGAGGACCAGTTGATGAATGGTTTGATTCTGCACCCTGTTTATCTCCGCCATTACCCTCACGGAAAATCAGCGTCGCATATTATCGGCTACACCGGCAGTGCGGGTAAGCTTGAGAAAGGGCCTATCAATTATGGTGATCCCATTTTTGAGAGAGCGGAGGGAAGGTCTGGCTTGGAAAAGATTTTCAACAAAGAGCTGTCTGGCAAGGATGGTTTGTTGCGCGAGGATTACGATGTGGATGGCAGCTTGGTATTTAAGAAATACGAGACTCGTCCGGTTCCAGGGGGAAATATTGTAACGACCCTTGATCTAAGTTGGCAGAAACAAGCGGAAGCGGTGCTTGACGAATATTGTGAGCGCGGTGCTTTTGTTGTGCTGGATATTCATTCGGGTGAGGTGATGGCGATGGCGTCGAGACCTTCTTTTGATCTGAACGATTTTATCCCTTTTATTAGTAACGAGAAATACAAGGAGCTGCGTGAAGATCCTGGCACGCCATTGTTTGGCCGCGCCTTTCAGGGTGCTTATCCACCAGCGTCTACCTTTAAGCCGGTCGTCGCAGTAACAGCTCTCAGTAATGGTGAAGTGCATGAGTTTAGTCTGATTGATTGCCCTGCACAAATTCAGGTTGGTAATAAGGTGTTTCATAACTGGTCGAAGGAGGCCGAGGGCTTCATTGATGTGAAGAGGGCCATTGCTAGGTCTTGTAACCCGTGGTTTTACCAGGTCGGAATTCAGACAGGGCCGATGGCTTTCCTGTCAGTGGCAAGGCGTCTTGGCTTTGGATCCAAGACCGGGCTGCCTCTGGTCGGTGAGACGGAAGGATTGGTGCCTACCAACGAATGGATGATCAAAAATCACAATCGCAAAATGTTGGATGGCGATACAGCGAACCTGTCCATTGGTCAGGGCGTGATACTGGCATCTCCCTTGCAGGTGGCGCAGGCGATGGCTGGGCTGGCCAATGGTGGTGCCTTGCCAAAGCTTCAGCTCGTTAAGCAGGTGCAGAGTGTCAACGGCCGTGTATTGGTCTCGACTGAACCTAAGCGCCGTAATTTTCTCAACTTGGATCCTAATGCAGTTAGTGTGGTGCATGAAGGCATGATGCAGGTGGTGAATGCTGGCTATGGCACGGGTCAACGTGCTAGGTTAAGCTATGCGATCTTATGTGGTAAGACAGGAACAGCGCAGTGGGGGCCAGAGTCAGAGGAACAGCGGCTTGCTTGGTTTGCTGGTTTCTTTCCTCTGGAAAATCCACGTTATGCTTTTGCGGCTCTCTACGAGGGTAAGCCAGGAGAGAAACTCAGTGGTGGTCGCAAGGCAGCTCCGATGGTGAGCTCATTCTTTGAACACTTCAAAAAAGAGATCAAGAAATCGATCACACCTCCGCCAAGAGCCATGGTGATCGAAGAAGAGGAAGGGTTTGATGTGCGCTCGCTAGGGGACGGTTCAGCGCCGAGAGCGATTCCGGTCGACGAGGAGCTAGATCAGGGCATTGTGCCTGCCGGTGAGGATCCCCGACCTTTAAGGGCGATTCCCGTAGATGATGATGAAGCCTTTTTTATTGATGAAGTTCCGCTCAATACTAATGGCCAAAGACCACTGCGCGCGGTGCCTGTCGAGGAGGAGTAGCGATGCTCATTGTTTCAATCGACTAGAATGTAGAATTTATGAATGAGGAAATCCCACCAGCTAATTCAGCTGAGCCAGCTAAACTACCTAAGAGCTTGGTCTTAGCTAAGCACCCGCATATTGCAAAGTTTGCGGGTCTTTTGCTCACGGGTTTAGCTGCGGTGATCCCGACAGTGGGTACACTTTGGCTGTTATTGGTGATTTATAAAATCCTGATGCGGGTCGGCGATGAATTGCTGCAGCTCGGATTGAGAGCGATCAATTTAATGAGGAGCGGGCCGGATTTGGTGTCTGATGATTTTGCCTTTTACGGTTCTGATTTTCTGCGTTTTTTGATTCCTGTTTTTCTGCTGCTGCTGGTGGGCTTCGGGGTGGCAAACCGCCCTGGTCGTAAAATCCTCTATTGGCTCAATGAGGGAATGCAGCGCGTGCCATATCTGGGTGCGGTTTATTCCGCCTTGAAGCAGTTTGTCGATGCTGTGAAGAATCTTGGAGGGGAACGTAAATTTAAGAGCGTTGCTTATGTGGAATATCCAAGTCCAGGCTGCAGGTTGCTTGGTTTTGTAACGGGAAACTACCACGATACTCAGTCAGGAGAAGATGTGACAACAGTCTTCATTCCAACCAGCCCTAACCCGATGACTGGCTTTACGCTCATTGTAGAGGACGTTAAGGTGGAAGATAGCGCGATGAGTCTGGAAGAGGCGAGTAAGATGATTTTGTCAGCTGGCCTAGTGGCTCCTGAGTCTTTCCGCGAGGAAGGTTGAGTGCTGGGCGATGTTACTCGGCGAGCCTGTTGATCTTCTGTTTGCTGGTCTCATAGGCTTTTTTAGCTGACATTAGCATTCATTTTAGTAAAGTTACACACATGTTAAATAAAAATACGTTAATCATGGCCGCCACCATCCTTGTATCCGTGGTGATTGGTTTCTTTTTGGGGAAGATAAAGACTGCCGATGATGGTGGTGTTACGCCTGATTCAGATGCGGTCACGGCTTCTGCTGATGCGGGTCAAGCTCAACAGGCAGGCGGCCAACAAGCCGGGGAACAAAAAAAGGGCCTGAGCGCCACGGAATTAGCAAAACTTAAAAGTGTTCCAGAAACGATCGACTCTCCTCAAGGAGATTTCACCTTGGTGACTGTTATTGAAGGTGAAGAGCAAAACCGCTTTTTGAGATCAAGTTTACAAGCAGTCAATAATCAGCGTCGTAATCTTGCTATGCTGAATCAGAGATTTAACCAAATGGATCCTAAGCTAGTCCAGCAGCGCGAGATTGTGGCCGGTCAGATCAATGAAATTCGTCAAGCACTCGAGCAGAACCTGAGGTTTATGGCACAGAACTTCGGCTACACTCTGGCGAACAACTATTTATTGGTTCCACACAATGCTACCTTGAGCTCGGTTGTGGGTGAGGGTGATGATCAACTCAAAACGGTGATTCATACCTTCGCTGACTCTGAGAGTTACAAGAAGTTTCAGGAGAAAACGGATGCTTACACCAAGCTGAAGCGTGATCAAGTCATGGCTTACCGTGAGACGCTTACTGAAGCTGAGAAGCAGCAGCCGCTTCCTAAAATGCCTTTGACTGATGCTATGAAAAAAGCGGGCAGGGTGATGATTAAAGAATACAAGTGTGACCCTGAAAGAAACTACGTTATTGATTTCCAAAAAGCGGCGCTGTATTTCCGTCCTTCACAGCAGTAAACTACAAGCTGCCTGATTTAAGATCTGGCTGTTAGCTCCTAGGTTTTAACTCCTAGGAGTCAGCTCGCTAGAGTCAGCCCCGAGAAGGGGGTCTCTAGGCATCAACATGAGAGCATTCCGTTGGCTCTGTGCCACTGAATTGTTCGTTTAGGTATTCTGCCGCTAAGTCCTCAACTTCCATGAGTGAGGACACTATGCAGAGACGCTGTCTGAGTGGCTTGGCTCCGGGAAATCCTTTGCAGTAGGTCATTAGGCGCGATCGCATGGCCATGATTGACTGGCGCTCGTTGCCGTAGCGGTTTGATGCTACGGCCATGCGGCAGTGGCGCACGATCATCTCCCAGCGCTCGAGGATGGGGACCGGCTCGGGCTGTTGTCCAGTGGCTAAGTAGTGCTTAGCCTCACGGAAGACCCATGGGTTTTGCATGGCAGCTCGGCCAATCATGACACCAGAGACGGCGGTTGTCTCACGACGGTGTTTGACATCTACTCCGGAGTGAATGTCACCATTGCCGATGACGGGGACGGAAACATGGCGTGCGCAGGCGTCAATGACTTCCCAGTTCGCAAGACCTCGGTATCCTTGAGCTCGAGTGCGGCCGTGGATGGAGATGGCTTGCATGCCTTCCTCCTGTAGAATGTGACAAACGTCGGTGGCATTGATGGTTTTCTCATCCCATCCGATCCGTATTTTGGCGGTTACTGGTACCTGGTCACCCACTGCCTTGGCAACGCCCGAGGCCACGCTAGCCAGTGCCTCACAATTTTTGAGGAGTGATGACCCTCCATTCTTGGCGACGACTTTGTTAACGGGGCAGCCAAAGTTGATGTCGATAAAGTCAGGCTGTTTCCAATCAATGATTTTCTTAGCAGCTTCACCCATGCGCTCACCGTCACCGCCAAAAATTTGGACGCCACAGGGGCGCTGCTCATCGGTGAACTCGGTGTATTTTCTGGTGCGATCATCTTGCCTGATGATGCCTTCCGCAGAGACGAACTCGGTCACCATGACATCGGCACCCAGTTCCTTGCAGATCGAACGAAATACGACGTCAGTCACCCCCGCCATTGGCGCGAGATAGAGCGGAAACTGATCATTGGAAAACCAGGGCAGCATGACTTATTCTTCCTCGCTTGAGGAATTGACAAGGCTCTCGGCAGGAGCCTCATTTTCTTCGCCAGAGGGAGATGGTTCCGCTTCTGGCTCGGTCTCTGGCCCGGTTGTAGGCTCAGATTCAGATGCTGGTTCAGATTCAGGCTCAGGCTCAGGCTCAGG
>JAFMDE010000080.1 GCA_017857425.1 Akkermansiaceae bacterium
GTTTTTGGCGAGCTCGGCCTCTTGGCGGAAGTTGTCAGCATTTTGCTGAGCTTCTGTGAGTTTTTGCTGGGAAGATTTTAGGGCGCGTGCCGTAATTTTGATTTCCTGTTCGAGCGTTGTTTTTTCCTGAGAGATGCGGTTCATGTCTTGCTGCAGTGGTGCGCGAGCAAGGACATCCCGTATCATTGCGATTTCTCTGTCTTTCTTGGTGATCAGCTCATTGAGGCGCTTACGCTCTGTGTCGTCTAGCTTGCTCTTGGCGTTTTGATCATTCGATGCTGCAGTCTCTTTTGTTGCAGTCTCTAGCTTTGTTTTCAGCTCCTTGTTTTCTTTTTCAAGTTTATCAAGGCGAGCTACCGTCGAGGGATCGATTGTGGCCCGACCGGTTGTGCTGTTATTGCGCGAGGAAGGAGCTGATTGGTAGCCTGAGCCTGCGCCGCTTCCGCTTGCTGAGCCTGGCTGAGGTCCTTCGATCAGGTCTTGGGTTTTGATTTTGTTGCTGGCAAGTTCAGCGGTAGCATTGGGCTCGATCTTCTTCATGCTCTCCTCAGTGCTAGCGATACGGCTTTTTACGAGGTTGGGCTTCCAGTTTTTGTGAGACTTATTGAGGACGCTGTAATAGCTATACGCTTGTTGGTATTTTTGCCATGCATCACTAAATTTGCTTTCCTCTTCGAGTTTTTCGGCGCGTTTGATTTCAAGCCATGCCTGGAAAAAAATGTCTGCTGGGTCCACTGCAGCTGGATCTTCTTGAGCATCTAGGTCACAAGTGAACGCTCCCAACAGCATGGGTATGATCAAAAAAAGCGGAATAATGCTTCTGGATATGCTTCTAAAGCCGGAGTGCCGTAGGAAACTCATGAGTTGCTAATATTAGTCAGATTTGTGTGGGCTTGCAATTGTAAAAGTATCTGTTGGGCATCGCTAGCAATGCAGTAAACGCATTAAAAAGTGCCGTTAAGTTTACGTCCAATCCAGAAGCTAGCCAAGAGGCAGATCAGGCAGGCTGCAGTGAACCAGTGTGACCAGAGAGGTGTGCGAGATTCCAAGGGCTTGGGTATCGGTAGTGCATTGATTGCTTTGCCAATATTTTTGATCGCAGCACCCTCTATGAGTTGGCCTTTCGAGACTCGGGTCATTTCTTCAATGACATCGGGGCGAGCTGGCATGCCTGTTTTTTCGACCTCACTTCCTTGGGCGATTAATGTGGTGTCTGTGCTGTGAGCTCTATCTTCGCCAATAGTGGCGCGAATTTTCCAAGCTCCCGGTTGAGTTATTTTAAAGCGCCCAGAATAACTTCCCCATGTTTCATCCTCTTTGTTGAGACTGATTCTTTTGCTTTCACCATCAGGTGAGTCGATGTTCACGTAGAGTTCGCCTTGGCTCAGGGGGGCTCCGTATTGATCAAAGGCATTCGCGTTTAGGCTTACTGAGTCACCCGGCTTAGGGCGCTCAGGTGTGAAATAGAGCCGTATCCGTGAGCCCGCAGCCATGTTGCGTTGATAAGACATCCATCGGGCGACCTGCCCCCAAAATCGATAGTGGTAGAGATCCTCAACGCCTCGGCGCCATTTCCATGCGGAATCATGCCCTAAAAAGAGAACCTTTCCATTATCGGCAATTTTAGTCACAAGCATAGGGATTCGCCCATACTGGTTGGATTTATCGGCGTGGACAGCAAGCACATCAGAACCACCCTTGGCCTTGATGACAGGAGCATGCCAATTGAAGCCGGGGAGACTTTTCCATATATCGGGGTTATCTTCTTCTGTGTCTCCAAGCATGGTAAGCAGCGATCTTCGCCCCTCGGTGGTGAGATTGAGTTTGGATGAAATGGTTCCGCTAAAGCCAGACTTGTTGGTGTTGTCTAGGATGACCGGTATCAGGTCGCCCAGCGGGCTTTGGGAAAGCGAAAAAATATTGCCCAGGGGACCTGGTAAGAAAACAATGCCACTGGCCTGTTTTTCTACGAGCCCTTTGAGTAAGGTAGTTTGTTCAAGGGTCAAACCCTCGGCTGGGTTCGCGCTTATGCCGACATCGCCGACAAATACCACGTCGTATTCTTGAAGGTCCTCCAGCTTCTCAGGAAATTTCTCAATATAGCCGGGTCCGTCTCCTACGCCAAGTTCAGGATGCAGCAGCAGGCAATCGACCTGAACACCTGGGTCTCGATAAAGAGCATTACGAATAAAACGATATTCCCAGCGTGGCCGAGTTTCAATAACGAGGGCCTTGATGGACTCCTTACGCCCAGAAATAGTGAACTCTCGGGAGTTGTTTTTTGCTACCAGCTCTCCATTGGCAACTGGGATTGAAATTTTAAGGGTGGAAGATCCCTCTGTTGACAGGCGCCATAAAATCGAATCGTAATAATCCTCTCCGGCAGGAATGGTGATGTTTTTTGTGCGTTCTTTGCCCGTTTTTATGTCACGCAGACGAACGATTGTGCGTATGTCACGGGTCAGTGACGAGGTGATGGTAAATGGGATCTGAACATTCTCGCCGATAATGCCGTATGTGGGAGAAGTGACATTGGAGATGTCGAGATCAGGAAGCCGCCTGTCACTGCCAACGGGTATGCCAAATAAGGGGATCTGTCGGCGTCTCATTATCTGGGCTGCAGCGACGGGCTGTGTACCTGTGTTCCAGTCCCCATCGGTTAATAAAATGATGGCGCGCAAATGACGATGATCTTCGAGAACGGTCTCGATCGCAGAGTAAATATCTGTTCCAGCGAGCGATGAGCTTACGGGGTCAGTATTTTCTGGAGGTGCAGAGAAGGGGAGTTCGAAAACTCGGTTGTCTTCGTTTTCTTTGAGGGCGGTGAAGTGCTCGCTGGCGAGAACTTGTTCGATCCAGTTTTTCCGTGTTACGACTTCTTGGCCGCTATCTAAAGACAGAGGCAGAATGGCATCAGTGGTTTCAGTAGAACGTGATGCATCATAGAGGATGACGATTTCGGGCTTGGAGGTGGGTTGAACGGAAACACGCCATTCAGGCTCCCAGAGCATGAGCACGGTGATCAATGTGCAAAGAAAACGCAGGAACTCGAGAGCCGACGTTCTCTTCGGTCTTGCTGAGCGACGGATGGAAATAGCGCATAAAAAAGCCATCAACAACAAGGCACCTATACCGAGCCAAAATGTAAAGTGGCTCGGTGAAAACGACAGATTGTAGATTGAGAAATTCAACAGTTTTTAAAAGGCAGGTTATAAAGACGGCTTATATAAAGCAGTCTTACGTTTTTTTCTTCTCTGATTTGGGCTGGAGGCAGAGCAGGGCTTCGGTGATAAGGAAGACAAGCATGGCGATCAATAATGCTCTCCAGATCTCTTTGATGAGGGGCTTGGAGTTTGCTGATTCTTCAAAAAGACGGAAGTCGATTCCTTCAAGAAGTGCTTCCATGTTATTTTGATCGAGCACGAGCCACTCGTCTTCGGTGTCGGGGCGGTTGGTGGCTAAAAGACGATCACCGATTTTCCACACTCCGGCTTCATAGGCAGCATTGCTTGAATTGGATTCCTGGTAGGCGTCAACTCGGCTTCGGATTTCTCCATCTGCAGCTTTTGCTTTTGAGCTTCCAGCGATGGCGGCAAAGGCCGAACTGTAACGTGAATCTCCTAGCTTGATCATGCGCTGCACAACGGGAAGTAATACATCCGCATCGGCTAAGTTTGACCATGTGTAATCGGGTAGAGATGCTACGAAGATTGCAGTGCCATCTCCAATGACCCGGCGTATGAGAAACGGCTTTTCATCACTCCACGCGGCTAGGGTAGTATACTCGCCAATGATGTCGCGGCGTTTGATCGCTTTAAGTTTTGATGCAGGAATACCCGTTCCCTCTATGCCGTTGCGCAGCGGGCCATCTGCACGGTTCCAGTCGTCGATGATGAAATACTGGCCCTGTGGAGATGTGAGTAAATCGCCCCATTGGATACCTAAGAAGGAGTTTTCTGATTCCCCGCGAGGTGGCAGCATGAGTGCAGCTCCACCAGTTTCAATGTATTGATTGAGTTGTTGGGCAATCGGTCCAGATGGTAGAGCGGCTTGCCAAATGATCAAGGTTGCCCCAGCCCAGTCTATTTGATCAGCTTGCTGTGCGGAAAGTAGCTTGCATTCGTTGTCATTGAGTCCTGGGGGAGCAGCGGCAAGTGAGAGCCATGTGTTTGATTCTCCGCCTTCGGAAATCAAGTATGTCTTTGCGGGTGTGCCCTCTCCGTAGGCGAAAAATGATACGTTATCGCGAGGGTTTGCATCGGAGGGGATAGCGATGAAGCCGTGTCCTTCACCCTCTTTGTTTCCTAGTGCTAAGTTCTTAGTATATTTGTAGCTTTGGCCATCGAAGATGATGGTTTCTGAGCTTCGATTGCCGTTGATACTGTAAGTGACTGGTATGGTAGTTGAGCTGTTAGCATCGCTCCTGATGAGTTCAATTTCTAGTGCGAGTTCATTGTTGATGCGGGTTGCGGAGAGGGTCCTGATAGCTGTGTTGTCAGTGACTGCTGAGCCCATAGCGATGATTCGCAGGGTGGTCTGTTGGGGTAAGTCGGCAAGACCAGCTCTAATAGCGTCCCAACGACCATCATCCGGAGCCCAGTCTGACTGCTGGAGGTCTGAGGCTAGCCAGATCTCAGTGCGCCCCAATGAGTTCTCAGCAATGTGATCGATGGCATTGGATATAAGCGCGGAAATAGAAGCTTTTGTATCTGTTGCGGCTGTAGCACTTAATTCACTGAGCGCGTCAGGTGAGGGGATGCTTTGTGGCTCCGCACTGGCGCTATCGATGAGGATCAGTTTGGGGTTATTCAGGCTTTGGAGTGATAGCTGGACACTTTTGATCGCACTGAGTCGTTTGCTTTCATCTCCGTTTTCGGCGATTTGCTCCATGGACGAGGAGCGATCCAAAATCAGGATGACGGTATCGATATTGGATCCGCCCCAGCCAAGAAATCCGCCAACGAGGGGGCGAGCTATAGCAAAGATGAGTGCGGCTATGGCAAGTGCGCGGCATGTTAGAATGATGATGTACTTGAGCTTTTTCTTGCCCCTGGATTCACGGGAAGCTTTCAGCAGGAACTCCATAGCTGCCCACTGCACGGTGCGGTAGCGCCGGCGATTGAGCAGGTGGATGATGATAGGTATGCTGACTCCTAATAGACCCCATAGTAGTGATTGTTGTAAAAAGGAGACAGACATAGCTGAGGTCGAAATTCGTTAGCGCGCGAAGTTATTTCCTCCCTTTTTTGGGGAGTCTTATACTCAAGAAATCGTGGATGATCTTCTCATAATCTTGATCCGTAGTGATGAGGTGGTAGTCGGCATGAACGTCATGGCATGCGGATTTTACATCTATCAAGAATTGCTGCATGGCATGCCGATAATCGTTTGCGATAAGGGCT
Organism: Akkermansiaceae bacterium; assembly: GCA_017857425.1. Classification (GTDB taxonomy): domain Bacteria; phylum Verrucomicrobiota; class Verrucomicrobiia; order Verrucomicrobiales; family Akkermansiaceae; genus Oceaniferula. Next base: position 5,403 of record JAFMDE010000080.1, read on the forward strand.
GGCTCGGCGACGAGTGAGGTCTGATCCTCCATGTCAATAAAGCGGTGAGGGCGCTCAAAATCAAATTCAAGCTCTTGCTTGTCGAGCATGTGAAAAATGGCGATATCGTGCTTGCGGTAGCGCAGGTGCTGAAGAGCGTCTGCTAATGCTGCGGTGTCACAGAAGAGGTCGGACATGATGATGATGAGCGCGCGCTGATTTGTTTTTTCAGCAATCGTATGCAGTGCCTCAACGAGTCCGGTCTCACCCGTAGGCTCCGTTTTGGCGAGCACGTCAAAAATATTATTGAGCTGTGCCGCCCTGCGGGTGGGTGGGATTTCCAGATGGATTTTTTCTTGGCAAACTGAAAGCCCTGCAGCGTCACCTTGGTTGATGATGAGGTATGAGAGCGTAGCGGCTAGTTTGCGTGCAAACTGAATGCGTGAGTCATTGGCTGCGCTGAATGCCATTGAGGCACTGGCGTCGAGCACGAAGTATGCCCGCAAGTTGGTGTCTGCCTCAAACTCTTTGATATAATAGCGGTCCGATCTCGCGTAGGCTTTCCAGTCGAGCCTTCTGGTGTCGTCCCCTTGCACATACTTGCGGTATTCTGCGAATTCAACGGACGAGCCACGGTGAGGGGAACGATGCCGGCCGGCAACGCTGCCTGTCATGGCATGGCGAGCCTCGAGCGGCATAGCGCCCAAACGAGCAAGCGCATCTGGATCGAGGAAGTCGTATTTCATCTATTGGGTCTATCAATCAGGGCAGCCATTATGAGCATGAGAGTGCTTATGGGAATGAGATCGAGGTATGAGAGTGCTTATGGGGATGAGAGTGCTCATACGGATGAGAGTGCTCATGCGGACGAGGCCGCTCATGCTTCCTTCATTTCTTCGATCAGCTTACTCACCACCTTGGATGAGGTCATGCCTTGTGATTCGGCGGCGAAATTGGTCAAGACTCGGTGATTTAATACGGGTCTGGCGACGGCTTCTATATCTTCAAGTCGAGCCATGTAGGAGCCGTTCAACGCGGCACGTGCTTTTGCGCCCAAGATTAAATACTGAACTGCACGAGGTCCTGCGCCCCATCCTACGTATTCATTGATCCATTCGGGGGCGGCCTGAGAACCCGGGCGTGTTTTGCGCACCAGCTCTACCGCATAATCATAAATGTGATCAGGAACGGGGATGCGGCGAACAAGATCTTGGTATTCCTGGACGCGTTCACCACTAAGAATATGATTAAGCTTAGGTTTTGATGTGCCCGTTGTTTCACGGGCGATACGTAGTTCCTCCTCATGACTCGGGTATTCTACTTCAATGAGAAACATGAAGCGGTCGAGTTGTGCCTCGGGGAGTGGGTAAGTGCCTTCTTGCTCGATTGGGTTTTGGGTGGCGAGAACGAAGAACGGCTTATCGAGCGGGTAAGTTTTCCCCAAAACGGTGACCATGTTTTCCTGCATGGCTTCTAACATGGCAGATTGAGTTTTCGCTGGGGCTCGGTTAATTTCGTCAGCAAGCACGAGGTTTGCAAACACGGGTCCTTTAATGAACTCAAATTCACGATGCCCTGCACCCGTTTCTTGAATGATGTCAGTTCCGGTGATGTCAGCTGGCATCAAGTCAGGCGTAAACTGGATGCGGTTAAAACTCAGATCCATTGTTTCGGCTACGGATGAGACAAGCAAGGTCTTGGCGAGGCCGGGCACACCCATTAGCAATGCGTGGCCACGAGAGAAAAGACAAATGGCGAGACGTTCAATAACCTCCTCTTGGCCAATGATGACCTTACCAATTTCATCTTTAAACTCTTGATAAACGAGGCGCAGTTGGTCGACGGCAGCGACATCGTCAGAGGGTAAGGCGTCAGCGGAAATGGTAGTGGCTGGGCTGTCACCGATGATCTCCGTTTCGTCACCGAATGCAGTAGTTGGTATATCCATAATGTTAATAGTATTTAAGGAGGTGTCTTGGAAGCACTGTGAATCAATACAAGGAGGCTCGTTTTTTGTAGGCCGTGCCCATAAAAATGATTAAATATTGATGTACTCTGTAAGGTAACGAAACTAAGTGTGGGAATTATTTTGTCGAGGCAGGAAAATATGCATTTTTCAAGTGACTAGGCTGCATAGCCATGCCAGAATTAATTTATTACTTTGAGTGAGTAATTAGCGACTTTTACAAAAAATGCGTTTTTCTTTATGGCTAGTTCATCAATACCCCCCACCACCAATCCCTTTGATAATGCCTTTGAGCTCCTGGGTCAACCTCCTGAGGTTTCGACTGATTGTATTCACGCAGAAGAGCTCGATAGGCTTGTCGAGGCTTTGTCCATTAGGGCGGAGAATTCTGGACGCATCGTTCTGTTGAGATCTCCGCGAGCTGGCTTTGGCAAGACGCACTTATTGATACGTCTCAACGAACGTGTTGCCGCCACTCATGATTTCATTGCTCTTGAACCGAGTAGGGGGCGTTATTTGAATGATGAGTTAGTGCTTGATGCGGTGTTGCGCAATTTTTCGAGAATGTTGCCGGACGGTGATGGCCTGACCTATTTGGATAAGCTGGCTCGCCGCATATTTGCCAAGGGGCTTGAGCCTTTGGTCTTATCCGGTGAAGTGCCCAGCCAAGACAAGGAAAGTGCGCTCGAGGCAATGAGAAATCGACCGGCTGAGACCTTTGATTTCCATAACGCTGAGGCATCCACGGCACAGTGGGCACTATCCAATTTCACCTTGCTGGGTCCACGACTTTCAACAGAGCTTGCTGAGCAGATAGAAGCCAGGTATCGCCCCGTAGCATGGTGGATAGAGCTGCTTTTTCGCTACAGCTCGGCTTCTCTCGAACAGGGTAACAGGAATGGATCACTCTTTGAGACAGTATTTAACGGCGAGCACCATGAGGCAGACATGCATGAAAAGCTGGTGACTTTGCTGAACTTGCTGGGTTTGGTCACTTCGCCAGTGCTTGTTCTCGATGAAGTCGAGGGCTTGTCGAGTAGTCCGGAATCTGGATTAGAAATCGTCACCTTTCTAAATGCATTACACCAATCTTGTAAAAAGATGGTTCTTATTATCAGTGTTAATGGCGATGTCTGGCAGACTGCTTTTTTACCTCGTATGCCATGTGGCCTCAAAGATCGCCTAACAGATATCGTGGTCGATTTGAAGCCCATCACCAAAGAACAGGCGGTAAGAATCTTGCGCGATCGTGCAGGAGACCGTGCTGATGTGCTTGCAGAGGCGATCGATTTTGATTGTGGTGTTGTTTACCCACGCGGCATCGTTCGTTCTGCAGCTTCTGCCTGGAATGATATTAATACGGGCAAGAAGGAGAATGAAGTAGGGAATGCTCAATCAGAGGAGCCAAATGCTGTTGGCTCAGAAGTAGTTGATCAAGTGAACGAGATAGCTGGGGCAGACGAAGAAGAAGCATCAGATTTGCAGGATGTGCCAGTCCCGCTCGACGGCGAGCCTGTTACTGAAGTCATGATACCTCAAGAAGTGGATGTCATAGATACGCCATTCTCTAAAGTCGATGAGGATGCCCCAACGGAAAGTGAACCTGCTCCTCCTTTGGATTTAGAGTCAATATCTCAACTGCTAGGGCTTGAGAACCAGGCAGAAGAGGCAGCAGAAGACGTAACTGAAGACGTAACTGAAGACGTAACTGAAGACGTAACTGAAGACG
>JAFMDE010000081.1 GCA_017857425.1 Akkermansiaceae bacterium
GAAACAGGCAATGGCGCACTAGCATTACAATATACTACGGGAAATTCCAATTGGGATGTGGCGCTTTATGTGCCCTATGAGAATTTCCAGAATGGTGCTCTTAGCGCAGCAGAAACATACATTCATTTTGTCGTCACATACGAAGATAATGCTGGTTTTGATACTTGGAGTGTTGCCGAGTGCGACACGCTTGTTCCTGAACCTTCCAGCGCACTGCTCGTCTCTCTCGGGGGACTCATAGGTCTACTCAGAAGGCGTCGCTAGTGAGCACCTTTTTCCTCCCCCCCTCTGATGAGCTGCAACTTATTTATCTGGTTGAGGGGTTTTGAATGAGCCCGGCCACCCCCGCCCAGGGTCATGATCATTGACGAGGGCACGTTGTAGGGTCAACAAGCAAAGGCAAGGAGGCCTCACACGGGACTATTTACCCTCAATATGCGAGTTTGTTAAGATGTCTTAACTAAATGATGGGTGTTTTTATTAAGGGATCGCATATGTAAGCCACTTTTTATTATTTAATAATATTAATATAAAAGGCTCTAAACCCCTTTATTTATCTTCTTTTTATCATTTTAAACCTTCGTATTACTTAAATATACCGCAATTGAATCTTTTAAGGTTTAAAAAATATAATTGTCTGGGAGTGCAGAATCGGCTAGATTGACTGCCTCATGAAATCATTCCTTATTCAAATTTCATCTTTCAAAGTCTCCATGACGCTAATGGCTGTGGCGTTATTGGCTCTTTCTCAGACTTCTTTGGAAGCTGTGATCATTGTCGATATCAACCCCGATGACGACCCCGACACCCATAAAGTGTATCACGACAATACGGATCCGGATTCAAACAATCAGGCATATTTTGCCTACTACGACCGGAAAAAATCTGGCGATGATAACGTGAGCGGCACTTTTCTAGAGACTACTTCAAGCGGAAGTAATGTTGAAGTATCTGCCTATAATGATGGTGATGGTATGGCCAATACTCCTGACAATAATAGATACACTACACTGGGCGAGCCTCTAACCTTGGCCGACGCTGGCATCACAACTTATGCAGGCACACGAGTAGTGGCTTTTTACCTCGATGCAAATCAGTCCGGCAAAGACGACGGTGTACTTGGCAACAACTATTATGATGTAACCAAGCTGCAAATTTACTTTTCACAATCCAAGACTGTAGAGGCTCCTAATGGTGGCACAAAAGCTACCCTTGCCTACTCCTTTACGGCAACGGAGGGGGCAAACGCACTTCGCCTGTTCTACGGAAATGGAGCTGCAAACTGGGACATCGCGCTCTATGTTCCAGCTACCCAATTTGAAACATTTAAAGATCACACACCTGTTGATGATCTTTCTAATACTTATATTCAATTCCATGTCGAATACACGGACACTGCCGGAGCGGATACATGGGGCTATGACCGAGGTGCTGACGTCATTCCTGAGCCGTCCAGTGCACTTCTTGTTTCCCTTGGAGGACTCATCACTCTTTTCAGAAGGCGTCGATAGGGCTTTGACCTTATTTGTGAGCTTATCTGCCTGGCTAGCCAGCGCCTTGCTCGCCAAGAAGACTGATGGACCGGTATATGCCATCTAGTTGTAGCGTGAAAAAAGCATGAGATCAGCAACCCTTGTACTGTCTGCTACATGATTACCTAAAGCCATATAGGCGAGGGGCCAATCAGGTGTCCAAAAGATTTCTATTGCCGACCAATCAGAGCATAGGGCCCACTTGCCTAGTTACTAGGCTGGAGCACCAATGGCCTCACCTGCCAGCGGATCATCATCACCGGAGGATTTGTCCGCGACTGCTTTTTTGGGGACCCCCTCGTCTGCCTGGTTGCCGGGTATTACCGTGTCACCTGGAGGCGATGGCGGGTTCTCCATCTTGCCGTGCTTCATCAGATCCTTGACTTGCTGGGCATCGAGTGTTTCGTACTCCAGCAATGCCTCGGCGAGCAGCTTGAGTTTGTCACTATTCTCAATGAGCAAATCCTTGGCCAGCGCGTAAGCATCATCAATGAGTTTCTTGATCTCAAGATCAATCTTGCGAGCGGTTTCTTCCGAGTATCCACGGGAGTTGCCCACATCACGGGCAACGAATACCTCGCCTCGCTCTTCGCCATATTGCACCATTCCAAGATCTTCACTCATGCCCCACTCGCAAACCATCTTGCGAGCGATGTTGGTGGCCATGTGGATATCCCCAACTGCTCCATTGGTTACATTGCCAAAAGTAAGTTCCTCAGCTACGCGGCCACCCATGGCAACACACAGCTGGTCTAACAATTCTTTCTGGCGGTAGGTGAACTTGTCCTCCTCAGGAAGGAACATGGTAGAGCCAAGTGACGGACCCCGTGGGATGATGGTCACCTTGTGCAGTGGATCGGTGTGGTCGAGCAACTCGTTGAGAATAGCGTGTCCAGCCTCGTGGTAGGCGGTGTTTTCCTTTTCCTTCTCACTGAGGGCGAGGCTGCGCCGCTCGCGACCCCAGCGCACCTTGTCACGAGCTTCCTCCATCTCGTCAAGGGTTACAGCAGAGAGACCCTTGCGCGCAGCCAGCAGGGCAGCCTCGTTGATGAGGTTGGCCAGCTCAGCACCGGAAAACCCGGGGGTTCCACGAGCAATGATCGTCAGCTCGGTATCGGGCTCCATCTTGATCTTCTTGACGTGGACTTTGAGAATCTCCTCGCGGCCTTTGACATCGGGAAGCCCGACGGTCACCTGGCGGTCGAAACGTCCCGGACGTAGTAATGCTGGGTCAAGCACGTCAGGCCTGTTGGTGGCGGCAATGATAATAACTCCCGTACGGGTATCAAAGCCATCCATCTCAACGAGTAAGGCATTGAGTGTTTGCTCACGTTCATCGTGACCACCGCCCATGCCATGACCACGGTGGCGGCCAACAGCATCAATCTCATCAATAAAGATCAGGCAGGGAGAGTTCTTCTGGCCTTGCTCAAACATATCGCGCACGCGGCTAGCACCAACACCGACAAACATTTCTACAAAGTCGGAACCCGAGATAGAGAAGAAAGGCACATCGGCCTCTCCCGCAATGGCGCGGGCAAGCAGAGTTTTACCGGTGCCGGGAGGGCCTACCATCAGCAAACCCTTAGGAAGATTACCGCCAAGCTTTTGAAACTTCTTGGGATCGCGCAGATATTCCACCACTTCAACGAGTTCATCCTTAGCCTCTTCAATTCCGGCAACATCTTTGAAAGTCACCCTGTTTTTGTCCATGGTCAGAAGCTTGGCCTTCGACTTACCAAAGCTCATGGCACCACGACCAGCAGACTTCATCTGATGACGAAACAGGAAGAAAATGATCAGAATGATGAGGAAAATGGGGAAAATCTGGATCATGAACATCCTAAGCATGCCTGAATCAGGCTGAAAAGGGGCGAGATCATTGATGAATGCCAGTTCTGAATCATTCAGCTCCAAGTAGTTGATGTCTAATTCAAAGGGGGCAAGGTCCTCATCCTTGGTGGCTGCAGGGGCATCTGCAAACTTGTAGCGCGTGCCTACAATATATTTGTTGTCTGAGCCATCAGCGGAGAGCATTTCAAACTCTCTCTCGGGACGATCACCTGGCTCTAAGATCTCTGATCTTGCCAGCATTTTGCGCAGGTCATCCAGCGTGTACAATGCCTCACCTTCTTGAATAGGGAGCTCAGAAACGACACGCAGTGGAATAGAATGGCGAGCTAAGATCGCTTTGATTTCGTCATCGTGAAACTGAGTAATGACGGGAATACGAAACTCTTCTTGGGGCGCATTTTTCTTGTCCTCGATCCATGGATCGACTTTGTAGAAAAAGCCGTTGATTCTTGGAACTGCGGCAGATTCCCCCGATTTCTTGAGCTTAAACCTAGAATCCGGGAATTTCCCCTCGTTTTTGTTGGGCAGCACCTGATTGGTGATGATTTTACCGGAATCAACATAATCCCTAAATTGGGTGTAGGTGAGACGCTCTGGCTTGCCAAAACCACTCGATTGCCACGCCATAAATAGAATACCTGTGGCAATAGCCATGAGGACAAGAACACGCCAGTTGATGGCTCCTCCGGGTGATGGTTGGCCTGCGCCTTTTCCTGATCCACGCGGTAGTGGTGGAGGTTCGGGTGGTGATTCTTGAGACATGAAGTTTATGAAAAGTTAATGGGTGATCGAGATATCGCAGATATTGTGCGAATGGCGTCAATCTAGCGCGGTATTCGAAAAAGAAAACGCTTAATTTACAACAAAATCACTGTTTTAAGTCAAAAAACCCAACACAGATAACCTCAGCAAGACGTCATCACATCGCGCTCCTCCTTACGCTTCCCCCTGCCCGCCACCTAGCGAACGACTCTCATACACACGTGCTTGTTAAATGTTTGTTTCTCATTACCATGACGCCCGTGGCAAAACCAGTTGACCATCATCCCAGCACACACCGCTATCTTCACCAATTCCGTGGATGGATGGAAAGCCTGCCCGGTTTTAAGAGAATAAGGCCAGCAGCGCCTAGTGGCATTCGATACGCCGGCAGCCTAGTCGATGTTTTTGCTTCATTTGTATCGCTCGACAACCAAGTAGACCGCGCCGAAGCCGAGGTGGCACTTGATCTCCTGCGCCATGCCTTTCCCGAGGCTGACCACCGCTGGCTTGCTCGCCGCCTTCACAGAGCTTTGGCAAACCCACAATCGCCGGATAAGCTGATCGCTTCATTACGCAAGGAACTCAATAAAGACGAGATCGTATCACTAGGTCTGCAACTTTATTTATTGGTCATTGCCTCTCACTCCGCTTTCCGAGGACAACATGCTTTCACCCAAGTCATGGAAAGCCTGGGCGCTAAAATCGTGGCTGATGCGATTTTTGCTGAGATGAACGATGAGCTGCATCCTGAGCCACTGCCATTTGATAAGATATCGTTCTCCGCAGAGCAAGAGACTGATGTCATGATACCAGAGCGCTTAGCGGGCTACTCTTTTTGCTCCTATCGCTCGCAAGATATCATCCTTATTCGCAATCGTGGCAGCCATCCTATTTGGGTCAGCGGCAGCTCACTCGAGCCAGGGCAAATTCTGAGACTAAGACCACACCAGAGCATCGGCTTACCTGACTGGACCATCTCATCGGAAGATATTACTTTTTTCCTCAACGCATCACGCACAGGACACAGGCAATCCCTGTATCTCAATGAAAACGGATCTACCCTCTCCGCTGAGCGTTCTCGATCTCGCCACAGCACGGTAAGGTTAGACTTCGGGCTGAATGTGCATGTGGAGGCACTCACCGAAACAAATATCTCTCTTGAATCTGGGGAGCAAATTGCCGTCGGTAATGTCTACAAACTTCCCGTATCAAGCAAACTCATCCTTGCAGGCGAAGCCGAAACCAGTCTGGAGTTGCTTCGCAAGCAGGCCATGAAGGCGGGCAGCCGCTTCAAAATGGATGCTGGCAGGCAGGAGTGCATTGTTTCCAATGATCCATCGGAACTCAAACGTGGAGATGTGCTGCTAAGTTCTGGGCTGGCTCGCAAGACCGTGTTGAAAATTAACTACAACGCACAAACGGCCGAAGGCAATCTCACCATTATCAGTTCTGAGCGAACCGTGCTCGTCAACGGCCAGCCTGTGCGGAGTAGCTGCAAGCTCGTCGATGGCTCGCTCATTAGAATAAGTGCCAACCAGGCCGTACGCTGCCGCTTTAGTGAAGGCCTCTTAGATGAAGAGCGCGCCGTCATTCGCGCAGTAGATGTCGAGAACCTCAATCATCATTTTGGCAATGATAAGACCATTCTTGATAATGTATCCTTTTCTATCAAGCGGGGCGAGATGCTATGCATCATGGGCCCAAGTGGTAGTGGTAAAAGCACGCTACTATCCGCTTTGGCCGGTCATCTCAAACCCAACCGCGGCACGGTCAGGCTCAATGGTGTGTCACTTTATGATCACCGCGTCAAACTTGCTCCCTTTATCGCGAGCATGCCTCAAGAAGAAGCACTCAACCCTCAGCTCACGGTAAGGCAGCACCTTATTCACGCCTGCACCATTAGGAGACCTCACCTATCATCCGTTGAACACTCCAAACGTGTGGAGTCTATTCTTGCTGAACTTGCCCTGCAGCCATTAGCAAGGCGGCGCGTTGGCTCAGCCGATGACAAAACTCTCAGTGGAGGTGAGCGCAGCCGCCTCAACCTCGGCCTCGATCTTGGCAGTGCCGCAGAAATATTCCTCTTTGATGAACCGATATCGGGACTCTCATCCAAAGACTCCGAGCATGTGACAGAAACCCTTCATTCCCTCTCTCGTGACAATATTGTGGTCGCCTCGATGCATCGTCCTGGTGCTCGTGTATTACGGATGTTTGATAAAGTTCTGATGCTTGATCAGGAAGGACGTATTGCATTCTACGGCACCCCAACAGCCATGCACCAATATTTTCATGAGGCCTGTGGCGACCTTAACATCCTGCCGCCAGCGAGACTGAAAAGCCATGACCCAAGAAGCGCAGATGCCGATTTTGTCTTTGATGTATTAGAAACACCACTGCACGGAAGGGCTAGTCGAGAGAGCGGAGGCGTGAGGCGCTTCCCTTCGACCTTCTGGCAAGAGCGATTTGAAGGTAGCCAACTTATCGATGAGGTCAGCAAAGGAGAAAGCCCAGACCAAAGTAATCTTGGTGATATCATGCTCAATGATGATCAAATGGCAGTGCCAACGCGCACGCGCAGACAACGAAGTGCCGAGTGGGTTCGTTTGTTCCGCACCCACTTGCATCGCTCGTTGATTTCAAAATTCAGAAATCGCGGCACGATTTACAGCATCCTGTTAGAATCTCCTCTACTCGCCCTACTCATTGGCGCCACCTTGCGCGCTTCGCCTGATGGCCCCTATGAGTTCAACAGCGCTCTTCACTTGCCCGTCTACTTGTTTCTCACCGCCACCATTGGCATGTTCTTGGGCCTCACCAACAGCGCGACTGAAATTTTACGCGACTCCCCCTTATTAAGACGCGAACGCAATTGCCGACCGGGGACTTTTTTATATGTCAGTGCCAAATTTATCTCCCTCTCTGTTCCCGCTCTTCTTCAATGCGGCATCTACACATGGCTAGGCCATAGCATGCTCGATATTCACGGTATGTTTTTAATGCACTGGGGGTGGATGAGCTTGATCGCTCTCTGCGGTACTGCCATGGCATTAACCATATCATCCATCGTTACCACTGAGCGGGCTGCCCTGAGCTCGGTGCCCTTGTTACTCGTTCCACAAATCCTACTTGCGGGCGCACTGGTTTCTTTTGAGGAAATGAACCGCGGTTTATTCCACGGTGCCGATGAAGGGCGAGGGCAAGGAGCAGAACCCATTCCCGCGCGCGTCATGCCACTGCGTTATGCTTACGAGGGCATGATGGTCACTCAAGCTACAGAAAATCTGTTTGAAAAACAACGCCGTAAGATCCAAGCCGACATTGACCCACTGAAGCAGCGCACCAATAACCGCCTGGCGGGCATGGAAGACCAAGGACTCAAGCCCGAGGAAAGTGAACGACTCAAGATCCTCACTGAGGCCCTGACACGGCTGATGGCATCTGAGGCCATCACGGCGAGTGAATCATTAGAGCTCTCAAGGTCCATTACCCACGCAGGACGACACAAAAACCTAGAGACTCTATTAGCAATTCCTCCCTATCCGGAGGATGTGACTATCACCACAAAGCCAGCTAGAGATTTCTTTGTGAATACCCGCACTGACCTACTAGTGACCAAGGGCGAGATTGATCGCTTGGATTATCGTAAAAGTAAAAATAGGAATATTTTCCTCGCAGAGCACAAGTACTGGCTGGGTGTTGAATCAAAAACAACGCACGCCTGCTTGCTGGTACTGGCGGGCTGTATCGCGCTGTGCCTAGGCCTAACAGCTTTCTTTCTTCAGCTGCGCAGCCAGAGAGTCCGCTAGGCAACGGCTAAATAAGAAGCGGGGTAACGGCAGGGAAAGCAGCCGCCGTAACAATCGCCCTTTACTCACTTGCAACGGCAAGATTCTGAATGGCCTCTCGATACGTAAGCAGCTCATCACTAGGCTGAATCTTTAATGCTTTATCAAGATGATCGATAGCCTTTTCGTAACGCCTTATGCTCACACACACTTTCGCCAACTCAAGGTTTGCACTGTATTCATGACCCTGCACACGCACTGCTTGCTCAAGCAGCATCACCGCCTCTTGATGCCTCTGCTCTTTGGCACGATAGCGAGCCAACAAAATAAGTGAGCTAGCACTTAAAGGGTCCTGCTTGATGATGCCCTCAAGAACTTTTGCTCCACGTTCAGGATGATCCTCTGACTCAATATCAATAAAGGCCAAGAGATACTCACGCTTCTGTCCGAGCTTAGCATCACTGGCATCAGGATAGGCTTTCTGCGTTGCGGTTGCAAAGTCCCGTGCAAGTGCCCAATCTCGAGTGATGGAGGCAAACTCAAGTAAATTGATAACAGAGCCATAGGCTGCTTTTTGCTCCATCCCCAAAGCCGCCATCATCACCGGACGCGCAAGGTGTCCACTGCCCGAACGCAAGTGAAGATTAGCTAATAAAAGGTGGTTTTCCGCATCAAGTTTGCCAAGGCGACGAACGAGGTCCAGATTAGTAATCGCTTCATCGGGGCGATTCATCGCCAGATAAACGGAAGCCTGTAGTAGGTAGTAAGATGTCTCTGTTGGCCTAACTTCGATGACCTCATCGAGTAATGATAAAGCTTCTTCATAACGCTTGAGCTGCTCCAAGCACTGAGCCGTGCCTGCCTTCCAATCAACCGCATTAGGCTGCGTCAGCTGAGCTAGCTGAAAGGCTTGTAAAGCCGAGGCGTATTGCCCCGCTTGCATTCTTCCAAAAGCAAGTTGACCAAAGGTGGCTGCATCATGATCACCAAGACGAATAGATTCCTCGAGTGCTGGAA
>JAFMDE010000082.1 GCA_017857425.1 Akkermansiaceae bacterium
TGCTCGAGAATCACGAAGTCACCCGGATTCCAGGCTTGGGCAATGATGTAGAGCTTTCCGTTAAGTTGGCGAACCACGGCATTGTGAATGTGAGTGAAGCGCTCGAGACCGAGATCTTCACGGGGAATAATGGTGGAGACGAGCTCCTTGCCTTTGAGCAAGTAGATGGTGGCTCCCTTGGATCGATCGGGTCCATGCAGGCAACCAACAAGGGTGTAGCCCGCTTCAAAATCAACATCACAAGGGAAAGAGCCTTTGGGGAGGCTCAATACCGAGCGGTATTGTCCGTCACTGGTGAAACTCTCAATTTCTGAATTCGGCCGGTCAGCCACGGCAATATGCTTCCCGTCGGGTTCAATGGTTACCCCATGACCAGTTCCGAATTGACCTGGGGCATTGCCTTTGCCTCCGAATGCCAAGCTATTCCACTCGATGACAGGAGCCTGATCTTTTCCCTCGCCATCCTTCACATCGGCAGTGAGTACGTAATCAAGGCCAGAATAGCCAGTGGTCACATAAAGTTTGTTATTGAGTATATCGGTGTCAGTGGGAGCAAATTTGCCATTTCTGGCGAAATAGGCATCGACCTTGGAGTCGCTGAATTTAAAACCCTTTTGGGGTGCCGCGAGCGTGTTGAGCAGTTTGCCATCAGTGTCTGTGGTGAATATTTTGGCATTACCATTGGCGGGGAATGTCAGGTAGGGAGTCCCGTCGTTGCCATACCAAATGGTGGTGTTGTGCATATTGGTATTTTTGACTTCAGGGGCGGTATCAATCATTTTGGCAGAAGAAAAATCCGAGCTGATTTGAATGATGCCAGCACGAGGTAAGGCGAAATAGACTTCGCCCTTACCTTGGCGGCGATCGATAGCAAAGCCACCGTGAGCGGACTTCAAGACCTTGAGGGCCTCAGCGGGGAGGAGGTCACGGCCATGTAATACTCTGAACTTGTAATCTCCCTGACCGCTGACTTTGGCGGTTGCGGCCCCATCAACTGGCTCGGTTACGGCCTTGGTGCTAATCAAGGTGTATTGGCCGTTTTGAGTTGAATTTTTGGCTTCTTCGCCGTGGCTGCCTTGATGTGCCAGAACAGGCAGGGCGCCAATGGATAGGGTCAGGCTGAATCGCAGGATGGTTTTGAAAGATAAAATCATAAAGCTACACATATGCATTTTCGGTGGTCTGTCCATGATTAATGAATGGATATCAAGAATCACCTTATGTCGTGAATTTACTGACGACCTCGCTTGCTCAAGAGGATTGCTTTTTTAGCAGAATCATAAACACAAATAGAGCATAAGCATGGAACGACCATCCTGCCCAAACACCTCAATACTCTTGCATTGACTAAAGCCCGGCATGGGATACGACTCATTTCTATGTCTGCTGCTATGCCTAATAGTATTCCGCTCGAAGATTGCTTCGAGGATGTCATTGGCAAGGCCTGCCGAGGTCTTGGTATTGAAGACGCGACCCTGAGTTTTCTCACCGGAGTCCAAGAAGAGACCATCGCCGCCCTCAAGGAGGGAGAGTTTAATGAAGAGGGTGCCCGTGCGCTCTGTTCGACACTTGGTCTTGATGCCGATTCTCTGGTTGCCATGGCGCGTGGAGAATGGGCTCCTGAACCACTTGAGCTCGATGGTCTGCGCCAATTCAATTCGGACTATCGTGGTGAGATGACGGTTAACGCTTACCTTGCTTGGGATGCGGCTACTGGGGCGGCTGCCATTTTTGATACGGGTGCCAGTGCTGACGAACTGCTTGCTGCTGTCGAGGAACTGGGTGTTGAGGTGAAGGCTGTTTTACTCACTCATACTCATCATGATCACATTATCGAGCTTGAGCGCGTTCTTGCAGCCACTGGCAGACCTCCCGTTTATGTCAGCGAGCGTGAACCGGTTCCCGGAGCGGACTTGATTGTCCCCGGAAAAAGTTTCCAGATTGGGGGGCTTGCTATCGAGACTCGTTTGACTGCCGGTCACTCCATCGGTGGTATCAGTTATGTGATTTACGGGCTGGCAAGGCCGGTTGCGGTCGTTGGAGATGCCCTCTTCTCCTCCTCGATGGGTGGAGGTGTCATTTCATTCCCTCAAGCCCTCGAGTGCAACCGCAAGGAGCTTTTCACCCTGCCTGATGATTGTGTGGTATGTCCCGGACATGGTCCGATGACCACCATTGGTGAGGAAAAGGCACACAATCCGTTTTACCCCGAGTTCAAGCGCTAAACATGCGCTTCTCATCATCGATAGCCAAAACACAAATAATACCATTCTTATGAGCACACGTATCGGATTCGTCGGAGTTGGCAAAATGGGCGCCAACATGGCTCGCCACCTTAAAGACAAGGGCTGGGAAGTTACTTCCGTTTATGACATCGACAGGGAGGCTGCTTCAAGTCTGGCAGATGAGATCGGGGCAGCCGCCCACGAGAGTCTCGCCGAGGTCACCGCAGCTTCTGACACCGTCATCACGGTAGTCTCTAACGATGACGCCATGCGCGCCATCTTTTTCGAGGGTGACGATAACCTCCTCGTTGGTGCGGAAGGCACCACCTTTATCAACTGTGCCACCCTCTCGCCGGAAATCCACCGCGAGATTGAGGCTGCGGCCAAGGCGGTGGGAGCCAGCGCCCTGGAGGCCTGCATGGCGTCCTCAATCAGCCACGCCCGTGAGGGCAAGCTTTACCTCATGCTGGCCGGTGACGAGTCGGTATTCGATGACCAGAAGGATCTTCTCGAGGAGTTGAGCCTCAACATGCGTTTTGTCCCCGGTGGCACCGGCAAGGCTGCAGAGGTTAAGGCTCTGGTTAACATGGTTATGAATATCAACACTGCCGGACTCGCCGAGGGCCTCGGGCTCGGGGCCGCTTTGGGCCATGACATTGACATGCTCTGCGAGGTCTTTTCCCAGACCGGGGCGAACAGCCGGGTTCTTGAGACGGACGCCGAGGACATGCGTGACCGTGACCACGAGTGCTGGTTTTCAGCAGAGCACGCGGCGAAGGATTCCGGAATTGCTGCTGATCTTGCCAGCAAAGTGGGTGTTAATATGCCGGTCAATGCTGCCACCATCGGCCAGTATCGTAAAATGGTTGCTGCAGGGCTTGGCGACCTCGACAAATCCGGCGTTGCCGAGCTCACCTTTCCGGGACGACAGAGCGCCTAGGGCCACATACAAAAATCCCAGACAAAAAAATCTCTTATCAGATACGCGAGAACTACAAACCAAACTAACTATGATTATTCCAACTATCTCTTCAGGTGTTGCCGGCCCGCTCGGCGTTCTTCACATGCCCCGCTTCTGGCAGAAAGTGTCGCTTGACGCCGTGGGCAAACTTCATCCCGACTATCCAGCCTGTGGTGGCGGTTATGACCAGATGATGCTTGATGCCCTTGGCCTCGACAAGGATGCCACGCTTGCCTACATCCAGCAGAACAAGCCTAACTACGTCCAGTTCGAAGCTTGGATCAGCCAGAACGCCTCCAATCTCGGTGGTGCGGCTGGGTTCAACGAGGCTGTTGTCGGATACAACCACGATGATGAGACTCGTGAGAGCATCCTCAGCGCTGTTGGCCTTCCCGGAGCCGATATCCGCGATGCGGTCAACCTGAACAACCTTGAGGACTGGAACGATTTCCACGGACAGGAAGTCGCCGGTTAACCATCACCATAATCATTTGAATAAAAACCTCCGGGGCGGACTGCTCCGGGGTTTTTTTATGGCGGGGTGATAGGGAAAGAAGGTCAGTAAGAGATTTGGTGCAGCTTCTGTTTCTTTGCCATTAGCTTCTTCTGGTAGCGCCCTTGAATAACATCAATGAGCACTAATACCGCGATGACGAAGTAAAAGGTCGTCTTGCTCATCGCTTCCACGGGATGACCAAAGAAGCTGAGATGTGCTTTGTGACCACCTTCGGAGATGAGTAAGATGCCGACGATAAAGAGGATGAAGAGGCCGAGCACCTCGTAGAGTCTGTTTTTTTGCAGGAAGCTAGAGACCTTGTCTGCCATGACGATCATCAAGATGCCACTGATGACAATAGCGATAGTCATTACCCAGGCGACCTTGGTGATGGCCATGGCACTAAGAATCGAATCAAAGGAGAAAACCAAGTTCATCAACACGATGAGAGCGACGATTTTGCCAACGGAGGCCCGCTTTTTTTCCTGATCATGCGCGTGTGCTTCTTCATAGCTGAGCATGTGAATGATTTCTTTGACCGCGGTGTAGATGATGAAAACGCCGCCGAGTAGCGTGATCAGGGAGGTGAAGTTGACCTCTGCATGCACAAAGGCAGTATCGATTTTAAACCAGGTGGACTGAAAGGAGTCCATCATCTTGAGCAAGACGAACAGCAGCACGATGCGCAACACCACCGCCAAGCCAATGCCCCAGATGCGGACGGATTTTTGCTTGTCCAAGGGCGCGCGTTTGGACTCCAAGGATATGTAGAGCAGGTTGTCAAAACCGAGCACGGCCTGGAGGAGAATGAGCATCAGTAGATCAACGACGTTTTCCATGGTGAGGTGTCTATCATCTGCACTCAGGTTTGCCAAGTCCGGCTAGCCCGCTAGCCGGACTTGATTCCGGCAGGCAATGCTCGGCACTCAGTCTCCCTCAATCTCAAGGTCCGGGATATGGCCAAAGGAAATACGCATGGGCGCGGCTTCGATGGCGTCGTGGGCGCCACCCAGATAGATGGATTGTTTGCCGAACTTTTTCACGAGTTTATCCATTGATTCGTTGAGCGTCTGGCGGTTTTTACCAGCTTGGTAAGCTGCAGAATCTGATTCCTTGAACAGCGAAGGAGTGTAGTTGCCCTGATCAACAAGCTGACCTAGTACCATGGATATTTTTAACAGCTGCTCCTGGTGGTGCGGACGTTGCTTCCAAAGATGGGAGGCAGCATGGGCAAGCGTGAGTGAGTCATCAGTTGCTTCCAGTGAGGCTTCCAAGTGCCAGTTGCCACCGCGCAGGTAACGCAGGGAGAGAGAGAAACGCTGTGCTAGCATGCCGTGACTACGGAGGCGCTGGGCCGCTTTTTGGGTGAGCTTGTGCAAGACCGAAACGGCCGCGTCAGCTCGGCGTTTGTCAGGTGGTAATACATGGCTATGGCCGATGCTACGGCGCTCTGTTGCGGTGGTCGGGACTTCTTTACCTCGCAGCTGGAGCCAGAGCCGATCGCCCTCAATGCCACCCCAGGCGGTATGAAGCTGCTTGCGTGTGGCGTGGCACAGGGCCCTGACATCATGGATGCCATTGGCGTGGAGACGCAGCTCCATGGCGCGCCCTACGCCATGAATATCACGGAGCTCAAGCTCGTAGAGGATTTCTGGTAGCTGCGTGGACTCGATAATGAATAAGCCATCCGGCTTGCGCATCTTGGAGGCCATCTTGGCAAGCCATCGGTTGGGAGCTGCGCCGACAGAGCCGTTGATCCATGGGCCGACCTGGTCGTGGATGGCGCGTTTGATCTTTTGGCCGATGTCCTGCACGGTTTCTGGCTCTCGTAAATTGTAAGGCAGCCAGCACCACATTTCATCGATCGAGAGAACGTCCTCAACGTGGATACACGATTCTACCGCAGCAACGAGCCGGTGGTGCAGCTCCACATACTTGGCTGGTCGTGCTTGGACAATTTGAATGCCGGGGCAAAGCTTGCGCGCATCACCGATGCTGGTGCCCGTTTTGATGCCATGCGCCTTGGCTTCGTAGCTGGCGGCAATGCAGCAGGAAGTTTCTGCCATTACTGGGGCGATGCCCACCGGCTTGCCACGCAGGTGCGGCTGCATGTGCTGCTCCGCGGAGGCGAAGTAGGCGTCAAAGTCAACAAAGAGAGCGGTCAAATCCATAATACTGTTCAAAAGAACAGTATTATGGTGGATGGACTGGGTCAATCACGGATTACTTATTACTGTACTCCGCTGTTGGTTGGGCTACTTGGCTCCAGCTTCAAGATGCCCTGAGAGCTGCTCGCTGCTTTTGCAGATTGCGCCCTCAATCTGGCCCAAACCTGATCGGGACCTAATCGGGACCTGTTCAGGGACTGAGGTTTAATACCTGGGAATGAGCAGGGTGCGGCCGATTTTAAGGTTGGAACCTTTTAGGCCATTGGCACGTTGGATCGCAGTGACCGTCGTGTTGTACTTGCGAGAGAGCCCCCATAGCGTGTCTCCTTTTTTGATGGTGTGGCGGAGGGGAGGCTTGCTTTTGGGTTTTGCCGTGATGGCAACCGCAGGTTTGCTCGTTGGTGTGGCCGCAACAGCTGGTTTAGCCGGTGTGGGTTTGGGGGAGCTTGCTGCAGGTCTCGTCGTTGGCTTGGGTGCGGCTACTGCCGCGACAACGGCAGGTTTGCCAGACGCTGTGGTCGGTGTCACCTGCTCGTGGACGATGCTCTTGCGCCACCAGTTGCCTTTGCTTTTGTCATTTGCCCAGCGCTCAACGTAGTTACCTTGATTATCAAAGGGGCCAACGCCGGGGTTGTAGCCACGGACGCTGCGGTTCTCGGTAATAGGGCCGCCACCACCGCCGCCACCGCAGCTGACAAGAAGCATGGTCAGCAATGCGAGCAGACTCAGCATGCTGAATCGATAACTGGCAAAGCAGGCGGCATCACTTCTCATATGGCGGAGTATGGCACATGCAGATAACTTGGCAAAAACTTATCGAGATCAATTTCGATGATATGCCAGGCCGGAGTTGTATTTTGCAGATTGACGATGTTAGGCAGTCATTGCGATCAACTCATCTTCGCTCAAGATACTGACGCCGAGAGACTCCGCCTTGCTGCGTTTAGATCCGGCTTTTTCACCAGCTAGCAAAAAGTCGGTATTTTTCGAGATCGATCCGGATACCTTGCCCCCTGCAGCTTCGATGAGCTGTTTGAATTCAGGACGAGGTCGGGTGAGTGTGCCGGTGATCACAAAGGTTTTGCCGGCGATCGGTGAGTCGAGTGACTGAGCCGTGGATTTTTTTGGATCGTAGTTGTCCGAGTCAGGGTTGATGCCGAGGGCTTCGAGTTTCTCCAGCACATGCTGCCCTGCAAGACTGTTGAAAAACGTCACGATATGCTGGGCGGCGACAGGGCCGAGTTCAGACTCTATCTGATATTGAGCGAGCCTTGGGTGGTTTTCTTTTTTGCGTTTGGAAACAGTAAGCTCTTCGAAGTCGGGCAGTTCAGCGAGGTCTTTGAGGATACTTGATGAGGCGACTTCGCCGAGGTTGCGATGAAGGCGGGCGATTTCACGCGCTGCGGATTCACCGATCTGGGGAATGCCCATGGCAAAGATCCATCTTGAAAGCGGGCTCTGCTTGGAATCATTGAGCGAATCAGTAATGAGTGCTGCCTTTTTCTCGCCAAGTCGGCGTGGTTTGCTGGTGCCCGTTTCTAGCTGAGCAGGGTCAAGCAGAAGGTCTGCTAGGGAGTCCGGCTCAAGGTCAAACAGATCAAGTGTGGTGCGCACCTTTTGGGTTTCAACGAGCTTTTCGGCGACGGCTGTTCCGAGGCCATCAATATCAAGGGCCTTACGTGAGGCAAAGTGCTTGATGCGGGTTACTGCTTGAGCTGGGCAGGCGAAGTTGAGGCAGCGCCAGGCGACAAAACCTTCTTCCTGCTCAATGGGTCCTGAGCAAGAGGGGCACTGGCCATTGACGTATTGATAGAGATTGAAGGGCTGACTCTGTGCAGGTCGTTTTGCGGTGATGACCTTGACTACGGCGGGGATGATTTCTCCTGCCTTTTCTATGATGACCGTGTCACCGATGCGGACGTCTTTGCGGTCGATCTCATCTTGGTTGTGCAAGGTGGCGCGGGAGACGGTGGTTCCAGAGACGAAGACAGGCTCGAGCTCGGCAACGGGGGTGAGCACGCCAGTGCGGCCAACTTGAATGGTGATGTCACGCAGTAGGGTCTCCTTTTGCTCGGGAAGAAACTTGTAGGCGCAGGCCCACTTGGGGTGCTTGGTGGTAGCGCCGAGCTGTTGGTGGGTGGAGAGCTTGCTGACTTTGATGACCGCGCCGTCGGTAGCGTAAGCAAAGTGGTGGCGGTCCTCGTCGAGTTTGGCAATGGCCGCGAGCAGATCATCGACGTTATCGACTTCTTCAAACCAAGGGGTCGATTTAAGCTGGTAGTCTCGGAGTGTTTGCTGGAATTCAGAAGTACTCGTGTAAGGGGCATCATCGACCTGGCCGTAGGAGTGAAAAATACAGTCAAGCGGGCGGGCCGCTACCAATTTTGAATCGAGTTGCTTGAGGGTGCCGGCGGTGGCATTGCGTGGGTTGACAAAGGCGGGTTCTCCGGCTTCGTCGCGTTGTTCATTGAGTTTGGCGAATGCCTCATTGGGCATGAAGACCTCGCCACGAACTTCAAACAGAGCAGGCGCACCTCCGGGCAGACGCAGCGGGATCGATTTGATGGTGCGGATATTCTGGCTGATGTCATCGCCGGTGGTGCCATCGCCGCGGGTTACCGCATAATCGAGCACACCATCACGGTAAACTGCCGAGACCGCCACGCCATCAATTTTGGGTTCGACGGTGAGCGCGACATGATCCACGCCGAGGTTTTTGGCCAGGCGCTGATACCAGTCTCGCAGGTTTTGCATCTTGCTGGCATTGGGGTCCTGCAGTGCCTCGAGCTCCTCATCCTTGAGCTCATGAATATCCTCGATGGAAAGCATCGGCACGAGGTGCTTAATTTGCTGAAAATCCTTTAAGGGCGCTCCGCCAACACGCTGAGTGGGGGAGTCTGCTTTGGCGAGGGAAGGGTGGGCGGCCTCGAGCTTTTTGAGCTCGTTCATCAAGGCATCGTATTCAGCATC
>JAFMDE010000083.1 GCA_017857425.1 Akkermansiaceae bacterium
GGGACTGCCGCCTTTTGATAAAGGCTGAAATAATGATTGATAATTGCCTCCCACTCAAAGCTTCTTTGCATGTGTCTGATCGTATCCAGATCAGGCTCAAAAAAAGAGTCTGCTTGCGTGAGTATGTGCTCCATAAGACGCTCTAATGCACCTTCTTGATTTTGGTCGTAAGTATGAAAGATTGTGCCATGTGGCAGTGTTTCATAGCCGCACGCGTCACTGACCAGCAACTTACACCCCAAGGTTGCGGCCTCGAGTGGGCCCAGTGCCATACCTTCAGCAAAGGACGGAAGGCAAAATACCTTGGCGTTTAACATGGCAGTGTATTTTTCTTGGCCGAAAATCGATCCGTTTAAAGAGATGCTAACATCGTCTTTGATGAGGCTTTGGAGCTCTGCTTCATCCTTTTCGTATCTTTGCGGCACAGGACCATAAATCTTAAGTTGCCAATGTTTAGGCGCTATTTTCTGGAAAATAGAAACGAGCTCTAAAACTCCTTTTCTTGGAGATACTTCACCAATAAAAAGAATGGTGTTTTCTTTTTCGGGAAAAGCCGATGAAGTCTCAGCATAATATTTTCTGCTGAGATTCAGTAGCGTATGATCTAGCCCATTTAGAACAATTTCAAATTGGCCTACAGCACCTTTTTCTTTGAGATTTTTTATTTCTTGCTGAGTAAGCACAAAGTAGTGTGAACATTGTTTGAACAAGATGCGTTCATAGAGAATGTTAGCTAGCCAGCGCTTATAAAATCGGCGTTCGTTTTGAACATACGGATGCCAATGGCCATGGGGACTATGCACTAAGCACGCAGAGGTTTTTTGTTTATTAAGGAAGCGTAAAATCTTACCGCTGAATCCAGTCATGCCATGCAAATGAATAATCTGTGGCTTAATGGCATTAAGCTGCTCCTGAGTGTTAAGAATATAAGGTTCTGAAGCCGCCACAGAACTTTTATTAGTCATTACATATTGCCTTATATTCGGCGCTGATTGGCTAAGCAGGTTATGAACAACATTATATATACCACCACGTTTATCCTCGTAATTTTTCATTACATGCACAATGATTAATGGCTCTTTTGTATCTATCATAACTTCTCTTAACCTGAATATCTTTACATTACATAGTGCATAAAATAAATCCAATTAATATCTGTTGGGTAGTAAATGCATGGGGACTCAAATACAGACCCAGCTTAAAAAGCCATTTACCCACACCATAAGATATTCGTCATAACGCCCCTTCATTTAGGCAACATATTGCCATCCAAAAAAACAATAACTACTGCACCTGTTTTTTAAGCCTATAAGCTACGTTTAACAATATTGCGACCGGCCGACCGCCTGCCATCATCAAAATTTTCGAAATGCCAAATAAGGCCTTGGGTTCCTCTCCTGCCCAATAACGAGCAATTTTCATTCTATCAGCAGCAATGGCTCTCAGTATCAACCTGCCTGCAAGATAGACACTTCGCCGACCAGCCGCTGCCTGTATCATAGGATCAGTATCATTTTTCAACGGACGGATTGCTCTCAGTGTCCCGTCATAACTCCTGATTAAATCTCTCACTTCCGAACCATATCGTATGTTGTAATAAGTCAACCTCTCTGGAATAAAAGCAAAGTTCTTATCAGCAGCCGCCGCTCTCACCCACAACTCATAATCTTCTGTTCCACGAAACTGGCTCTCGGGCGAAAATCCACCTAACTCATCAAAGCATGATTTAGTCATCATCACGCTACTAAGAGTGAAAAGACAACTTTTGATTAAACCTGGTAAAAATTCCCGTCCTCTCTTCTGATCAAAATGGGAAATCCCAGAAAAATTCTCCTCACACCCATCCTGCCAAACCCCCTCAACAGCAGTAAAAGAAAGATCCGACTTATTCTCCCTCATGAAAGCCAATTGTTTTTCCAGTTTATGGCTATCGAACCAATCATCACTGTCTAGGAAGCAAAGAAAATCACCCTTAGCCTCTCTTGCGCCCCTATTTCGGGCGGCTCCCTGACCTGCATTTTTCTGAGTAAGCACCCTCACTCGCGCCTCATTTCCGATGATTATATTCAGAGCCGCTACCGCTTCAGGCTGGGAACCATCATCAACAATAATCCACTCCCAACACTCATGGCTCTGAGCCTTTAGTGATTCAAAGGCTTTGCCAATGAAATCTTGGCTGTTGTAGTAAGCGGTAACGACAGAAATCATGAAAACAGTAATACGATAGCTAACAGTAAAAACTTAAGATCACCACTATAATAATGCCCTGTTTGTAATCAACCAGACAATGATCGAGAATAATTTTTTGCTAGTTGAAAACTATTTTATAGCAGCGAATCGCAGCTACTTCCGATGTTATATTGCCGGCAAGCGTCACAGCTTCACCGATTTCGGGTCAAAGGCCTCTGGATCGTAATCGTCGTCCATCCACTCAGCATAGCCAGCAAGACACTCCTTGTAGCCGAAGGATCCTCCGCAGTCCTCTGGCGGGCAGGCTCGTTCGCCGCCCAGCATCTTAAGCGTGTTCTCACCTTCCTTTTTTTCTTCGATGACAAGTTCGTGCGTCCAGTCATCAAAAAAATCATACCGATACATCAGCCGAACAGGTAATTTACGCCGCCCTGCAAACTGCGCGATCGTGATATCCTTTTCATCGGTAAATTCATCTCCAGGCCCGACTTGCTCATTGGTATTGGCAATCACCTGCTTGAGGTGGCGGCCCTTGCCATAACGAAACTGATGGGCCTGCTCATCATTCCAACCCATCGCCTTTTGGATAATCTGATGCAATTCAGAAAAAGTGGCTGTCTCGGGCACAGAAAACCTTCGCCACACCTGCGGGTCGGTTTCATAGAGGAAAATTTTAAGAATGTAAGAGTTCATAGAAAAACGTATTAATCATCTTGATGCTGAAATACACGGAAAATTTTCCATGCACGCAGATTGCTTGGTGACTCAATGACTAGTCAAACATGCTCTTCAGATCGGCAAAGAAGTTATCCGTCTCCTCCTCGGTAGCCTCGGCCCCCATGATATCATCGTAGTCGTGCTGCTCAACGTATTTGTCATCTAGCTCCATCAAAAACTTACTCGCCTCGCCGGCATGCTGTTGCCCCCATTTTGTCCGAACAGAACACCAGGTTAACGTGCAGCGGTCCTGAGCGCGGGTGATGCCCACATAGAGCAATCTGCGCTCTTCGTCAGATGTGCCCTCATCAATACTTCTTTTGTGGGGAAGTATGCCTTCTTCAAGCCCAACGAGGTAGACGATGGGATACTCCAAGCCCTTGGAAGCATGCAGGGTAATGAGGGTCACTCCACGCTGTTTATCGATGTCATCATCCGTCTCGCGCTCGCGTGCAAGCGCTGACATGTCCAGATACTTTTGTAGCGAAAGCTTTTTCTTCGAGGCCTCCTTGAGATCCTGAATCACAGTATCGATACTATCACGCCTCATATCCATCTCACTGTCATTTTTGCTGCTCCGCTTGACCCATTCAATGTAGCCCATCTCATCGAGCATAGCGGTCATCACGCTACCCATATTTTCCTGGTTGGAAGTCATCCTTTCGCGGTAGCCAAGGATCATCTCGGTGAAGGCATCGACGGATTTCTGAGCTCGGCTCGAGAGTTGATCAGATGCCGAGCCCATGGCCTCCCAGACACTGCCGCCACGTTCGCGCGAGGTATCTGTCAGTAATACTGCGGCAGCCTGCCCAATACCACGCGGGGGAGAGTTCATAATGCGAAGCAAGGGCACGTCGGCACTCGGGTTGGCCAGCACCTGCAGGTAGGCCAGCATGTCACGCACCTCACGCTTGTCATAGAAACTCTGCGCTCCAATCATCCGGTAGGGAATCTGTTCTTTGCGCAGAGCCAGCTCGAGATGGCGACACTGCGAGTTTGTTCGAAATAGGATCGCTATATCTTCGAGTGGTTTTTTCTCCACTCGATGCAATTCAGTAATCTCATGGGAAATAAATTCTGCCTCCTCTTCATCGCCGGGCATCGAGATAATACGCAGCAGGTCCCCTACTGGTTTTACTGACCTGAGCTGCTTCTCCCGCCGACCCACATTATGCACAATGAGAGAATTCGCCGTGTGGATAATCGCCTCTGAGCTTCGGTAATTGTGCTCAAGCCTAATGACTTTCGGGTTAGGGAAAAATTTCTCGAATTGTAGGATATTCTCTACTTCAGCACCGCGCCAGCCATAGATACTCTGATCATCATCTCCCACCACACAGACATGATAAGGCTCACCGACCAGCTGCTGCAGCAGACGCATTTGCAATCCATTGGTATCCTGAAACTCATCCACTGTGACCCGTGTCCAGCGCTTCCGGCAAATTTCACAGACATCTGGAAATTCACGCAACAATCGCTCTGCAAGTAATAAGAGGTCATCAAAATCAACCGCGTTCTGCGCACGCAGTTCATTTTGGTAGGCACGCGCAACATCGGCAATAAAAGGATCTTGAATCAAATCAGCATCGCCGCCGGCATTTTTTGCCTTTGAGATAATCGACAAAACCATGCCCGGCTCGATTTTTTCCTGCGCCCCTCCTTTGCGGATAATGATTTGCTTGATCAGGCCAGTCTGATCGTTACCGCTGTAGATCGTAAAATTATCTTTATAACCAAGCCGGTCGATCCCCGTTCGCAAAATGCGCACACAGAGTGAGTGGAAAGTGCAGACGGTAATCTCCTTTCCAGCAGCCTTGCTTACCATATCAGCAACACGCTCACGCATTTCACTGGCTGCTTTGTTAGTAAAGGTCACTGCTAGAATATTTTCAGGCGCAATCCCGCGCTCGACCATATGGGAAATACGGCAGGTCACCGTACGGGTTTTGCCCGTTCCCGCACCTGCTAAAATCAATACGGGGCCATCAAGTGCATTGACGGCCTCTGCCTGGGCGGCATTAAGACTGGAAAATTCAAAGGCCATGAAATTAGATGAGCGCTAAAACAAAGAGCGCGCGGAGTGGTAGCCGTAAGGTCCTAGGTTTCCAACACCTAATATCACCTAATATCAAAAACCATTCAAGATCTTGAGTTATTTTGCAGTTGTGCTGTGAGCTGGCCTGCCGAGCCTTACAATAAATCGGCTCACCATACGGGATTGATTGAACAAAAAATCAACACCCCCTGTGAAAATGACCTTTCAAAATAGGTCGATACGAAAAAAAAGCAGGAACAAGGTATCTGAATCACTGCATTACCATGCAGCCTCATTGTGAGATAAACAAAACAGAGTGCTCGATAGCAGTCTCCTAAAAGAGCATGGCTCTATCAAAATACTCTAAGCAGATAAAATGCCTAGTAAGCCTGAGGTTCGACAACTTGCTCACTCTTACCTTTGTTGACTTCGTTAGCCTCGAGTGCCTCGAGTGCCTTTTCGTCTAGTGTCTCTACAGCTTGAACTTGCTCTTGGTGCTGGATTGGTGCCGTGTTGAGAACAGGTGTCACATCAGGCTTTGGCCAAAAGAAAATGACCGCAAAGAAGACAAGCGCATAAGCAGCGCCAGCTCCCATCACATAGTTCCATCTGCTGGTGTTCGCAAACCAGGTTGAAACACGCTCTAAAATCTCCTTGTGCAGCGATGGGTTTAAATGGTCCTGCTGCTGACGACGATGAAATTCCTCAAGCAGCTCATCGAAATAAGCATCATCAGGCTGCTCATGACGCTTAAGCGAAATCAGATTTCTGAGTGAGTGGAAATTATCGTCGTTCATAGGTTTAGTAAGTCGTGATGTGAGGATTTTAATAAAAAAGCTACCGAATGCAAGACTATTTGTGTTTTTTTAAATTAAACATGCGTTTATACAGATGTTTTTTAATAGAAATCATTAATAAACAGGCTTTAATTGCTTTTTTACTGGTCTGGTGAGTGTGTTGGCGTGAGGAATTCCTCTAGATATCCTTGAAGTTGTTTGTGCGCATAAAACAACCTAGATCTTACAGTTCCCTCTGAAACTCCTAGAATTTGGCTTATTTCTGCGTGTGGCATGCCTTGAATGTCAAACATGGTAACCACGGTTCTATGTTGTTCAGACAGCGTTTGCATCGCTTCGTTCAATTTTTTTTGCAATTCATTGATATTTGATTGCCTTCGTGGGTTTGAATGATGCCCTTGATCGATGAAACCAGGGTCATTCTGAATGCCAGAATCCATGTCATCAAAGCTAAAACCAGCCCTTCTCTTGCGTTTTTTGAGGAAATTAAGGGTCATATTGACCGCAATGGAGTAGATCCAGGTGTAAAACATCGAATTACCACGAAATCGTCCTAATGAGCGGTATGCCTTGGCAAATATATCTTGCAGCAAGTCGTGCGTATCCTCCTTGTTGGAGGTCATATTGTAGACGAGACCGTATAACTTACGGCTATACTTCATAATCAGCTCATCAAAAGCCCGTGTTTCTCCGCCTTGTGCACGCTTCACCAAATCGGCATCCGGATCTACTGATTTAGGTTTTTTAGCCATACGTGCGCCGGAAAGTAAGGGGATAGATAATGAAGGGTGAACCTGGAACTACATTTACTGTGCAATAATATACTGGTGATGTCAAAGCCCCATCAACACCGAAGATCATCTCTTCCTCCAGCCAACAGAGCCACTTCTGCCCTGCTCAGTGCGGCACGCTTGCCGCATACCTAACTCACCTTTCTGCGTGTGATGGCAACCCCCACACACTGTGTGTTGGGCAGAATAAACTTTTCGATTTCGATAGAAACTTCTACAACAGAAAACTCCGATAAAATCATTACTGCCAAATCCTCTGCTAGTGTTTCGATTAGCTTACGAGGTTGACTTGATGCCACTTCGTCAATTCTGAGATATACCGCATGGTAGTCGATGGTTTGATCAATATCATCCCCTAGCGTTTGAGAAGATGCCGCGGACGAAAATTGAGTGTGGATAATCAACTCCTGAAGCTCTGACCTCTCTTGATCAGGCACACCAATGTGGCAGCTGACTTTTTGACCACGTATGAAAATTTGATCTTTTTCCTTCATCGAATCTCGTTGTTTAATGGCATTTCCAGTAATGGGTGTATTTCCGATAAATCCCCAATAAGAAGATCTGGGTTTGCGGCCCCAAGCTGTTCCGCATTTTGATACCCAGTCAGTAATGCAATAGACGCCACGCCGCCATGTTTGGCGGTCTCTACATCATGGCACATATCGCCAAGAAAGACAGTATCCGAGGTCTCAAGAGAATGCTTTTCGAGCATCGTGTGAATCTGATCTCTCTTGTCCAAGACCCCTGCGTAGCTTGCTTCAAAAAAATGATCTATTCCAAGCTCCACCGCATGACGTTCGAATGCAGCCGCATCCATCGAACTGAGTATGAACATGCGCTTATCTTTGGCATACAGGCACTCCAAAAACTCGAGTGCATAGGGAAGCAGAGGTGACGTTACCCCAGAGGCCTCGGATTGTGCAAAGCCCTCCCTAAAGTGATCTTCGAGCTCCACCAGAGGAATGCCTGGCAGAATCTCCTCGTAATAACCTGCGTAAGGCAGACGAAAACTCATCCTAAAGTCCTCCCGCCCGATCTCGCCTTTACCGTATTTAGCTAAAACGTGATTGGTGGCATCCAGCACCATGGCAAGGTCGTCAACGAGAGTCCCTGACCAATCAAATATCCAGTTTTGATAATGATGTAATTTTGATTTCACTACGGCTTCAGATCATAGGTTAACCAATTTTAAAGACGACTTTTTTGACCGTATCTGCCCCTAACTCACGATGGAGATTTTCAAGAAGCTTGCCATTCATTTGCTGAAGGTGGAATTTCATCGCGGGCTGCAAAACACGCAAGACAAGCACACCACCACGGATTGATTCCGGCACGGTATGTTGGGCAACAAACTGGCCTGCCACATTAGCCCAAACCTCTCTGAGACGCGCCTCATCAACACCATCAGAAATGCCAATACTCTTCAACAGGCTATCAACAAATTCTCTTGGCTGGTGAATATTCCTCGATGGATTAGGTGGATTGAGTCCCCCAAGCCATTCAATTAAAATACGCGCACGGGCTTTCCTCTGCTGTTCACTAGCAGCATTACCTCGTTTAGCGCCAGACTTAGCGCGGGACGTAATTTTTCTAGGCTCTGAATCAGAACCCGTGGTATTTCCAGTATCCGAATTATTCGTCTCCATCATCGCCGATTGCCTCAACGGGGCAGCCGTCCATCGCTTCAACGCACTGCTCACGCTCCTCGTCATTGTCGGGCTGCTTATATACGTAGGAGTAACCTTCATCTTCCTCACGGCGGAAATTGTTTGGGGCCGTCTCACGGCAGAGGTCACAGTCGATGCACTGGCTATCTACATAGAAAGCGCCCTTTATATTTTCTGGATTGATATCTTCTTTGTCTGCCATGTCGGTAAATTGGGTGATGTTGTCAACGCTTGCTTCGCCCAAGACAACCCTAAAATCAAGCCCGAATTTATCTCATTCATGAGAACTTACCTACACGGTGTTGTCCGGATCATGCTAGGTTTCCTTGACGAAACAGCCCATCAACAAGCTCGACAAGAGCCCTGCAGGTCGGCTACTTTTTTGCTAGATCAAGTTGAATTGCACCCATCGCAATCCCCCCTTCAAACAGGCATCAAATAGGCATCAAATAGGCATATGACCATGGATACCCAAAAAAAGAATCAAGCATCCGACAAGCATATTGAAGCGAGGGATTC
>JAFMDE010000084.1 GCA_017857425.1 Akkermansiaceae bacterium
AGCGGATACCCCCCTCATAGACCCATGCCTTACCAGCACGCAGCGGTAAGCTGGAGGTGGGCGAGTTCGGCCCGGAGCCCGTCGAGAGCCCGCCATTGTCTGAGAGGAACACGATGATGGTGTTCTCAAACATCCCTCGTTTTTTTAAGGTGGCAATGATGCGGCCAATGTTTTCATCCATGCTCTCTACCATGCAAGCGTAGGCAGCATTGCTCTGCACCCCGCGTGAGACACTCTGGTGTTCTTTGATGCCCTCCGTGTTCTTGTCCACCAAGCCCATGGCCTTGGCCTTCTGGTTGTATTTTTTCAGCTTGGATTTGTCCGGGATGATCGGGGTGTGCACGGTATAATACCAAAAGTTGAGAAAAAACGGTTTCTGCTTCTCCCCCCCCTGCTCTTCGATGAACCGGATCGCCTTATCGGTAAGCGCGTCCGTGAGGTAATCGCCCTCTTTGCCATCCTCCATGTCCGGCACGTTGGTGCTGGGATGTTGTTTACTGGTGTAAGGAAAATAATAATCACCTGGCTGGCCCATCTTGTGTCCGGCGATGTTGAGATCAAAGCCATTGGCCTCAGGGTAGTGCTCGCGGCCCTTCATGTGATGAGCTTGAAGGTGCCATTTGCCGATGTGGGCGGTGGTGTAGCCAGCATTCTTGAGAGCCTCGGCCAAGGTGATGTCCTCGGGTGGCATGTTACCGACCACTTCCGGTGGAGTGAGCATGTGATTTGGCCCCATGGAGCCGCGTGAACCACTGTGATTAGTGAGGCCAATGCGACTGGGATACTTACCAGTGAGAACACTGGCGCGTGTGGGTGAACATACGGGGTTGGCGGCATAGGCATCAGTGAAAAACACGCCCTCGGAGGCAAGCCTGTCGATGTTGGGTGTCTCATAAAACGTGCTGCCGGTCACCCCGAGGTCCGCCCAACCGAGGTCATCAATCAGAAAGAGCACGATGTTGGGTTTTGCGATGTTGGGTTTTGGATTAGCGTTCACCGCAAAAGCCGCAAAGGCCATGATCAGCGTAATCAAAACGAGATGTTTTCTGGCAGTGCTGTGTATGCTTGCTTGCTTAGATATTTGAAAGTTGCTCATGGTCTATGTTGATCTCTGTATCAATTTCTTACGTATTTTGCACATCAGGTGTTTCAATGTCTCTCGTAAACTTTAGATCTTAGGCTTTTCCCTTGCCAATAAGTGCAAGCAGGCGGATATTGCCAGCAATGTTACATCACCCTTGGTTTCTAAAGCTCGTCGTTGTCGCTGCATGCCTTTTGCCTTCAATTGGGTGGTGTCAAAACTACACTCCAAGCCAAGAAAGACCACCCGTCGTCAGCCGTGAATTCCGTGGCGCCTGGGTAGCCAGTGTCTTCAATATTGACTGGCCAAGCCGTACAGGCCTCTCCCGCAGCGCCCAACAAAGCGAGCTGCGCGCCATGCTCGACCAGATGGCAAAAATCAATCTCAACGCAATCATCTTTCAGGTGCGGCCCAATGGCGATGCACTCTACAAGTCGAGCATCGAACCTTGGAGCTCTTGGCTGACAGGCACGATGGGGCGATCCCCCGGCTATGATCCCCTCGCCTTCTGCATCGCCGAGGCACACGCGCGGGGTATTGAGGTTCACGCATGGTTCAACCCGTTCCGCGCCTTGCCGAACTCTACCATGCCCACTGCCAGCAACCATGTCTGCCGCACGCACCCATCACATATCTGCAATTTTAAAACCTACCGATGGATGAATCCTGCCAGCAGCTTCACCAGGCAACGCGCGCTCTCTGTGATCCTTGACGTGACACGCCGCTACGATGTCGACGGCATCCACATCGACGACTATTTTTACCCTTATCCAGATTTGGCCAAAAACGGTAAACACAAGCAACACTTCCCAGATAGTAAAAGCCCATCACAGCGCCGCGGCTATGTGGATAGCTTTGTGCAGGAAATGTACAGCTCCGTGAAAAAAGCAAAACCTTGGGTCCGTGTTGGCATTAGCCCTTTTGGCATCTGGAGACCTGGGGTCCCCTCCGGCACGACGGCTGGTGTTGACGCCTACGAGCACCTTGCCGCAGACTCCCGCAAATGGCTGCAAAAAGGCTGGTGTGACTACCTCTCCCCTCAACTTTATTGGCGTATTCAAGGTCCACAAAGCTACACCCGCCTGTTGAGCTGGTGGCGAGCACAAGGAAGCCGCCCCGTGTGGCCGGGAATCGCCACCGCCCGCATCAAAAGCACCGAGGACCCCGGGCGTCCCGCCAGTGAGATCGTCAACCAGGTCAATCTCTCCCGCTCCACTGGCAACAACTACGCCGGCCACGTCCACTGGAGTATGAAGTCTTTGCGTCAGAACCGAGATGGTATTTCCACCTTACTGGAGAAAAACACCTACTCAAGTGCAGCACTGGTGCCACCGATGCCGTGGCTCAGCAAAGCGCAACCCCTCAGCCCCAGCCTGAAGGCCTCCGGATCACGAAAAGGAGCTCAGGCCAAGTGGTCGTCGGTGAGAGGCGCCTCCAAGTATGCCGTTCAGGCGCGCTACGGCAAATACTGGTTCACCGTCAAGGTCCTTCCCGCTTCGGCAAGAAGCCTAACTCTTACAGGAAATCCCGAGGCGATCGCGGTAAGCGCCGTTGACCGCTACGGCACCACCAGTGCTCCCAGTGTGGTTGCGCGTCAGTGATTCCACTCAAAGGGTCTTGTTATCGGCTGCAAATTCTCTCACTGTCTGGGCACTAATAAGTTCCTGCTCATAGAGATCATTGAGAGCTTTATCCATCGTGATCATGCCGTCTTTCTGAGAGGTCTCCATGCAAGCTTTGATTTGTTGGCATTTGTTGTCCCTGATATTTGCTCTGATTGCTGCGCTTCCTTTGAGCACCTCGAATGCGGCAATCCTGCCATCTTCATTTCTTCTCGGCAAAAGCCGCTGAGCAACGATGCCTAACAGACAGGAGGAAAACTGAGACCTGACCTGGTTCTGCTGATCCGGGGGAAACGCATCAATAACACGATCAATTGTTTGCACTGCATCATTGGTGTGAAGGGTGGCAAAGACGAGGTGCCCGGTCTCAGCTGCGGTGAGTGCCGCGGCAATGGTCTCGGGATCACGCATCTCACCGACAAGGATGACATCAGGATCCTGCCGCAGAATATATTTGAGGGCATTCTGGTAACTCATTGTATCAGCATATAGTTCGCGCTGCTCAATGATGGCCCTCTTATTTTGGTGAACATATTCGATCGGATCTTCGATGGTAATCACATGGCATGAGCGAGTCTTATTGATGTGGTCAATCAAACAAGCGAGCGTGGTCGACTTTCCTTGCCCCGTAGCACCGGTAATAAGGACCAGGCCATGATGCTTAGTAGCCATGTCCAGAATGGTTTCGGGCATATGAAGCTCAGCAGGACTCGGGATGAACTGGTTGATCAAGCGGATGGCACAGGAAACAGTACCTTTTTGATAGAATCCGTTAACTCGGAACCGGTGGTATTTTTGATCTCCCTCATCATCGGTCAACGTAATACTCATGGCAAAATCGACTTCCTTATTCCGCTCAAAATCTGTCCGCTGCCGGCGGTTGAGAATACTCAAGAGAAGGTTTCTGGTATCAGCAGCATTGAGTGGGTTAATATTGGTGGCAATCAATTCTCCGTTGACCCTAAATGTCGGTGAGTTGCCCACGGTGAGCAGCAAATCCGATGCATTGTAATGCAGTGCGGACTTAAGCAGGCTTTTCATAGATATTGTCGCTTTCTCGATACCTCCACCCTGCGTGCGCAGTGTGTCGATACCGGTTTCCATGCCTTGCATGAGAAGCTTCATCTCCTCGCGCTTTTCTGCACCGGCAAGAGCCGTTTCCGGTGTGATCACATCCTGCTCCACCATCTCCAACAAAACCCGATTGAAATTAATCATGCCCTCTGAGCCGCCAGCCTTGATCGCCTCTCCGATTTCCTCAATTTCCTGATTGGCAACCAGCTTGGATATGTGCGGGGTATTCACTAGGATCTCCACCGCGGGGATCATTCCCTGCCCATCTTTTCTCGGCAAAAGCCGCTGAGAAACGACACCCTTAAGAGCGTTTGATAAATCCATCGCAAACTGATGCTGCTGACCCTCTGAAACATAGTTGAGTAACCTTTCCAGGGTGCGCTCCGCATCCACTGTGTGCAAGGTTGAGATTACGAGATGGCCCGTAATGGCCGCGGACATCGCCGTCTTAATGGTCTCAAGATCGCGCATCTCACCAATAAAAATGACATCGGGGCTTTGCCTGAGCACAGCTCTCAGAGCAGAGCTGAAGTCTTTGGTGTCAGAGCCAATTTCACGCTGGGTAATATGGCCGTTTTGCTCCTGGTGAATAAATTCAATTGGGTCTTCAATGGTAACAATATGCTTCTGATGGTGACTATTGATGTAGTGCAACATCGCTGCCATGGTGGTTGTTTTACCTGAACCCGTGGCACCTGTAACCAGAATGAGACCCCTGGTTTCCTCCAACATGGTTTCAAGCATAGGCGGGAGGTTAAGCTCCTCAAAGTTCATCGCGCCAGAGGGCACTTTTCTTCCGACCAAGGATACCGCCCCTTGCTCAAAACCGAGGTGCAAACGAAACCTTTCCATAGGGGAAAGGCTCAAGCCGATATCAATATCCCGCTCTTCTACCAGGTTGTCCCAAGTTTCTGCAGGAAGATGCTCGTCAACGAATGCCAAGAAATCCTCCTTGGTCAGAGCCTGCTCAGCAAAGGTTTCCAACTTGCCATGATGCCTCACTTGGGGAGTTTTCCCCTCGCAGAGAAAAACATCCGATACACTTTCTTCCTTCAGGGCCTTGAGTAGATCAATAATGTTCATGACTATAAAAAAATTCACCGGTAATAGCGCCTGATCAGCACCATCAGCTGTTTAGTCTGCTATGATGTTTTATGAATCCAAGCTTTTATTCTAATACGGCATCAACACGGGGCTATCCGGGGACCCTCCATAAAAGTGGTAAATGATCTTGCGCAAGAAGCGACTTGGGGTTTTACCACTTGCACCCAAATGTGGCTCACGCTACTAACAATCACGCTATGACCAATATCCGCATGTTCATTCTTTGTAGCTCCGCCATTCTCTGTTGCTGGTTAGTTGCCTCCTACGCATACGAGCCTGAGGCAGGCACTGCGGTGAACATCGATACTTCAGTGAAGCAGACAAGCAGCGCATCCGCTGAAACGGAAGGTTCAGAGAAAAAAGCTGCTGTCATTATTCAGCAAGATCAACTTGCCACCATGGCTCCCCTACAGGGCCAATAGCGGCAGCCAGATAAGGGCCTGTAAATATCAAGTGCTTCGTAAAGGGCTTCACAAGGCCGGTTGTCAGCAAATCCTTATTATAACTAAGTGTTAGTTTTTTTGTTCAAAAAAAATTGAACTTTCAAATCGACGGTGCTATTCTCGCCCTTGATGCACCCTAGCGATCAGCCCGATACAGAGAAGTTGACCATCGATCAGCGACTCATCTCGTTTTTTAGAGATGGCGCGAAGATCATTGGTTTACCAGCCTCTGTGGGTGAGATCTTCGGCCTCTTGTTCGCCTCCCCCAAGCCCTTGACCATGGCGGACCTGGTTGAGCGCCTTGACATTAGTAAGGGATCGGCAAGTCAGGGCTTAAAAATGTTGCGCACCCTTGGTGCTGTTCGCGATGTCGAATATGACAATGACCGCAAAGGCTATTTTGAAGCGGATATTGAATTAAAAAAACTTGTCGGGGGTTTTATTCGTGAACAAGTTCGTCCGCACATGGACAGCGGCACACGCAAGCTGGGCGAGCTCGAGCAGGATCTCGATACCGTCAGCGACCCAGAGCTGCGCGCATTTTACGAAAACCGGATCAAGATCATCCAACGATGGTCCAGCAAAGCCAAGCTTGTCTTACCCCTATTGCAGAAATTTCTCGGTGAATAAAAACATTCAGACAGCATGACTCATATCAACTCCGACACGTCATCCGATGCCGATCACTACGCTTGGTACTGTGTGCGCACCAAACCCAAGCGCGAACACATCGCGGCGAGGGCGATGAATCAAATCGAGGGGGTGCAGTCATTTTGTCCACGCCTGAGATATCGTAAAGCAACCAGGCGCGGTAAAGTTTGGTGGGTGGAAGCCATGTTTCCTGGTTATATTTTTGGCTTCTTTTCCCGAGAGCAAAATGAGCGCAACATCGTCCATACCCACGGGGTCATGACCATCCTCAAGTTTGGCGATTACATGCCTGAAATTCCCAGCTCATTCATTGCAGATCTGACCCAACAGATGCAGGAGCTCAATGAAGGTGATGATGACATCATGACTCTGGAGCCGACTGTCAGCGAGGGTGATGAAGTGGAAATCGCGCATGGCGCCTTCCAGGGTTTTCAAGGCACCGTCATTGAGGTCATGCCGGCACTAGAACGCGTTAAGCTGCTCACCGAGTTTCTCGGTAATCGCCATGTCGTGGAAACTGACCTGCTGTCTCTCTTATTGCCCAATAAGCCTGTTCCTGAATAGGCGCATAGCATCCAGAGAATATCTTGCTCTGGCTTACTCTCCACGACTTCCAGAGTCTGCACGCCTGTGCGCCTGTGCGCCTCTGCAGGAAGGGATCACCATAACAAGATTGCTCAACATGGCGTGCAAGAATGGCATTTGTTTCACGTAACCTCATACATCTCTATGGTGGCAGGACGGCGGCATAGATAACAGCTCAGCACATCATGAAACATCTACTAACGCTCTTCTTACTGGCTTCAACCTGCCTGATAGCAAACAGCATCGCTGAAACTCTGCCGCCCCTGAGCAATAATCAAGTACCGCAGGATGCTCAAGCCATGTGGACTGGCTTCGACCCGCGCGCCGAGCCCCTCGACACCGAGATTCTCAAGGAATGGGAAGAAGACGGTGTCGTTCTCAAAGTCCTGCGCTACCGCATCGGTATTTTCAAAGGGCAAAAATCAATGATGGCTGCCGTCTATGGCTATCCTAAAGCGATGAGTGACGCGGGCAGCAAGATTCCCGGACTGGTTCAGATCCACGGTGGTGGCCAATACGCCGATTACCAAGCCGTGCTCACTAACGCCAAGCGCGGTTACGCGACCATCTCCATCGCATGGGCTGGCCGCATCTCCGCTCCCGAATATCGTGTCAGCCCTCACGA
Source organism: Akkermansiaceae bacterium (assembly GCA_017857425.1). Lineage (GTDB taxonomy): Bacteria > Verrucomicrobiota > Verrucomicrobiia > Verrucomicrobiales > Akkermansiaceae > Oceaniferula. Next base: position 7,186 of record JAFMDE010000084.1, read on the forward strand.
GGTGAAACTTTTCTGGGACAACAAAAAAGAAGACCCTCATTATAAAATCACCACCGACTGGGGTGCACTCGATGCCTACCACGCACCGAGTAAAAGGGACAAAGATGCCTTCACTCAATTACCAGCTTATGACTGGAGCTTGGACCCCGTTGCCTCGCCGCGTAACAACGCTTGGTTTCTCTGCACCCTGGCAGCCCGCCGCGCCCTCACCTTCCTCGAGCAGCAAGCCCAGGTCGATGTTAACAAACTCGGTGTCTACGGTCACTCCATGGGGGGCAAGCTCACTGTGCTCACCGCCGGCTCTGACAAACGGGTCAAGGCAGCCGCCCCCTCATGCGGAGGCATCAGTGATCGCACCAAAAAAGATGCCCTCTATCTCAATACCGTCAGTGACCCCGCTAACCTGAAAAACATCAGCTGCCCGACTATTTTTCTAAGCCCCGCTAATGACTTCCACGGCCGTATCTCGGACCTCATCACCACCACCCAAGAACTGAGTAACAAGTTAGGCACGCAAAATTGGCGGGTCACCTGCTCGGCACACATCAACCACAAGGACCTGCCAGAAAACGAAGTCGCCACCCAGCTTTGGTTTGACCAGCACCTCAAAGGAACTTTCCAATGGCCAGCCAATCCTGCCAGCACACTGACCCTGAAAACCGAATCCAGACTACCTCACTTCGCCATCAGGCCAGACACCTCAAAGCCCATTATGGCTATCGATATTTATTACACCCAGCAGGGTGAAGTCAGTGGCGACATGCATAACCACATCAACCAGTTCTGGCATCACGCGCATGCGCAAGCCACTGGCAAAGACGGCGTCTGGTCTGCAAACCTGCCGATTTCCACAACGGACAAACCCCTCTGGGTTTACGCCAATGTGCTCTATGCCCTCGATCAGCCGATTACCGGTGCTGGCTACTACTACGGCCGCTACACCACCAAGAACTTCAACCTTTCCACTTTACTGAAAATCGTCAGTCCTGCTCAATTGCAACAGGCAGGAGTCAAAGCCACTCTCCAAGCAAGCCCCGTGATCGAAAGCTTCGCAAGCAATTGGCAAAAAGAGTGGTTCACCACCAAGCCGTCAGAGTGGGCACGCAAAACCCACAAGCTTTACCACCCGCTCTGGTCAGCGCCTAAAGATCAAAAAGACGTGAAGCTCGCCATTGATGTTCGCTCTGAACAAGCTAACAAAATCATCCTTGGCCTCGATAAACATATTGCAGAGATCAAGCTCGCTGGCTGCACCGACTGGCAGCCGATCACCTTGTCCCCTGCCGACTTTCTTGATGCCGACGGTAGCGCCCTCGCCTCTTGGCAAGACATCAAGGAGCTGCGCCTTGGGCCATCCGAATACCTGACTCCAAAAAATGGTGGCAAAAGGCGTCTCGTTGGCTCAGACAAATGGCAAGGTGCCGCGCCACAGTTTCGTAATCTACGTTGGCTACAGACAACGCCTTGACAGGCTCTCAGCGCTTTACCATTGTAGCCCACCCTTACAGCACACCACA
>JAFMDE010000085.1 GCA_017857425.1 Akkermansiaceae bacterium
ATCATTACCGTCAAAGGCTGGGTGCGCACCCGCCGTGATTCCAAGGACTTCTCCTTTCTGGAAATGAATGATGGCAGCTGCCTTGCTAACATCCAGTGTATTGCCGATACAGGCATCCTCGGCTACGAGGATGTCACCAAGATGACCACTGGCTCTGCCGTTGGCATCACTGGTAAGCTGGTGGAATCACCCGGCAAGGGACAGCAGTGGGAAATCCATGCTACCGAGATAGAACTCATTGGCGAAGCCCCCGCCGACTACCCCCTTCAGAAAAAAGGCCACACCCCTGAGTTTCTGCGCTCCATCGCCCACCTGCGCCCGCGGGCTAACCTTTATGGAGCCCTCTTCCGCATGCGCTCCCGTATGGCTCAAGCCGCGCACCGGTTTTTTGACGAACGTGATTTCACCTACGTGCACACCCCGATCATCACCGACTCCGATTGTGAAGGTGCTGGAGAAATGTTCTGCGTCACTACGCTGGACCCCAGCCAAGCCGGGGCCCAGAAATTTGAAAATGACTTCTTTGGTAAAGCCACTTACCTGACCGTCAGCGGCCAGCTCGAAGGCGAGGCCTTTGCCACCGCACTCTCCAACATCTACACCTTCGGCCCCACCTTCCGGGCAGAAAATTCCCACACCAGCCGCCACGCTTCCGAGTTCTGGATGATCGAACCTGAAATGGCGTTCTGTGACCTGAAGGGAGACATGGACCTCGCCGAAGAGTTCACCAAGTATCTTGTCGACGACACCCTGAACAACAACGAGGGCGACCTCGACATCTTTGCCCGCTTTGTCGACAAGGGTCTCCTGGACAGGCTTCGTTTTGTCTCGGAAAAACCGTTCCAGCGTGTCTCCTACACGGAAGCCGTAGAAATTCTTGAAAACAGCGGCCAGAAATTTGACTACCCCGTCTCTTGGGGTGTCAATCTGCAGTCAGAACACGAGCGTTTCCTCACCGAGCAACACTTCAAATGTCCGGTCACGGTTTATAATTACCCGAAAAGCATCAAACCTTTTTACATGCGCACCAACGAACCGGACAGCGAAGGCCGACTCACCGTCACCGCCATGGACCTGCTGGTGCCTGGCATCGGCGAGATCATCGGTGGCGCTCAGCGTGAGGAGCGCATCGACATTCTGCGTGCCAACATGCAGGAAGATGATCTAAGCCTCGAGGACTACAGCTGGTATCTTGACCTGCGCAAATACGGCAGCTGCCCACATGCGGGCTTCGGGATGGGCTTCGAGCGCATGCTGATGTTCGTCACCGGCATGAAAAACATCCGTGATGTGCTGCCCTTTCCGAGAACCCCGGGAAATTGTGAGTTTTGAGTGTTGAGTGTTGAGTGCCTCTTGGCCTAGCATGTGCCGAACCGCATGAATAACCCAAGCATCAAAGACCGCTCCTTTAGTTTTGCACTCAGGATCGTGAATCTTTGCAAATGTCTGGACCAAACACCGCGGATCTCCCGGACCTTGGGCGACCAACTTATCAGATCTGGCACTTCAATAGGAGCCAATGTCGCTGAAGCCCAAGCAGCCCAGAGCAAGAAAGACTTTATTGCAAAAATGTCTATCGCAAGTAAGGAAGCTCGCGAAACATCTTATTGGATACAGTTACTCATTGCAGCTAAGATCCTTCCAGAAGCAAAACTTGACAAGCTTGCTGATGAATCAGAACAACTAGTAGCCATCCTCACTAGCATCGTCAAAACATCCCAGAAAAATCTCAAATCCGCATCCAATAGCAACTAAGCACTCACTCAACACTCAAAACTCAAAACTCAACCTTTCCCCTCATGATCGTTTCTCCAAAAATCCGCGGTTTCATCTGCACGACCTCACATCCAGACGGCTGCGCTGCCAACGTCCAGGAACAAATCAACTTCGTTAAATCTCACCCTAAAATCGAAAACGGCCCAAAGAACGTTCTCGTCATTGGTGCCTCTGCTGGCTACGGCCTGGCTTCACGCATTGTTCCTGCCTTTGGCTCGGGCGCCAACACCCTGGGTGTCTTCTTCGAAAAGCCCGGCACCGAGACACGCAGCGGATCCGCGGGCTGGTATAACTCAGCGGCATTCGAAAAAGCGGCCACCGCTGAAGGTCTGTTTGCCAAGTCACTCAATGGCGACGCCTTTTCCCACGAACTCAAAAAACAGGCAGTCGACATCATCAAAAATGAGATGGGCGGCAAGGTCGACCTGATCGTCTATTCACTCGCCTCCCCTCGCCGCACCGATCCCGACACCGGCGAAGTCTTCAAATCCGTGCTCAAAACCACCGGTGGAGATTACACCAACAAAACCCTCAATACCGATAAAGGAGAAGTCTCCGAAGTGACTATTGGCGCTGCCACTGAAGAGGAAATCGCCGATACCGTGAAAGTCATGGGTGGCGCAGACTGGGAACTCTGGATCGATGCCCTCGCGGATGCCGACTGCCTTGCCGAAGGGGTCAAAACCGTAGCCTACTCCTACATCGGTCCCAAACTCACCTGGCCCATCTACACCGACGGTACGATTGGCTGTGCCAAAAAAGACTGTGAGCGCGCCAGTGCGGCCATCCACGCCAAGCTCAGCGAGTCTCTCGGCGGCTGTGCTTATGTTTCAGTCAACAAAGCTCTGGTCACCCAAGCTTCCTCAGCCATTCCCGTAGTGCCTCTCTACATCTCCATTCTTTACAAAGAAATGAAGGCCAAAGGTATCCACGAAGGCTGCATTGAGCAAATCCAGCGCCTCATGGCAGATCGACTTTACTCTGGAGACCTTCAGCTTGATGAAGACGGCCGCATCCGTGTCGATGACTGGGAAATGCGCGACGATGTGCAAGCCTCGATTGCCGCTGCGTGGGAAAACATCTCAAACGACAACTTTAATGAGCTAGCCGACTTCCAAGGTTACAGGGACGACTTCTTGAAACTCTTCGGCTTCGGTCTCAACGGTGTCGACTATGAAGCAGACACCGATACTGCTACCGCACCACCCTCACTAGCCGAATAGCTCGGGGGTGCTCATTGACGCACTCAACTGACAACGGCTAAAACGCCAACCAAACGCCAACTCACCATGCCAGCCGTGAACAACTTACGCCTCTTTGCCATCGCCCTGATTGCATCGACATCCTGCTTCTTCTCTTCCTGTGGAGAGAAGGAAACCCCGGAGACTGAAACCACCACCGAAGCCGCTAATGCCGTTGCAGCAGATGCCTCAGTGACTGAAAAAGAGACTGTGCAGCAAGACAGCCCTGAGACTCTTACCGATGAATTTGTTGTGCAAATGGACCTGTCTCTGGACGCTATGCTCTCAGCTAAAGACAAGGCGACCGCGGACGAGGCCAGCAAAAAGATCTTCAGTATCGGAGACAACATTGCCGCCATCGCTGCCCGCCTCGACAAACTCGAGACATCGAGCGACGAAGAAAAGCGTCAACTCCTCGACAAAAGTGAGGTGGCATTCAAACTCTTTATCGAGAAAGCAAATTCCCCCGCTATGGCAAACATCCTCGATGACCCAGAAATTCTCCAGGCACTGGCGCCTGCTCGTGAGCACTTCAGCAGAAGCATGCAGGAATTCGGTAAAGTATTTGGCCGCTTCAGCAATAGTTCGGCAGAAGCTCCAAGCCAAGAAGCTCCAGCTGCTCAATAGCCCACTATTTGGTTTTAATTTGCTAATACCAATTTGCTAATACCAATTTACCAATACCGCCTAGCCCAGCAGCCAGGCGGTATTTTTTTGTAAGATAGGTGATCCCTCCAATTACGTTTTTCAGGGGGCTGGCATCATTCGCGGTAGCATATTGCCCATTTATAGCCTTTCCATAGTGCAATCACACCGCTACATAGCCAGCACGTGATCTACAACCTACACGCTATATAACTATGAAACCAGTTACCAACTTACGCCTATTATCCGTCATCACCCTCGCGTCATCATCGCTCTTTTTTTCCGCCTGTGAGAAAAAAGCGGCTGATTCTACTGAAGGTGCCCAAGCAGAACAAGCCGAACAAGCTGTCGACACCCTAGACAGTCTCACTGATGAGCTCGTTGTTCAGTTAAACCAATACGCTGACATCGTTCTCGCCGTAAAGGACGCTGCTACTGCACAAGAAGCCGTCACTAACCTTAACGCCGTAGCCGATGCCATCGCCGCTATCGCAGCCCGCCTCGACAAAATCGAAATGCCTGACGAAGCTGCCAACATTGCCGTCGACGAAAAAATGAAAACGGCAAGCATGGCAATCAAACAGAAGATGCAGGCCGCAGGCGAGATCATGTCCAACGAAGAAGTTGCCGGCATCCTTATTCCTGCCCTACAAAATTTCGGCAAACGCATGGCAGAACAGGAAAAAGTATTCATGCGTTTTGGTAGCCAAAAAAATAAAGCTCCACAACAACAGCCAGCACCTGCAGCCACCCCTGCAGCCACCCCTACTACCGAGGCCCCTGCAGCTGAAACCCCTGCTCCTGCTGCTCCAACCGCTGAAGCCGCAACTCCAGCTACCCCAGCCCCAGCTGCGGAATAGCCGGCTTTATTTCATTCTATTCATACCGTCTGGCTTTCTTGAGCCAGGCGGTTTTTTTATCCCTCTGTTTGGCTTTTCATCACTGCTCATTGCGGTAGCATCTGCCTATGCCAGCGAAGGAACGTGCCGATGCCCTGCTTGTCTCACGGGGCTTGTGTGATTCACGTGAGCAGGCCAAGCGGCTCATCCTTGCAGGCGAGGTCAGCACCGGCACCACGGTGGTGGCAAAACCAAGCACCAAGCTGCCCACAGATGCCGAGCTCAGCATCAAGGAAAAACCCAAATACGTCGGCCGAGGAGGGCTCAAGATCGAGGGCGCGCTGGACACCTTTCACATTGATCCAACCGGCATGACTTGCCTGGATGTTGGTGCCTCCACTGGTGGTTTTACTGACTGCCTACTCCAATACGGTGCCACCAAAGTCCACGCCGTCGATGTTGGCACCAATCAACTCGTCTGGAAGCTGCGCAATGACCCGCGTGTTGTCGTCAAAGAAAAATTCAATGCGCGCTACATGACCCCAGCTGATATCGGTGACCCCATTGACCTCGCCGTTACCGATGTATCCTTCATCTCCCTTACTAAAATCCTCCCACCAATGTTCTCTTGTCTGAAACCCGATGGCCAGATCGTCTGTCTGATCAAACCCCAGTTTGAGCTTGATCGTGAGGACATCAGCAAAGGTGGCATTGTCAGGGATCCAGAGCTGCACCAACGAGCCGTTGATAAAATCCATCACTTTGTCACCGAGGAACTAGGCCACACCTGGATTGAATATATCGACTCCCCGATCAAAGGAACCGAGGGTAATCGTGAGTTCCTCGCTTGGCTTCGCCCCTAGAGACTCGAGGGAGTCCGAACTCGAGACGAGGAACTATGGCATCAGATGTGGCGGGCGCTCTTCACAGCTTCCCCAGAAGCTGGGCTACGGGCAGCCCAACGACATTGTCATAATCCCCACGCACTTGCTCAATGATCATCTCCCCATGCTCCTGCACAGCGTAAGAGCCGGCTTTATCCATGACATCTACCTTGGCCATATAGTCTCTGATGATTTTCTCACTCAGCTTTTTAAAAACCACCTCCGTGATTGCGTGAAAGCTGTCCACCTCACCTGCACGCGCAATGCAAACGCCAGTGCAGACTTGATGCGTTCTACCTGAGAGACGCATCAGCATAGCCGCGGCCTCTTCTTTGCTGCGGGGTTTGCCCAATGGTGTTTGATCAATATAGACTAGCGTATCTGCTCCGATAACGGTCGCTTCTGGATAATCCTGAGCCACGGCCAGTGCTTTCAATCTGGCATTTTCCTCACATAATTGATCAAGTGGCATGAGCTCATCATGCAACTCCTCAGCGGGCGATGGGATCACATCAAACTCAAGCCCCACTTTCCGGAGCATATCACGCCGGCGAGGTGAGCCTGACGCAAGGATAAGTCGGTCATTCACCTTGTTATCAAGCTGCAGATCTGAGCAGAGCAACGAGTACTCCCTGAATCACCAATTCATGAGCCGGCACTAAATCAGGGTAATTTTCATTCTCTGCATGGAGATATGGCCTGCCGTTATCAACCACGTAGCGCTTAAGCGTCGTTTCGCCATCAATGAGGGCGGCAACAACGTCTCCCTTGCGGGGTTCACGGAATTCTAAAACCACCGTATCGCCATCACAGATGTGAGCATCAATCATAGAATCGCCACGGACCTTGAGAGCAAAAGTGCGGGCATTGCCACGCAGACCAAGTGAACGGATATCGATGGATAGACAGCCTTCCTTCTCCGTATCCACATCCTGGGCCATGCCTGCGGCAATGCTTCCATACACGGGGATATCGACGATTTCCTCTCGCTCCATCTCTTCGGGAAAGCCAATACCACAGGCTTTGTTGGCCTTTCTGACAATAACCCCCTTTTTCTCGAGGGCTCTGAGGTGACTAATGGCTGCCGTCTGACTGGCAAAATTGAAATGACGTTGAATATCACGCGTCGAGGGCATGTAGCCTTCTACACGGTGTGTTTCCTTGAGGTAATCGATCACCTCCTGCTGACGTTTGGTAAGTTGGATATTGGACATAATGTTGATCGTAATATGGGGCTATATATCGGAGTGGTGAATATCGGAGTGGTGAATATAGGAGTGCTGAAGCCTAAAGGGGCCCGCAGGCCTATTGATGTAGACAATGATACGGATACTAATGGCTGGTTGAACAGTGTTCTCTGGAACATTAATCCATGACTCTGTGAATGCAAAGCAAAAAGTCATCACGAATTTGCTTTCCTTGCGCCGCCGTAATAGTTAGTTTTAGTGTAATACTTATTATGAGCAAAGAATTTAACTCTCCCCAACTTCCCGCCTCAGGACTCCTCACTGGACTTGATGAAACTGATCGTTTGGCGCTCAGCACCTATGGAGACTTCATTCCCGTTCACGCAGGCCAGCTTCTTATTGAGGAGGGGCACCAGCAGGACGCTCTTTACTTTGTCATTTCTGGCACACTCCATGTTCACACCGACAAGGACGGCAAGCGCACTCTCATCACCCGCATTGGCCCTGGCGAGAGCATTGGTGAAATCAATTTATTTGATCCCGGCACGGCAAGTGCGTCTGTCACCGCCCAGTCATTTTCACAAGTCTGGAAAGCGACTCGCCGCGATTTTGAAGCTTTCGTTCAAGCCTACCCCGAGGTAGGCGAGCATATACTCGTCGCCCTTGTAGGTGAACTCAGCAGGCGCATTCGTTTTTTAAATGGCAAACTCATCGCAATGGAGGTATCTTACCAGGAATTGTGGAGTTGAACCATGTCGGCAGCTAAACTGAAAAGTCCCTCACCACTAACAAGTCCTTCACACGACTGCATCCCCATCAATGATTGAACTACTTAACATCCACCCTCAATGTGTGACGGGTGCTTTGTGGCTTTTTCTTGCCCTGGCCATTGGCCATGCCATTGCCGATTTCCCACTCCAAGGGGTATTTCTTTCAGAAACAAAAAACCGAAACCATAAGCTATCCCAAGATTTGAATACCAAAAGCCCACAAGGCGTTTGGATTCACGCGATGAGCGCGCACTCACTCATTCATTGTGGCGCTGTATGGTTAATCACTGGTTCAGTTCTTCTCGGACTGGTCGAATTTTTTCTCCATTGGATCATTGATTTTGCCAAATGTGAAAACTGGGCCGGATTTAATACCGACCAGTTCCTCCACTATGGCTGCAAAATTATCTATGTCGCACTGATCTATTACGGCGTCATCAGTATTTGATAGCTGCTGCACATCCCGCCCGCAGCATGATGTCGGCATAAAAAAACAGGAGCTCCCAAGGGAACTCCTGTTCTAGATAAGGTGTTAATCGATTTCTGACCTAGCCCGCAGCAACAGCTGCACGGATAAGCTCGAGAAAGCTTTGTGGCTCGAGACTAGCTCCACCGACAAGGCCTCCGTCAATATCAGGTTGAGCAAGCAGCTCGCCAGCATTGTCTGCCTTCATGCTGCCACCATACTGAATGCGGATCTTCTCTGCCAGCTCACCGCTGTATAGATCTGCAATAACGGAACGAACAAAAGCATGAGCCTCTTGGGCCTGCTCTACGGTTGCTACTACCCCTGTGCCAATGGCCCATACGGGCTCGTAAGCGACGACTATTTCCTTCATGTCCTTGTCGTCGATACCGGCCAGCCCTTCTGTGATTTGGCTGCGGAGAACTTCTTCAAGTTTACCGGACTCACGTTGGTCGAGAGTCTCGCCAATGCAGAAAATAGGCTTCAGGTTAGCGGCTCGCGCTTTTTTGATCTTAGCATTGATCAGTGCATTGGTTTCACCGTAAAGGGTGCGCCTTTCGCTGTGGCCGATGATGACATAACGGACAAAAAGTTCTTTGAGCATCATGGTGCTGACCTCCCCCGTGTAAGCCCCGCTGTCCTGCTCAGATACATTCTGAGCTGCAATAGATACCCCAGAATTGGAATGGAGTGCACTCACTGCTGCAGGAATACTGACGTAAGGAGGTGCAATGACCACGTCAGCTTCGTCGGTGATGTTGTCGAGTTGGCTCGTGAAGGTGGAGAGGAAATCTTCGGCTTCTTTGGGGCCGATGTTCATCTTCCAGTTAGCTGCGATAATTGGTTTGCGCATATTGTTATTGGAATTAGGAATGGGTAATTAGGA
>JAFMDE010000086.1 GCA_017857425.1 Akkermansiaceae bacterium
ATACATTGAGCGTTATCCCGATCACGTCAATACGCAGGCTGCCAGTTATTACTTGGGTGAGTGTTACTACCAATCTGGGTCTATTGATGAGGGCAAGAGGATACTGCATGGAGTGGTGAACCGTTTTAGAGAAGGCCGCTATGTAGCGCTTGCCTCCAACAGGCTTGGTTATGATGCCGTGAATGAGAAAAAGTACAGTCAAGCGGCGGTTCATTTTGGTCGAGTAGCTACGATGGCAACCACGGAACAAGAGCGCTTCCTTGGTCGATTTCAAGAGGCTTCATGTTTTCGTTATGCGGGTAATGTTGACGAGGCCATCCAAGCCTTCGCTTTGGTAGAGGCAGCCGAAGAAGCGCCCATCAATTACCGCGAGAGCGCTCGACTAAAGTTGGCACATCTTTATTTGGCAAAAAAAGAAAACGACAAAGCGAGAGAGAAATTTGAGGCCTTAATGAAGCCAGAGGTTGAGGTCAAACTACGTATTGAAGCGACGCTCAATGTAGGTTTGTTAGCGCTTCAGAAAAAAGAAGTTGAACTCGCCGCAGAATGCTTTGAGACGGTCTTGCTCTCTAGCGAAGATAATTTCAAACCAAGCGCGCAGGCAGCTTTGATGAATAGCATGTATACGGCTAAAAACTACCAAGCTGTGCTGGATGTGATGAAGCGTGCAGAATATCCCGGATCACCTGCTACGGAAGCAGTCAAATACGCCATTGCTGGCCGTAGTGCTTATCAGCTGAAGTTATATGACAAGGCGATCCAACTTTTTTCTCAGGCAGAGAGGCAGGTGCCAATGTCCGCAGAGGCCTTTGAAGCGAGCTACTTCCGCTTGCTTTGTTTCTACAATATTAAGGGGGCGAATATTCCGATGCAGGTTGATGCCTTTCTAGAGATATACCAAGGGCAATACCCCAAGCATGAGAGGATTCACAAGGCGCTACTTATGAAGGCGGAAACCTTATTTGATACCGAGCAACACCGTGAAGCTGCATCTGCCTATAACCAGATAGATTCGGAAATTATTGGAAGTTCAAACCAGGCTAACCTCTACTACAAAAGGGGTTGGTGCCTCTCTTTGTCAGGCGATCATAATGGCGCAGTACGTGACTTTACATCATTCCTAGCAAGGCATGCTGACGACCAGCGTGCACCTGATGTCATTGCGATGCGTGGAAAGTCATTTCTTGCGCTCGGTGACCGTATTTCTGCGCTCAAAGATTTTGATTTGCTGATTGAGCGTTTTCCAAAAGACAAGCTGGCAGCTCTGGCATGGCAAAACAGCGCAAGGATTAGAAAAGAAGATAAGGATTACGCGGATATGATTCGCCGATATGAGGAGTTGCTCAAGGGCTTCCCTGATCTTGGTCAAGACACTACTGCAAATGCTCATTACTGGATCGGGTGGGGTAACTATCAGATCAAGAGATACCCCGAGGCTATCACAGCATTGGAGAATGCATGCCGTCTCGACCAAGCGAACTATGCTCAGCGTAGCGGCATGCTCATCATTTACAGTGCTTATTCGATGAAGGATAAAAGTAGGCTGCAGAAAGAGATCGATACCCTCACTGAGCTGGGCCATCAGGATAAGATACCGGCTTCTATTTTTCGATGGCTGGGAGTTCAGTGTTTTAACGCTGGTGAAATGAAGGCGAGCCAGCGATATCTGTCTCAAGGAGTAAGCCTCGATGATCCGCGTGCAACTCCCCAAGCCTTTTGGAAAATGCTTGGTAAGGCTTGTGTTAGCGCAGGTAAGTATGAAGAGGCTATTGTAGCTACTGCCAACTTTCTTGATGTTGTAGAACAGCCATTTTGGAAAGCTGAATCTTTGTTAGATAGAGCCGAAGCATATCTGGGTTTGGAAAATCTCGAGGAAGCAAAAAAGAGTGCCGAGGAAGGGCTCGAGCTCAGGCCTAAGGGTATGGTGAATGCTCAGTTGCGCATGATTCTTGGAGATATTGCCTACAACACGAATGATTTTGCTGCAGCTGCAGCATACTATGTCGTGGTGGTTCAGCTGTTCGTTGATGATAAAGAGCTAAGGGCTGATGCACTTTATAAATCTTACGATGCCTTGATTAAAAAAGGAGATCAAGAGGAAGCTGAGCATTATCTCAACACCTTAGAAAAAGAATTCCCCGCTTACTTGAACAAGCGTGAGCCTGCAGCTTTAGATGAGCCCTGAGCAATGACGCACCGAGCATCAAATACAGTGCAGCAGTAGACGAGAGGATTTTACCAAGTGAACAGTTAACGCACAGGTCGTGCGTTGGGATTAATCGTACTGTTGTTGGACTTTTCCCATGGGTCGGCATGACTAGACCCCTCCTTGCCAAAGAGTTCCTCTGCTCTTTTTCCTGCGGGTAGGCAAATGACAATTGGTTTCATTTGTCTTCCTTGAGCATCGTAGCGGTATCTTAGATATCTCACTGGGTATTCCTGTTCGAACGGCTTTTTGGTTACAGGGTCAGTCATTGTCTTTGTTCTTTTGACTCTGGCATCAAACATGTCCTCCGCTACTAGGTTTCCATCTCGCTTATGGTAGCCGTAAACAATGCGGTATAACTTCGTTCCTGCACCGTCATAGACAATGCCACTACGAAGCTTACCGTAGGCATCTTTACGATAGACGATGAGCATATGTAAGACCCTGTCCCCGCCGCCGCCAGGACGGTCACCATAGGTGCGGCGTTCGATAATCCGTTCATCTGGGCTGCGACGGAATTCGGTATATGTGCCATCTTCATTGTGCATGATGCGCACATTGTTTTTGGGAGCATCCACACCAGCTAGATCAGGTATAGCCCCATTTAAGCTGTTGATTAACATCAGTGATGCGATCAGCAGGATGGTTGGTATTGTCGCGTTGATGGCAGCCATGGGCCCTTTTTTAAAGATTGTATTCATACGTGCCAGATACGAAGCTACCGCCGTAGTTGAATATTCCAAGCCATAAGATCATGATCTGGAAAACACGTCGTCAGACATTAAACCTCAACCAAGGCGGAATCGTCATGGGTATTTTAAATGCTACGCCTGACTCATTCTCAGATGGAGGCAGATATTCCTTAACTCATCAGGCGCTTGGTCGCGCGATGGAAATGGTCGAAGAAGGAGCCCGGATTATTGATATTGGTGGTGAATCCACCCGCCCGGGGGCTCGCGCGATTGATGCGGCCGAGGAGATTGAGAGGACCGTGCCCATCATTAAGGCACTGCGAGCTGAATCTGATATATTGATTTCTATTGATACCTCGAAGGCAGCGGTTGCTGAGGCAGCCATTGAGGCAGGGGCCGACATCGTTAACGATGTAACGGGAATGCGCGACGCTAAAATGGTAAGGCTATGTTGCGATGCCGGTGTTGGGGTGTGCGTAATGCATATGCAGGGCGAGCCGCGTACGATGCAGCAGAACCCATGTTACGATGAGCAGGGTGGAGTGGTGTCAGCCGTCGATGCGTTTTTTGCTGAACGGCTTGCAAGCCTCGAAGCATCGGGCATGAATCAAGATTTCATCTGCCTTGATCCTGGTATCGGTTTTGGCAAATCCTATGAGCATAATTTGGAGTTGTTGAGAAGTCTTGGTGATTTACAAAAGACCAGGCCTATTCTTCTTGGCGTATCGCGCAAATCGGTCATTGGTAAACTAACGGGCGAGGAAGATCCTTTGCAGAGAGACCGTGCCACAGCTGTTGTGACAGCTTTAGCTTTCAAGAGGGGTATCAGCATTCATCGCGTGCATGATGTCAAAGGGGCGGTAGAGGCTATTCGTATTGCGCAATCCCTTTAGTCTTGAGTTAAGGCCTGATGTTAGTAGCTTTCGAGGCATGATTAAGGGTCTGTTTTTAACCTCGCTGCTATGTTCTTTTATTACTTTGGCTTATGCCGAAGATGAAGTGGATGATCATCAAGAACCACTATGGAGCCCATCAGTTGGTGACTCCTGGACTTATAAAGTCTCTGTAGAGGTGGCTAAAAGCACCACACTTCCCCCTGGTATTCCGGGGCAAAAAATTGAGGAGCTAGAGGGCAAAGTTCGTGCAACGTATGAACAGACTGCTGTATACCACGGTTTTTTACCTCTCTCCGAGGGCGGCCCTAAAGCGCACGCCTTCTATTTTTCCAATGGCGAACAGCTTGAGGAAATCCAATACATGCTGATTGAAAAGAATGCGGTGAAAGCGCTCGGATCCAAGCAGGAGGGGAAAAATCCCAAGAGAGTCATCAGCCTGAGCAAGCCTATCCCCATCATTGATTATGGATGGAAGGGTGGAGAGGCTTTTCCCGTTGTGATGGATCAATCGATAGGTGGTAAAAAAATGCGCATGACCAGATGGTTTAGAGCGATAGGATGGGAGGATTTGGAAACTAAAGCGGGTAACTTCAAAGCGCTGCACATCCAAGTGACAGGAATGAATGGTGGGCTAGAGCTCAAACGTGGATACTGGTTTGCGCCGGGAACTGGTTTTATCAAAGAGGATAAGAAATACTACCTTGGCGATAAAATGATCATGAATCAAACTAGGGAACTTATAAAAATAGGCAAGCAGAAGCCTGCTCAGTAGGGCCTGATAGCTCGATAATGCAGTCAACTCTTTGACTCATTAAACAAACCTTGCCAGTATGCAAGGCGTTCTTTGATGCGTTTTTCTAACCCGTTTTCCGTGGGAAAATAATAACGGCGTCCACCTGGAAGATAAGCCTGTGGAGTGTAGTTCCCTTCGTAATCGTGCGAATAGTGGTACTGCAGAGCTTCCTCGCTGGTGCCGGAATCTTGCGCCAGTTTTTTGCGCGTTTTTGTTCTTAGGTGCTCAGGAACGGCCAAGGTTTGGCCTTCTTTAACGTCCTTGATGGCATCTCCAAGCGCGCTGTAGGCGCTGTTTGATTTGGGCGCGGTGGCAAGGTAGACGGTAGCATGAGCAAGAGGGATGCGCCCCTCGGGCATACCAATAAATTCATAAGCTTGCTGAGCATCCATGGCGACTCGCAGGGCATTCGAGTCAGCTAATCCTATGTCTTCGCTTGCAGAAATGACTAGCCTGCGTGCAATAAATCGAGGGTCTTCACCGGCAGTGAGCATCTTCGCGAGCCAATAAAGAGCAGCATCAGGATCAGAACCTCTGATGGATTTGATGAATGCTGATGCCGTATCGTAGTGCTGATCACCGTCAGCATCATAGACAATCGCCTTTTGTTGGATCGACTCTTCTGCGACCTCTAAGCTGATGTGAATCCGGCGATGATCGTCGTCTTCTGGTGTGGTCAAAGCAGCGAGCTCTAAAGCGGTCAGCGCTCGGCGGGCATCTCCGTCACTTTTTGCGGCGATGTGGGCCAAGGCATTGTCATCCGCCGTAATATTCATGGCCCCTAAGCCTCGCTTTGAGTCAGTCAGAGCAACGTTCATTAAGGTAATCAGGTCATGACTTGAAATTGGCTCCAGTTGGAAAATTTGTGACCGTGATACTAGTGGCGAATTGACATAAAAATAGGGATTATGAGTAGTCGCTCCAATGAAGCGAATGGTGCCGCGCTCGACATGCGGAAGCAGCACGTCTTGCTGGGCTTTGTTGAAGCGATGAATCTCATCAATAAATAAGATCGTTGTCTGCTCACGCAGTTGTCGCCACTTCTGAGCTTGAGAAATTTTATCTCGTATTTCAGCTACATTTGATTCCACCCCATTGAGCATCTCAAATCGGCTGTCTGTGCAGTTGGCAATCACCGTAGCAAGGGTCGTCTTGCCCGTGCCGGGTGGGCCATAGAAAATGAGAGAGGAAAAGCGGTCGGCCTCAATCGCACGTCGTAATAGATTTCCCTCAGCAAGAATATGTTGTTGTCCTACGACCTCTGTGAGTGCAGTAGGCCGCATTCGTGCAGCCAGAGGCGCGTGGCTAATTGAGTCTGAGGGCTCGGATAGGGTGGCTTCCGGGTCAGGAGAATCTGGGAAAAGTGACTCCATGAATATGAGCTTATGGAATGCGAAAGGTTTTGGCTGTTTTTGGATCACGCCTACCCGTTCTCGGATTGATGAGAGCAGTGGAAGGGTCTCCAACAATATCCCCTCGACTGTAGCCAGTGACGTCGATGATATTATAGGGGCGAAAAGGACTCACTACCATATTACCTCGGCCTTGTGGGTCTGGATGCCCGACAGGAATTTTTCTGTATTGCTTCTGCTCTTGTGCAGGCTCCGTAAAATCTGAATACCAGCGATTTCTACCGCCATGGTAGGGCTCGGGATAGGGCGTACAGGAGGCGAGCACTGCTGTCAGGGTGACAATGATGGTGTACTGAGTTTTCATTCAAAGATAGTTGGTGAAATATTTTGTGGTGAGCAGCTAAGCCATGAAGGAGATCAGAGACGGGCGGAGTCTTCAGAGAAAAATCTGTTGTGTCCAATATACTGCGTAACGACTATCTGGCTACCAAGAAATGTGACCAGTGGTATGGTCACTTGCCTAATAGGCTAGAGATCAGGATACTTGTTTTTTTCGCCTTCGAGAGGGAGTAACGCTGACTGAAGACATGAAATTTGTCAGATCTCATCTTGATGAGCAAGGTGTGATAAATCTTACGCATCGCCTCAGCCGCTCGCAGGGCTTTGGCATCTTCATCCCGCAAATAGCCAATCGCTTCTTGGTAAAATGCCTCCGCACGCTCAGCATGTGCATTCATCATATCTACAAAGTGTTGATTATGAATATGCTCTTTTAATTCCTGCTCGCTGTATTGAAACCGAGCGAAGTCATCTTTAGGCAAATAAATGCGGTCACCCTTGCGTAAGTCTTCCTCGATATCTCGGAGAATATTGGTGAGTTGAAGTGCGTGACCCAGAGCGGTTGCGTATTTTTCGGAATCTGCATGAGTGCAGCCAAAAATCCGAATCGAAATCAAGCCGACACAGCTGGCGACTTGGTAAGTGTATCTCTCGAGGTCTTGCCAGGTATTGAAATGCTGTGGGTCTAGATCGGATTTGCAGCCGTCTATAAGGTCTAGGAATGGTTGCTTTGGAATCGAGTAGCGCTCGATGATTTGCATGACATCACGTTGCAGCTCATCTGGATGATCGAAGCCATTTTCAATGCCTTCCCGCCATTGAGTGAGCCCGAGTGCCCGCTCGTTGTAAGGGGTATCGAGGTCATCAGCCAGATCATCAATGACTCTGCAAAAAGCATAGAAAATAACCATGTCGCTCTTGCGTTGTTTGGGCAAACAAGAGAGCGCAAATGCTAGATTAGACTTTGCTTTACGGGTGATTTGTTGGGCGGAGGACATCAGGGATAAAAAAAGGGCAAAAGCAAAGTGAAAAGCAGAGCAGGCAGGACGAACCCATCAAAGTGAAGATAGTGGGTGTAAGCAACACTATTTAATGACGCCCCAGTGTCCGCTACTAAAAGGCCACAGAACAAAGGCGGCTGGACCGATGACGTTGAATTCCTTTACCGTGCCAAAGAAGCGTGAATCAGATGAGTTGTAGCTATTGTCGCCAAGCGCGATGTATTCATTCATGCCGGGCATATTAGATTTTCTGGCTTTGAATATCTTGCCTCCTTGAAGCCGATAAGAGGGCTCGTAGCCTTGGTAGCCTTCTTGTTGGCTCATCACACGAACAATGCCGGGTTCCTGGGCTTTTTCGCCATTAACATATAAATCAGACTGCTTGATTTGTAGTTTATCACCCGGCACACCGGCAAGCCTCTTGATATAATGAGATCCAGCAGCCCCGCCATTTTTAGCGGCTTCAGAGTGGATTTTTTTGATGTCCCGTGTGTCAAAAACAAAAACCTCTCCACGGTCAGGGCGGCGGAAGTTGTAGGATATTTTATCCACAAGAATTAAGTCGCCAGTATCAATATAGCCTCTAGCAATAACGGTGCCCGCGGCCAGCTTCGGCTTTGTGTAGGCGATAGGGCGATTTCTTGAACCTTCTAAGGATATTCCCGAGGCTGAGCCACCTAGCATCTCAAGTCGGTATTGGTCTTTTTCTTGCTGGCTCATGTCCGACGTAGGGTAACCGCAGAGGCTGCCAAAGCCCATGCCATTACGGTTCATCAGTGCAGACTTTGGACCGGGGAAGGTGAGCTTGGTACCGTCATCAAAATAGATGTAGGTGTGGGTAAAAAAGTGAAAGTAGGGTTGTTCGATCACTGGGTTTTCCGAGCGGAGGCGCTTGTCTTCCTCGAGAACAAGATCCACATATTTCCGTCCACGAGTTACCCGTTGTAAGGTTCTGCTGGCAATATTGGGAAACTGGTCTGCTGAGGCTACTGAGGTAGCCACAATTCCATTCAAGGTAGGTTGCATTGATCCTGTTGGAATACGGAAGGGCTGAACCACATAAGCACGAAGTCCGAGAGCAATGACAACCGCGACAAAGATGACCTCGAGATTTTCCTCAATCCACCCCTGTCTCTGCTGGCGGGGTAATGCGTTTTCGCATGTTGCATGGAGCTGCTTTGAGGCCTCGTCACATTTGTCCTTGTCTCCCTGCTTGCATGCGGCCTGAAGGTCTTGGCAGCGCGATTTGATTTCTGCGATCTGTTGGTCATCGAGCAGGTCGCGCTTGTAATGAAGAAATTTTTTGGCCGCCTTATTGAGCAGCTTGGCTTCCTTTTTCCATCTGGGTGCAAACATGTTGGCACAAATAGCGGTCAGA
>JAFMDE010000002.1 GCA_017857425.1 Akkermansiaceae bacterium
AACGGTGGCCGGCATGGTGATCAAAATCATGGTCGGAATACTGATGATTGTCTGGCTGGTTGTTGATGTGATCTGGATTTAGTGAGGTAAGATACTGGGACATTAGATATGGGCACAAAAAAACCGGAGAGGATGACCTCTCCGGTTTTCGTGATTTGTGATTAAATCAATGACGGATCGATAACAATGAAGGTATCTATCGTCGTTGTTCTATCCTTATAGAGTAGGATCCTTATAGAGTTTTAAGTACTACTGGTGCAACAGTTGCATTAGGAGGGTATGCCGCAGCTAAAATACTGATGGCGTTGATGTTCACAAGACCTTTACCTGCTGTAGCACCTTCTGTGATTGGCAAGCTTTTGCAAGCTCCATCGTTGAATAATACAATGGCTCTTCCTCCAAAGGGGGCGAGGTTAAATGGGCTTGCAGCCGTCGGGGTCAGAGCATCACAAGGAGTTATTTCCAAGGGCACACCGGAAGGGGAAGCAGTCGAGTGGCCGTCAGTCGCATTCTTCAGAAGATAATGGAACCCGACCTCACTAGTATTAACAGCCTCGGCGTAGACGGTGGCTGCTGTACCAATGTCTCCATCTGGCTTGGTGGTAAGTCCATTTTTGCAAAAGAAGATGTCCTCACTATCGATCTGACTGGAGATGAAAAACTCCCTAAATACTTCGTTTGAACTTGCGGCAACAGCAGCAGAAGTCATGGTGGCTGCCGCTCCTGGGTAAGCACCGTTGTCTTGGTCAAATTCAAACAACAGGATGAAGTGTTGCTTGGCATTGTTGACAGCTTCAGTGGCTGCGGCTTTCTTCTGCTGCTTAAGAACAACAGGTGTTGATAGCGCAGCGAGGGCTGCGATGATTGCGATAACAACAAGGAGCTCAACAAGTGTGAAGCCCTTGGCTAGTTTAGTTTTTGTCATTTTCATGGTATGTATTTTGTTTTTGTATGTTAATATCAGTTTTGCCGAATTGCATCGCTGACATTGATGGGGTTATTTTTCTAGGGGTATTATTATGTTTTAGGGGTATTTGTTATTATTTATGTATGGGTATATTGCTGTAGGTCGCTAACGCGCTGTGCATTGTATGCATGTTTGTTAGTAACGTAGTTGCAATAACTGTGAAGCATTGCAAAAAGATGCAAAATGCAAAACAGTGAATCAATATAACTCAATGAGCTGGCGCGACAAGATAAAAGTTGAGGTTATGGAGAGCAAAAAGTCTCTAATTCCTTTTAAAACAGCTAGCTAGATCTTCAAGATCTCCTAAGGACATCTCGTCTGCGTCCTTGATTGCTTGCTTTTGTAATTCGGTAATTTCACCGATTCCCTTGCGGGCGAGGTCGAGCATGGCGGTCATTTCTTCACTAGAAAAAGTGCTTTCTTCGCCACTTCCTTGCAGCTCAACGAAGTCAAGGTCCTCGGTCATGACGATATTGAAGTCGACACTGGCGTCTTTGTCCTCGGGGTAGTTGAGGTCGAGAATGGGGGTGTCTTGGTAAATGCCAGAGCTGATGCCCGCGATGAGCTTTTTCATCGGGAAGCTTTTGATTTTACCGCGTGCGATGAGTTGGTTCAGCGCGATGGCGATGGCAACGCAGCCGCCGGTGACTGATGCTGTGCGGGTGCCGCCGTCTGCCTGAAGCACGTCACAATCAAGCCAGATGGTGCGTGGGCCGAGTGCCTTGAGGTCGACCACGGCGCGCATGGAGCGGCCGATGAGGCGCTGGATCTCTGAAGATCGGCCGTCCAGTTTACCTGCTGAAATGTCACGCTGCTTGCGATCGTGGGTAGAGTAGGGCAGCATATTGTATTCTGCCGTTAGCCAGCCGCCGCCTACTTTTTGGTACTTCATCCAACGGGGCACGTCTTCTTGGATGGTGGCAGCGCAGATGACCCGGGTGTTTCCAAAGGAGACAAGCACGGATCCCGTGGCGTGCGGGGCAATGCCGGGCTTGAATGAGATGGGGCGAAGTTCATCGTTTTGGCGTCCGTCAGGTCGAGTCATAAAAGAGTTCTAAGTTTCAAGTTTGAAGTTTCAAGGTTGAAGTCGTATAAGTGCATGCACGCATGAGAGAAACCTTGGACGAACTAGAGCAATGGGGCACGGAGGTAATCTTCGGCAGGGCCCGCGGTTTCCGTGCCACAGTGATGAGGATGTTGCTCTGGAGCCTGTCCGGGATCTATCGTTTGGGTGTGGCAAAACGTCTGGGAAGATATCGCAGTGGGGCGAAGCCGCAGCAGTATCTGGGTACCCAAGTTATCAGTATTGGCAATCTTACGGTGGGTGGAACTGGCAAGACCCCAGTGGTGGAGCTGTTTGCCCGCACGCTGCGTGACCGAGGACGCAAGCCGGCGATCCTGAGCCGTGGCTATAAAAGTAAAAAACTCAACCACCCTCAGCAGTGGCAAGGGAGGAACGGTGAGATTATCCCCGCCGAGCAGATGCCCAAGGTGGTCAGTGATGGTGGCGAGCCTCTCCTTAAGGTGAAGTATGCCGGAGATGAGCCATGGATGCTGGCAAAAAATCTTCCCGGTGTTGCGGTGGTGGTTGATAAAAATAGGGTCAAGGGTGGAGCCTTTGCCGTCGGTGAGCTGGGGGCGGATACCTTGATCTTGGATGATGGCCTGCAGTATCTTGATCTGGCACACTCCACAGATGTGGTGCTTGTCGATCAGAGCGCGCCCTTTGGCACGGGCCAGATGCTGCCGCGAGGAACGCTACGTGAGCCGGCGAAGAATCTGATGCGTGCCGATTATATCTTTATTACCAAATGTGATGGCAGCTCTAATGAGCAGCTCATTGATAAGATGCGGAGGTTTAACAAAAATGCGGAGATCATCGAGTGCACCCATGGCCCTAAGCATCTGGAAAACTTATTCACCGGTGAGCAGGCCCCTTTGGAGTTCCTCAACGACAAATACGCGGCGGCGATCAGTGGCATCGCTGTGCCTCAGAGTTTTGAGAAGATCCTGGATAAGCTGGGCGCGCAGGTTGAATTTCACCGTGTGTTTTCAGATCACCACTCTTTTAATCAGAGGGAGATCGATCGTTTTATGCGCAGGTGTGTGGAGCGTGATATTGAAGTCATCATTACCACGGAGAAGGATGCGGTGCGATTTATGAAACCCACGGAGCTGGACGTGCCTATCTATTTTCTGCGCATTGAGGTGGAGATTCTCAAGGGTGAGGAGGTGTGGAATAAGATTATTGAGCGTATTTGTTGTGAAAAACCAACCGCAGATCATTTGTTATTGCGTGAGCTGGCTGGCTGATGTTGTAAGCTCAGTGGCTGTCTCGGTAGCTAGAAATCGTGGCCAGGAGTGGTAAAAGTTTCTTCTTTCCTTGTGGTAGCTAGGGCTGGCTCCTAGCTTGCTAGGCATGAGTCAGAAGCTGTCAAAATGGATCCTCGCAGAGGTGCCGGATATACCGCCGGATGTGGACAGCAGCATGCCGAAAGTCCTCGTGCGCATGCTGCTTCAGAGGGGTGTTGAGATCAGCGACATGGATGCGTATTTGCATCCTCGCTTAAAGCTTTTGCAGGACCCCTTCCTGTTGCCAGAGATGGATCTGGCAGTCACACGCGTGCTGCGGGCGGTGGATGAAGGCCAAGAGGTATGTGTCTATGGTGATTACGATGTCGATGGCATTACTTCGGTGACCTTGTTGACGACGGTATTGCAGGCCTATGGTTTGTCGGTGAGGAGTTTTATCCCGCGGCGTGGCCCAGAAGGCTACGGCCTCAATGAGGCGGCATTGAAGCGGTGCATGAGTGAGGGCATTAAGCCGGCTTTGCTGATCACGGTTGACTGCGGCACAGCTTCATTAGAGGAAATCGCGCTATTGAAGTCGGAGGAGGTGGATGTGATTGTGGTCGATCATCACGAGATGTCGCCTGATGGCAGGCCCGATTGTGAAGCGGTGGTGAACCCGAAGTGCGCGCAGCAATCATCTGGCAGCCCTTTTGATTATTTATGTGCTGCAGGGGTGGTTTTTAAGCTGGCGCACGCTTTGCTGAAGACGAGGCCTGTTGAGAGTTTTGACCTGAAGGACTATCTCGACCTGGTTGCGATGGCCACTATTTCAGATATCGTGCCTTTGGTGGAGGAAAACCGATTGCTCGTCAGGCACGGTTTGAGGCGTATGAGTGACTCTCGCAATGCTGGGATCAAGGCCTTGATGGAGGTGGCCCAGGTGAAAGGGCCACTGACGAGTGCAGACGTTGGATTTCGCATAGGGCCCCGGATCAATGCGGCTGGAAGAATGGACAAGCCAGAGGATGCTCTTGCTATGTTAATGACCCACGATGCTGCTGAGGCTCAAAAGTTAGCAGATACCTTAGACGCGCATAACCGTGCCCGGCAAGCGGAGGAGCTGAGGATTCACAAGGATGCGCTGAGCCGCCTCGAAGCTGAGTGTGATCCGTCTGAGCCGGTGATTGTATTGGGCTCGCGAGACTGGCATCCCGGTGTGGTGGGTATTGTCGCCTCAAGGATGATGCGTCGTTATCATAAGCCGGCCTTTATTATTGCCATTGATGAGAAGGGCATCGGTAAGGGCAGTGGCAGAAGTATTCACGGCATTTCCTTAATGGATGCGATCAATGCTAACCGTGACTTGTTGGTCGCTGGTGGAGGCCATGCGATGGCAGCAGGCATTAGTGTTGAAGAGGGCAATATTGAGAAGTTTCGTGAGGCATTTGCCCAGTATGTCAGAGACCACATCAGCGAAGATGATTTGTCGCCGAGGCTTCACCTCGATACCGAGATTAGTCTGGATGAGCTGTCACTTGAATTTCTCAGTAGCTATGAGTTGCTGCAGCCATTCGGTTCCGCCAATCCAGAGCCGGTATTTATGAGTAGTGGCGTGCAGCTCACGGATCCACCTCACGAATTAAAAAATCACCATCTCAAACTTTCCTTGCAGCAGGATGGCCACCGGCAGGAGGCGATGTTCTTTGGCGCGGGTCAGCGTGAGTTGCCGAGTTGGCAAGAGCCCTGGGACATTGCCTACACTATTAATCGTAATACCTTCAGGGGTAGAACCAGCCTGCAACTCATCATTCAAGATGTGAGGCCACACCAGAGTTAGACCCTAAAAATATTGATGAGCCAGTTCTGTGCCAGTGATGCGTTGTCGTCGGTAGATTTTATTTCTGCCAAGGATGTGTTGGCCTATCACTCAGCTGGTATCGAGAGTGTTGAAGATTTGCTCAATCGCTTGCCGAGGCGCTACGAAGATCGGCGTAGGTTTGACAATTTTCCGACGCAGGCAGGTAGCGGGCCTTGCTGTCTTCGAGGCACGGTCATTGATACTCAGGTGAAGCGGCTTGGCGGTAGAAAACAATTTTATGAGGCTGTCATTATCGAATCTGCAGAAGCAGCGTTCGCGACCAGCAAAATAACTTGCAGGTGGTTTAACATGCCATGGATGAAAAACATGCTGGCGGCAGGTCATGAGGTCGTGCTCTATGGTAAGCCGAAAGAATACCAGGGCGGGATCATCATTGACCATCCTGACTTTGAGATTGTCGGGGATGATCAAGATTCAGTTCATCTAGAGAGAATTGTGCCCATTTACAAGGGCATCAGCGGTATTGCGCAGCGGCACCAACGAGAGCATGCCTATGAGCTCTTGGCAGGCATCGATGTGGCCAGCTTTGCGCCTGTCTATAATGTCGACCCGAGCTACCCGCGTGAGGAAGCGATGCAGGAGGTTCATTTTCCAGGAAGTATGGAGCAAGCTGAGGCGGCAAGGCGCTATTTTGCATTGGAGGAGTTTTTTGCACTGCAGCTCAACGTTGTCTGGAAGCGGGCGCGCCATCATGAGCATGAGGGGCGGGTGCTGGGTAAAAAAACGGCCCTGTTGACTGAGTTTTACCATAGCCTTCCTTTTGATCTAACAGGTGCCCAGAAACGCAGTATCAAGGAGGTGATTGCGGATATGCGTCAGCCTCATCCAATGAGCCGTTTGCTGCAAGGCGATGTTGGCTCAGGAAAGACCTTCGTGGCGATGTGTGCGATGTTGCTTGCCGTTGATTCCGGCGTGCAGGCGGCATTGATGGCGCCGACGCAAATACTCGCCGAACAGCATTACCTGACGTTTTGTCAATGGCTGCAGCCCTTGGGAATTAGGATCGCCTTGATCACAGGATCGCGTAGGGAAGATAGCCACCTAGAGCTGGATGGTGAGGCGCAAATCATTATTGGCACTCACGCGCTGTTGTATGAGGGTGTGGAGTTTAATGATCTTGGCTTAGTGGTCATTGATGAGCAGCACAAGTTTGGCGTCGGCCAGCGAGCCTTGCTCGTCAGGCAGGGTGTTATGCCAGATGTTTTGGTGATGACGGCAACTCCGATTCCGCGCACTTTGACTCTCACGCTTTACGGTGACCTTGACGTGTCCATTCTTGATGAGCGGCCAGCAGGCAGGGGCGAGGTTGTTACGGCACTGCGCAAGAGCCCGAAGGTTACCGATATTAGCAAGTTTCTTAAGGAGCATCTCGCTGAGGGCAGACAAGCCTACTTGGTGTATCCTCTCGTTGAGGAGAGTGATGTCCTCAAGGCGCAGTCAGCTACGGTTGAATATGAAAAGTGGGTAAAACGCCTGTCTCAATATACGGTGGGTCTGCTGCATGGTAAAATGCCTGCTGAGCAAAAAGAGCAGGTGATGTCATCCTTCCGAAGTGGCGATCTGCAGGTATTGGTGGCCACTACCGTCATCGAGGTGGGAGTGGACGTGGCCAATGCGAACATCATGGTCATCTACAATGCTGAGCGCTTTGGCTTGGCGCAGCTTCACCAGCTACGGGGAAGAATTGGTCGGGGTGAGTTTAAAAGCTACTGCATTCTCGCTACCGATGGCAAATCACCCGACGCCATGGAAAAACTTCAAGTGCTTGCCGATACCACAGACGGATTTAAAATAGCGGAGGCGGACCTGCGTTTGCGAGGACCGGGAGACCTTCTGGGGACAGCCCAGAGCGGCCTTGCTGACCTGCGCTTTGTCGAGTTTTTGGCTGATACCGAGCTTATTCGTCAGGCAAGGGCGCTTGCTGAGGCGGTCTTGGAGAAAGATCCTATGCTGGCCCAATCTCCCGACTTGCTCAGCTTGATTGAAGATGGTGAATTTGAAATTTGAAGGGTCTGCTGCGTTGGATGCTAGCGCTCAAGAATCTCAACTTCATATCCATCAGGGTCGGTTACAAAAGCCATTTTCCGATCTCCTGAGGTGAACTTTCCACGCCATTGCTCTGGCCATATCTCGATGCCGTCTTGCTCGAGTTGGTCGCAATACTCAACAATGTCTGATACACCCAAAGCGGTATGCATGAGATCCTCTGGAAAGGTGACATCAAAACCAGGTGAATAGGTGAGTTCGAGAAAATGATCGTTCCCAGGCAGGTGCAGAAAAGCAAGTTGGTTGCCCTGAGGGGATGTTTTTTGTTCGCCCAATTGGAAGCCAAGCTTTTGATAAAAGTCGATGCTGGCCTCTGGGTTAGAGACGCGGATGCGTGTGTGAAGGAATTTGATCATGCTTATTTCTGAATGGGTGAGGTCGATGCGTCAAGTGGCAGGTAAAAAATGATTGGCATGCGCCAGATTGGATCATATGTTTCCTGATATGAAGAATTCTATTAAATTGGTTTTAGCGTTGGTTGGTGTGGCTGTGATGGCACTGAGTTCATGTAACACGGTTGCTGGATTTGGCCGTGATATCCAAGGTGCTGGCGAGGCGATTAACAAGTCAGCCGACCGTTAAGATTAGCGACGTCAAATCAGCGGCGTCAATCGCAATTGGCAGTATTAAGCTGCAGATTAGTTGGGCACGAGGTGGTGTCTTATCGGGGCCCACTTTGCACAGTTAGGGGCTGCCATGCCTGCCGAGCAATATTTGGTCACTATGTTTGGGCGGCAAATAGCCCGCCCTTGTTTTTGCTAGAGGGTTAATTACTAGCGAGTTAAGCCTTGGCTTTGCCCTTACCCTTGCCTTTGTTGGTGGGTTTCACGGGTGTGAAGGTAAGCTCTTCAGCATCCTTTTTGCGTGTTACCTTGACGGTGTCACCTTCCTTGATGTCTGAGCGGAGCAAGGCTTCAGCAAGCGGGTCTTCCATATAGCGCTCTACGGCTCGACGCATAGGACGAGCTCCGTAGTTAGGATCATAACCTTTATCCATGAGAAGTTCACGAGCAGCTTTATCCAATTTGAGGGTAATGCCTTTTTCCTGAAGTCGGTCGATGAGTTTTTTGCTTTCGAGATCGACGATGACATTGAGAGCCTTTTTCTCGAGCATGCGGAAAACCACCACATCATCGAGACGGTTGAGGAACTCTGGCTTGAATTGCTTTTTAGCCTCCTCGAGGATTTTCTCTTTCATGCCGTCAAAGTCGGCTTCGTCTTCCTGCATGGCGCCAAAGCCTAATGAAGACTGGCGCTTAATGCTCGAGGCACCTGCATTTGAGGTGAGGATGATGATGGTATTTCGAAAGTCGATCTTGCGACCAAAGGAATCCGTTACCATTCCTTCCTCCAGAATTTGGAGAAGGAGGTTCATAACGTCTGGGTGGGCTTTTTCGATTTCGTCAAATAGCACAACAGAGTAAGGCCGGCGCCTGACAGCTTCTGAGAGCTGGCCACCTTCTTCATAACCGACGTAACCTGGAGGCGAGCCGATAAGACGTGAGGTGGAGAATTTTTCCATGTATTCCGACATATCAATCTGGATGAGAGACTCGGGGTCACCAAACATGAATTCGGCCAGATTGCGGGCGAGGTAGGTTTTGCCAACGCCGGTAGGCCCAAGGAAAAGAAAGGAGCCAATGGGACGGCGCGGGTCTTTCAGGTCGGCGCGTGAACGGCGCAGAGCTTTGGAAATAGTAATGACAGCTGTGTCCTGACCGATGACATTGTTTTTAAGCTGCTCTTCCATCTGGAGAAGTTTCTCGGCTTCTTTCTGCTCCATGCGCTGGAGGGGCACGCCGGTCCACTTCGAAATAACAGCCATGATTTCGTCTTCACCAACCTCAACGATGGTTTCCTCGCTCTCGGCTTTCCAAGTGGCAACGATATCTTCAAGTTCTTTTTTCGCCTGCTTCTCAGCATCACGCATGGAGGCGGCTTGTTCAAAGTTTTGATCGTTGATGGCGGCTACCTTGTCAGCCTGGATTCCCTCAATCTTGACTTCGAGGTCTTTCACTTTGGGCGGTCTTGTCATCTGGCCGATGCGGGCGCGTGAGCCAGCCTCGTCTAGAACATCAATGGCTTTGTCTGGTAGATAGCGATCGGAGAGGTAGCGTGATGAGAGCTTAACGGCTGCATAAATGGCCTCCGGAGTGTATTTGGCTTTGTGGTGTTCCTCATACTTGAACTGGAGTCCCTCAAGAATGGCGATGGCATCTTCTTGTGAAGGTTCCTCGACCTTGACCTTTTGAAAGCGCCGCTCGAGGGCTGAGTCTTTCTCGATGAACTTCCGGTATTCGTTCATGGTGGTTGCCCCAAGACATTGTAACTCAGCGCGAGAGAGGGCAGGCTTGATGATATTGGAGGCGTCCATTGCACCCTCTGCGGAGCCAGCTCCTACGATGGTATGAAGCTCATCGATGAAGAGGATGATGTCCCCGGCTTTCCGGATTTCATCCATGACGGCTTTGATGCGTTCTTCAAATTGACCGCGGTATTTTGTGCCGGCGACCATCAGGGCCAAGTCAAGCGTGACAACGCGGCGGTCACGCAGAAGCTCAGGTACATTACCGCTGGCAATTTCCTGAGCAAGTCCCTCGACAATGGCGGTCTTGCCAACACCAGCCTCACCAATAAGCACTGGATTGTTTTTAGTGCGGCGGCATAAGATTTGGATGACACGTTCGATCTCTGATGATCGACCAATCACGGGATCAAGCTTATCTTTTTTGGCGAGTTTGGTCAGATCTCGGCCAAAGGCTTTGAGTGCTGGGGTTTTACTTTTGCCTTCGCCTTCTCCTTGAGCCTCAATTTCTCCCTCATCTTCAAAGTCTTCAAACTCATCACCAAGATCATCTGGGTTGAAATTAGGATCAATCTCCGCGAGAATTTCCTGCCGAGTTTGGTTGATGTCCACATTGAGGCTGGTGAGTACGCGGGCAGCGACACCTTCACCTTCGCGCAATAGGCCTAATAGAATATGCTCAGTGCCCACGTATGAGTGATCGAGCTGTTCTGCTTCCTTATTGGACAGAGAGAGGACTTTTTTGACGCGAGGGGTGTAGGGGATATTTCCGGAAATTGTGTTGTCAGGGCCAGAGCCAACTTGTTTTTCAACTTCAATACGCACGGTCTCAAGATCGAGCCCCATGTTTTGTAATACGCTTACAGCGACTCCTTGCCCAAGCTTAATGAGACCCAGTAAAATATGTTCGGTGCCGACATAGTTATGGTTAAAGCGGTCTGCTTCTTTGCGTGCCAAAGCGAGAACTTGTTGGGCTCTTGGAGTGAAATTATTCATGATTGATTCGGGTCCGTATGAAGATGTTGGAGGATGTTAGCTGTGAGGTTGTTGGTTATGAATGGGGTGGTATTCTGGATATAAATTAAGAAGTTATGAAATTTATAACAGGGGAAGAGAGACTTTGCAACCTGCTACGAATAATTTCCGCGCGCATGGTGTCTCTTTCTTCGGGTGCCAATTTACGTTCAGCCTTATGTTGAAGGTGGGCAGGCTCGATGTCCATCAATAAAGAGTCACAAAGCTCCATGGCTTGCTTCGGGAAGCACCCCATGTCACTGCCTAGTCGAACTAAGGACAAGTGGGTTAGGGCTTCCTTGGAATCAATAACATAGGCGTATTTTAGCTGGCCATAGGCGCGGGAGATCTTGTCCGCCAGCATTTGTGGGTCCTCTTCGAGAAGTTTGCTACGGGCATTACGCTCTTGTTCTCTGACTTGCTGAATCACACGCTCGAGTCTACTCAGAATATCCTCTTCTGATTCACCGAGTGTTGATTGATTAGAAATTTGGAAAAGATGCCCAAGTGATTCGGTGCCCTCACCGAAAATACCTCGCACGGCAAGTCCTAGCTTGCCGACGGCTTGGATCACCTGACCAATGTGATCACTAATAACAAGTCCTGGCAGGTGAAGCATCGCAGAGGCGCGTAGGCCAGTGCCTACATTGGTAGGGCAAGCGGTGAGATAACCGAGCTCATGGTCAAAAGCATACGGTAGCACTTGCTCGAGCTGCTTGTCGATATTGGCAATCAACTGGTATGCCTCACGTAAGTGCAGTCCGGAGCGTATCGATTGCAGGCGTAGGTGATCTTCCTCATTGATCATCACGCTGAGTGTTTGGTCGCGATTGACGACGATGGCGCTACCTTCACTTCGCGCAGCCTGCTCGCGACTGATGAGGTGGCGTTCCACAAGGACCTGTTTTTGAACCGATGAAAGCTCACTAAGCTGATGGGAGAAGGCGTCTTTCATCTCCGGTAGTGTTTCAACCTTGTTGCGCAGCTCGGGAAGGATTGCAATGCGCTCGTTCTTGCGCGCCCAGCCCGGAAAGGGTGCGCCGGTGATATTACGTGCAAGGCGTATACGGCTGGTGAGAACAATCGCGCTGTCTGTGTCGGCACCAGTCATCCAGTCGGCGGGATGCTTCATGAGTGTAGAAAATCGCATCATGGCTGGCTGGTTGGTTCGGGTGGGGTGGTTTCTTGCGATGAAATGTTGTCCATCTCATCACGCAGGGCGGCAGCCTTTTCATAGTCCTCGGAGCTTATCGCGGCATCGAGCTTTTCCTGAAGCTGCTCGAGCTCTTGGCGCTCTTTGAATGCTTGGAGCATGCCCTCGGGAACTCTGCCAGCATGGCTGGTGCCTTTGTGCATGCTGCCGAGGTTGTTTTTTATTTCTTCTCGGAAAAAATCATAGCACTCACTGCAGCCCAAGCGGCCCGTTTTCTTGAGGTCATCAAAGGCAAAGCCGCATCCTGGACAGCAGCGGTTTGGCTGCTTGTCGGTGGCAGCTTCTATTTTTGGCACGCCTTTCGGTAAGCCTTTAAGCTCGGATGAATCCCCTTGCTTCTGGATGTCCTGACTGCCCAGCAAGAAGCCCTCAGGGTCAGTTATGCCTTGTTCACTGGCGCAGGATTCACATAGGCAAGTTTTCTTGCCGATGCCGTCAATAATCTGAGTGTAAAAGACGGTAGCTTTGTTATCGCAGTGTTCGCATTGCATTGCTGTGTTGATGGTAGACTGGCTTAATTGTAGGCTGGCGATCGAGAATTGCGAAAGGAAAAGCATTTGCTGACGGTATTTTTTTTGCGAACTGTTTTTAGCATGATGACTAGACGGCTTAATGGCGAAAACGCCGTCTTGCAAAATGGGGTTTTAAACGGCAGTCTAATCGACATCATGTGCTGGTTCTGCTCCGTGATGACATTTTAGGAAATTTAGATGAATATTTTTGGTCACATTGCGTCGAAACTGATGAAAGGGTTTGTTTCATCGGCGCCTATGTCGACAGCGATGCCAGTATCTATGCTGGCAACGATGCCATTTGGTATGTCATCTGCAGGCCCTTTTGGAGAACTTGCTATGCAGGCGGATGGGGGTGCTCAGTCTCACCCAGAGCAAGCTTTAGCAGGTAAGTCCGCATCTAGACCCAATCATCCGTCACCCAACCATTCCAGTCCAGAGCCCAATGAAAGCAAAGACGAACAAAATGCCAGCGCAGAGGAGGATGCTCAATGGGTTGAGCAAGCCAAGACGGGCAATACGCGTGCATTCGATCAGCTTGTTACTAAACACCGGGGGAGAATTTACGCTATGATTTACAACATGGTTAAAAACGATGCCGATGCTTGGGATCTTTCTCAGGAGGCTTTTATCAAAGCATGGAAGGCGCTTCCTAAGTTCGAGTCGCGCGCTCGTTTTTCTACCTGGCTTTTCAGAATTAGCCACAATGTGGTGTATGACTGGATGCGCAAGCGCCGCATTCAAGGAGATGGCGAGCTCAATGATGAGGTGTTTGATGTTGGCAAGATCGATCTCGGCGCGCCGACGGCACCTCAGCAAGGTCAACGCCCTGATCAAGTCCTCGAGCAGAGGGAGCTTCGGCAGCGTATTAACCAAGCACTCGATAAGCTCTCAGTCCAACACCGCGAGGTCGTTGTGCTGCGTGAGGTGCAGGGCCTGGACTACAAAGAAATTGCAGAGATTATCGGTAGTTCGCTCGGCACGGTGATGAGCAGGCTTTATTATGCACGGCAAAAACTCCAACAGCACCTACAATCTGAAATCTAATAACTCAAAGCTGAAAAAAGACATGAAAAGACAACACAATCAAGCACCTGACGAAGCGATGCTCACTCTCTGGATAGACGGTGAGCTCAATGGTGATGAACTAGCACGGGTCGAATCATGGGCACAGGATCATCCTGAGCTCTTGGCTGAGCGCGACGCAGTGAGGGCGATGCAGTCAAACATTCAGGCAAATATGCCCGCTAGTGTTGAGCCTCCATACGCCGATTTTTTCAACCAGCGTATTTTGCAGGCTATCGAAAACGAAAAGGCAGAGTCTGCCGCCAGCGTAAGATCGACCGGTTCTCAATGGATGGGTAGCAAATTCAACAAATGGCTAGCGCTTCCAGCCGCTGCAGCAGCAATGGTGATGTGTTTTTATATGGGCACTCAAGTGAGCCATATGCCAGAGTCGGTGGCGCCCATAGCTGCAGTCTCTGCAGAACCTTCAATTTACATGCCCGATGGGGATGTAAGGGCCAATATATTCAGCTCTAATGATAACGGCGCGACGGTGATCGTGCTCGAGGGCCTCGAGGATATTCCAGATGATTTTGAAATTGTCGGTGAGCCTCGTCATAGCGGCGGTGCCTCATCGCGAGCGGTCATGGTGAATACAGAGATGATCTTCTGATCCCGTTGAGCCGACTTTATGACTTTATTTCCAATGCTCAAACCTACGCGCTACCCAATCCGCAACCCTACCACCATGATGATCCGATGTTTAAGCCCTGTTTTCATGGCTGTTTTGTTGCCGAGCTTGATGCTAAGCTCAGCACTTGCCGAGCAGAGTCACTCCGACAAGGGCAAGGAAATCGTTGGCAAAATCAAGGCCTCACTTTACCTCGGCAGCGATGCCGCGCCTGAAAAGTGGGCAGAGAAATACGCGCTTGTTGAAAAAGAGGTGACTGGACAACTGCGCGGCATCAAACAAATGAGATTCCAGCACTACCGTAAACTGGGTGCTGATATTCAGCCAGTTTTTCGCAGTTATGAGAACTGGTTGGCTCCCCTAAAACCATCCGAGGAGATTCTTTTGAGCTTTGAGTCACGTGGACGTTCTGGCGATGGCGGTTTGCGTCTTGATCTTGAATTTTGGCAGCACCGGCGCAAGATCATGCAGATGAACCCAGTTTTACACGCCGACAAACCCTTACTCATTCTCGGTCCACGTTGGCGCGGGTGTAGCTTGATCATCG
Organism: Akkermansiaceae bacterium; assembly: GCA_017857425.1. GTDB lineage: Bacteria > Verrucomicrobiota > Verrucomicrobiia > Verrucomicrobiales > Akkermansiaceae > Oceaniferula. The sequence continues at coordinate 14,472 of JAFMDE010000002.1, forward strand.
CGATTGAGCTTATAGACTAAATACTCCCATTTTCATAAATATGAGAACTGCCTTTATTCGATCTCTTGCGCTGTTGTTTTTGATGACCTTGGCCGCGGGCTCATCTCTGTATGGGGCAAACGGTCTCAGCTTTGCCGAGAACCGTATCGAGGTCACGGTAGCTCCAGAGGCGAAGACGGTAACGGTGCCCTATGTTTTCACTAACAATACGAACCGCCCCATCACGATCAAACGTTACGACTCCGCTTGTTCATGCCTCAGTGCCAAGATCAAAGGGGGTAAGTTGAGCTACCAGCCCGGGGAGCAAGGAGAAATCAGGGTAGTCTTTGAGCTGGGCACCTTTTCGGGATTGGTGGAAAAAACGGTGCTCATCTGGACAACGGAGGATGAAGACAAGGAGCCGTCTTCGATCCTCTCTGTGGTCATCAATATCCCCGTGCTTTTTGAGGTCAATCCAAAGACAAGCTTCTGGGAGCAGCATGGAGAAGGCCAAGCACAGGTGATTGAGCTCAAAATTAACAGTCCCGAGCCCATACATATCCTCGAGCACGGAGCTACCAACAAAAATTTTGACTACCAATTAAAGACGATCAAGAAAGGATTTGAATATCAATTAATTGTTAAACCGAAAGACTCCAGCACTCCCGCTTTTGGCATGATTAAGCTGACGACGGACTCTTCAATACCGCGTTACCGCAGACAAATGGCATTTGTTTGTGTCCGCAGGCAGGCTGCCCCTGCCCCTACTCCGCCTGCCACTCCTTAGAGGTCCGCGCGTCCGATTTGATGGATGAGGCTTGTTGATTTAACGTTTCAGGTTTTGGCCACTCCCAGCCGCTGCTGTTGACGACATCACTGAGTTCAATGTAGGGATGTTCAGGGTGTGTGGTATTCCACTTGAAAGAGAGAATGCAATATTTTGAGGTGGTGTAGGGAAAGCTCTTGCCGCTGCCAACATGGCTCATCAAGGGAGAATTTTTACTCAGGTAAGCATTGAATTTAGCCGGGTAATAGGGGTGGTTTTTGACGGTGAAGCGTACCAGCGATTGCCTGATCTCGGCAGGGAGTTCATCTGCAAAATCAGAGGCGCTTGCTTCAGCAATGCAATGAAACGTTGCCGCTTCAGGGTTTGGTTTGAGCGCATATTGAGTAAGTTTGTTGTCATAATGCTCAAGAAAAGCATCCGCGTTAATCAGCGGTGGATGTTTGCCGATACGTTCTACCAGCAAGACGAGGAGATTCAGCCGATTACCATCATGAGCTGGGTCTTCGAATTTCACCATATAGAGGTGCTCAACCATGTTATTTTCTGCACCTGAACGAGTTTCAAGTAAGCGGACAGATTTGACCGGCTTAAAGGGGCGTGCGAGGCTGGTGCTCTGCATCTCATTGGATAATGTTGTGCCCTTGAGTAGGTAGGGAAGCCTTTCATCGAGTGTCTTGGCTTCAAGAAACGCGTCAAGATTTTCATCCGCAAGGTAGCCCACTTTAGGCACCGAAACGGGCTCGGACTTAGGTGAAGGGCTTTGCTTTTGCTTTTGCTTGGGCGCGGAAGGCGAGAGATTAAGCTCGGGGAACTCACCTTTTTCCATGATATTAGCCATGATCGGATTTACCTTTCTGGCCTGCGTTTCTTGGACAGGTTTCTTGGGCTGAGTGGAGACAATCACGGGCGGCTCACTTGTCTTGCTTGGGGCCTTCTTAGCCAAGGGTTTTTTCACAGTATCAGCTCCGAGTTGGGTATTCGGTTTTACTGGATTGCTTGATGCTGGCGGAGCGTCAGATTCTTGTTTTACGCTAGTTATCGGTTCAGCGGTCTTTGGTATGGAAGCTATGGGCTCATCAGATTTAGCTTCCGTCTCAGGAAGGGACACCAGCACAGAGGTGTTCGGGCTGGGGGCGGTGGGTTTTTCCTGTTCTTTGGTGACTGTCTTGAAGGAGTTTTGATAATTACGGAGATCAACCATGCCTACTAAGTGCAGAACTGCCAATGCAACGACGCTAGCAACTGCGGCAAAAGCGGAAGGAACAACAAATCTAAATAAACGTGGTCTGCTTGGCCGAACGCGCTCATGGCTGAGCTCTGGAGCAGAAGCCTCCAGTATAAAGCCACGACACTTGATTTCCGGCTTATTGACTGGCTCCTCAGGCTGTGTTGATTGCCTTATCAAGTGAGCCGTCGCCCGTATTTTCGTCGCTGGAATGTGCTCGGGTTGCCTTTTGGGCGGCAGAGTGGTGATTTCAGCTGGTGGGGTAAGCAGAGCTACGGGCGGGGTTGCAGGCAGGACTGCAGCTGCAGGTAAAGGTGCCGTAATACTGCTGTTGCAGTTGGGACAAGGCCCGCTGACTCCAGCCATGGCAGCAGGCACTTGAAGTTTGCAGCTGCATGACGAACAAAGAAAGTCGATGGTGTCGAGTTCGGACATTTGATGAGAACACCGGCTTGTTAGCTAGCGCTAATATTTTACCTTCTTAAAATACAATGTCAATCGGACATCTTCTGCAGGCACTCGGTTTTCAAAGGGTCTGAACAAAAAAGTCCGGTCTGAATGCACTCGTGAATTGCCAACGGCACCTTGCTCATTAGACTCACCCCACTGTTACTCACCATGTCCACCCATCCCTTCGTCCATCTACATGTCCACAGTGAGTATTCTACGCTGGATTCTACCGTGAGGACCAAGGAGCTCGTGGCCGCAGCCGCAAAGCTTGAAATGCCGGCTGTGGCGATGACCGATCATGGCAACCTCTATGCGGCAATTGAATTTTATCAAAATGCGCTTGCTGCCGGTGTTAAGCCAATCCTCGGCTGTGAAATCTACCTCGCTCCAGAATCCTTGAGTGATAAAAAAGAGGTGCCAGGGCGCAAGAATTCAACGCACCTGACACTACTGGCTAAAAATGAAACGGGCTGGAAAAACCTCGTTAAGCTTGTCACCATTGGCCACCTCGAAGGCGAATACCTAGGCGAACCAAGGATTGATCGGGAGCACCTCGCCAAGTACGCCGAAGGTCTGATTTGTCTGAGCGGCTGCATTAATGGTGCCGTCAATGAATGGCTTCATCGTAACGATGTCGATGGCGCTCGCAAGGAGATCATTGGCCTGCGTGATGTTTTTGGTGCCGATGATTTTTATCTGGAGCTCAACGATCAAGGGCTTGAAATCCAGCAGCAAATCAATCAACAGCTGAAGAGTTTTTCAGAGGAGCTAGGCCTGAAAATGGTTGCTACCAATGATGTCCATTTTCTCAATAAAGAGGATGCAGAAGCTCAGGATGTTCTGCTCTGTATCGGTGAAGGGAGGCTGCTGCTGGATGAAAATAGAAAACGCTACCCCGCTGAGCATTATTTCAAATCGGGAGAAGAAATGAGAGCCCTCTTTGCTGATTTTCCGGGGGCCTGTGATGCAACCTTGGAGATTGCAGAGAAGTGTAACATTGAGCTGAAGCTAGATCCTACCAGCTCAGAGAAATACCCACAATTTGATGCGCCTGATGGCACTCCACGTGAGGAATATTTCCGCAAGGTTTGCTTTGAGGGCCTAGAGTCACGTTATCCGGCCGATAAATTAGCACAACTTGCCGAGCAAGAGAATGTCTCTACCGATGCAATGATGGAGGTTCTTAATCAGCGGCTTGATTATGAAATCAAGACCATCAACGACCTTGGTTTTGCTTCCTATTTCTTGATCACAGCTGACTTTATTCAGTGGAGTCGGGATCAAGATATTCCCGTGGGTCCGGGACGTGGATCTGCGGCGGGTTCTCTAGTCGCTTATACGATGGGAATTACCGATATTTGCCCGATGCGATTTGGGCTGCTCTTCGAGCGATTCCTTAACCCAGAGCGGGTCAGTCCACCGGATGTTGATATTGATTTTTGTCAGAGCCGCCGCCCTGAGGTGATCGAGTATGTTCGACAAAAATACGGAGAGCGTTCCGTTTCTCATATTATCACCTATGGTACTTTGGGCGCTAAAAGTGTGATTCGTGATGTGGCGCGGGTGATGGGTGTCAGCTATGGCGATGCCGATATGCTTGCCAAGATGATTGAGACCAAGCCAGGGATCAAACTTCAAGATGAGTTTAAGGAAAAACAAGAGCTGCGAGATGTCATCGAGAACAGCTCCACTTGGCAGGAGCTTTGGAGTCACGCGGTTAAGCTGGAAGGCCTGAACCGCAACACCGGCGTGCATGCCGCGGGAATCGTTATTGGTGACAGGGCTCTCGATGAGCACTGTGCGCTGACAAGGGGCAACGAAGGTGAGGTGGTCACCCAGTGTGATATGAACGCCATCACCGAGGTTGGTTTGCTGAAGATGGATTTCTTGGGGCTCAAAAACTTGACGGTTATTCATGATGCTGTTGGGCACATTAGGCAGCACACACCGGAGTTTGACATTAACAATGTTCCATTGGACGACACGCCAACCCTCGAGCTGCTTAACCGAGGTGAAACCATGGGGGTGTTTCAGCTTGAATCCGGTGGCATGGTGGAGACTTGCAAGAAATACGGCATTCAGAAAATTGATGATATTATTGATCTGTTGGCGCTCTACCGGCCGGGCGCGATGGACTATATCGACCAGATGATTGAGGTCAAAAAAGGCATTAAGCCCGTGGCCTATGAGCACCCTCTGTTAGAAGAGATATGTGGAGACACCTACGGGGTGATGATCTACCAGGAGCAAGTGCAGAATGCTGCCAAACAGCTCGCTGGATACACGCTGGGTGGTGCTGATATTCTGCGGCGCGCGATGGGTAAAAAGAAACCCTCAGAAATGGCGAAGCAGCGTGAGATCTTTGTTGAGGGTAGCAAGGTCACTAACGACATCGATGCGGAGCTCGCCAACAAAATCTTTGATAAGATTGCTGGCTTTGCCGGTTATGGATTCAACAAATCTCACTCTGCGTGTTACGGGCATATCTCGTACTGGACGGCATACTTGAAGGCCAATCACCCAGTCGAGTTTGTGTCCGGCCTGCTCTCAAATGAGCTCAACAATACCGATAAAATTGGTGTTTTTATATCGGAGTGTCACCGCATGGATATTGAAGTGCTACCGCCCGATATCAATCAATCGCAGTTGCGTTTTTCTCCTGAGTTGACGCCCTCTGGAAAGATGGCCATCCGCTATGGACTCGCGGCGATTAAAAATGTCGGAGAGGGTGCTATGGCGACAGCGATTGCCGAGCGGGAGCAACATGGAATCTTTGATAATTTAGACGATTTTTCCAATAGGTTGGATTCAAGGAGCGTGAACAAACGCATCCTAGAAAACTTGGTCAAAGCAGGTGCCATGGACTGGACTGGTGAGACACGTGCGGGCATGTTTGCGCGGGTCGAGCAGGTGGTAGCATCAGCGAGCTCAGCGCAGCGAGATAGGGCTCAAGGCCAAGACTCATTGTTTGATACCATGGACTTTGCTGGCGCGGTGCAAGAATCCGATCAAGGTCACTCTGGTGCTGATGCCCAGGAATGGCCTAAGGATGAGCGTCTGACAAACGAGAAGGAGCTGCTTGGTTACTACACAAGTGGCCACCCCTTGGATAAATACCGAGCGGCAATCGATGCAGGCCGCTTTGAGAAAATCGGCTTGCTCGACGAACTGGATACTAAAGATAAGCGCACACGCCACTCATTTGCGGGCATGATTCGTTATGTAGAGCACAAGGTCACTCGCGCGGGCAAACCTTTTGGCGTTATTCATATCGAGGATTTCACAGGTAGCTGCGAGGTGGTCTGCTGGTCAGAGAGTTACAGCCCTGCACGTGAAGCGGGTATATTAATGTCCGGCAAGGTTATCCGTCTTAAGGCAAGCATCAAGGTGGATGACCGCACCGAAACCTTAAGCCTGACGGGATCCCAGATTAAAGAGCTTAAAGCTCGAAAAAGCAGTCAAAATGCATCCGTGCAAGTCAATCTTTGGCTAGCGAGGCATACCAAAAGTGATTTGGAATCTATTCGTAATATTCTAGTAGAACACCCGGGCGAAACCCCTGTAGAAATCCACCTTCAGAGTGGCACAGGTAAGCGAGCCACCGTGCAAGCGGGTGAGAACTTCAGAGTGAACAAGTGTGCGGCGTTAGATAAAGCGCTCGCGAAGTGGTCAGAGTGAATGAGCTCGAAAGCTTACCGCTGATTATATTGCACCACAGCTGGCATGCCGTAGTAGCGATATTGACCGATAATCTGATATTCCGTCAGCTTGTTTTCCCACTGTGGGCCTGAGCCGATATTGTGCACAACCCACTTTTCATGTTTGCGATTACCCGGTCCAGGAACGACGATGCCGATGTGGGTGTCTCCGTGAGGGAGTCTCCAGACGATAACATCTCCATAACTCGTGTTTTCTGCGATGTTACCATCGCTCTCGATGGGTATTTCTTTGCCGTGTCGGCTAAAGAAGCGCTGCAGGTTGGGGACACGTCTGTGATCAATGTTGGCGTCAGGCTGACTTAAGCTCCAGAGCTGAGGGTAGATCCTGAAATTGAGCTGCATGTCTTCATGCACAAGCTTTTGAAGATCGGTATCTAATACGCGGTAGCTGCGAATGACAAGATCCGTGCATACGCCCTTATCACTCGGAATATCGCCCATGGGGAAGCTGATGTTATAATAAGCATCATCGTAGCTGATATCCTCCTGCGTGCGCAGGAGCGACGCTGCGGCAAGTCGATTACCGAATCCGCTGTGCTGCTCGAGCCAAGATACCGTTTCCTCTACCTTCAGTTCCGTGACTGGCGCCCTGTCAGCTAAGACTTTGGTGATGAGTGGTTGAGCCGCAATCCCTACAGCCGTGACGACGAGAAAAACCATCAGCCAGCCGCCACCCCATGATTTGCGCACAGGCTTCCTTGGCCGAGGACCAATATATTCAATGGTATGCATGTAAGGTGATCTTGAAAATACGTTGGATTCGCGACGAGTTAGTGTCCAATCATGGACAAGGTCTTCACAACATATTTAAGGAATGTTTACCAGTTTATTCCATCGATGTCGAATAAATGTCACACTTTTTTTTCTTAAGGTGATCAGAAAGGGCGAAAAAGGCCATCCGATTGGAGCATCAATGTGCCGGTAGGATCCTCTTTATGGGCATGCAACGGGGAAAGATATCTGGGTGTAGTCTGGATTTAGCTTTGGCAAAATTGCCGGAGATGCACAGATTGAGCTATGCGGATTGATCAACAAAGGGAGCAGCTATGCTGGGAGGGGCTCGATCCGAGATGGTCAATGGTGGACCGAGATTGGCATGGCCAGCCTGTAGCTGTGCCTGCCGCCTTTGCGCTGGCGGTGGACCGCAGCCATTTATGGTTTGTAGCAGCGAGGGAGAAGCGCGCCTCGATTTCTCCAGATACCGGCCCTTGTGAGTTTACCGAAGCTTTGTGGTGCTATGATGTTGCTGAATTGTTTATCAAAGATGCACATTCAGATCGTTATCTTGAAATCAACCTCGCGCCCAATGGTGCGTGGTGGAGTGCTGAGTTTGTTGGCCCGCGTGTCAGGGCTTGTACCGAGGACATTCCGATTGTCGGCGTGAAAACTTATTCCAAGACTTCTGCCGACGGTTACTGGCAGGCAGCAGCATCCATTCCGCTGTCCTTTCTTAAATCGGATTTTAGTTTTGGCCAGGGAAGCAGAGTCAATGTTACTTTCATCGTTGATTCTCCTGAGCAAAAATTCTTATCGATGGCGGCATTGCCTGGGGTGAAGCCGGACTTTCACCAGCCGCATTATTTTGAAGAGGTAGAATTGATCGGCTAATGTGCCGGCATAGCTGGCTGACGGAGTGGGCAAATGTTCAGTCAGTGGTGCTGCCAATAATCTGTCTTACAAGTTGAATGTTAACTTGTAGTTTGTTACGGTGACCACTCCGATGGCATCTGATTCACAAGACAGGCTTGAGCTCGCATTGTTAGCATCCAACGAAGGAGTCTGGGACTGGTATGTGGGTGCACGTGAAATTTACTACTCGGAACGTGTGCTTGATTTTCTTGGCTACCCTGCGGACAAGGCGCCCAACATTATTCTCCAAGCGAGGAGATATTTTCACCAAGATGAGGTGTCCGAGTTACGGGATACATTTAAGAAGATTGTCAAGAAAAACGGGGATGACACCTTGGCGCATGATTGCCGCTATTTGCATCCGGATGGATCGTGGCGGTGGCTCCGAATTCGTGGGGTAGTGGTTCGAGATGACGATGGCATGGCGTATCGTATCGTCGGTTCCATTATTGATATCTCACAAAGAAAAAATGCGGAAACGGCACTCAAGGAAGAGCGGCATCGATTGCGTGAACTTATCGAGAACATCCCGATTAATGTTTATTACAAAGACACGGAATCGAGGTTTGTGCTCGCGAATAGCTCAACGGCTGAAAAACTTGGGGCTGATTCTGAGCTAGATCTACTCGGTAAAACAGATCGGGACTTCTTTGACAAAAGACATGCTGACATGGGCCGTAAAGACGAGCTCGAAATCATGGAAACCCGCGTACCTATGCTTAAGGCACTTCAGAAAGAGACCTACGATGATGGCAAGACGACCTGGGCGGAGACCTCCAAGCTGCCGTGGCTTAATCGCAAAGGGGAGTTATGTGGCACCTTTGGTATCACCACAGACATCACGGCCCTATTCAATGCCCAGAGAGAAATGGGAGCTCTGGCAGATGAGTTGCAGAAGCGCAACGTAGCCATTGAAGAAGAGCTCCAACTGGCCCGAGAAATTCAGCAAGCTTTACTGCCTAAAGAAGTAGACGGTTTGATCCTTCAGGACAATCAACGAGAAGTCACCGTAGGCTGTCGTTATTGCCCCGCCTCTGAAATGGCGGGAGACTTTTTTGAAGTCATTCCAATTTCACAACACTGCATGGGCATTCTGCTCTGTGATGTCATGGGGCACGGAGTTAGGGCGTCGCTTGTGGTCTCCATGCTGCGTGGGCTAATGGAAAAAGAACGTGAGTCTGCAACCAGCCCAGAGTGGTTCCTCTACGGGGTCAATGACGGCCTTGTGTCCATCTTCGAGAGAGCTGGGGTAACCTTGTTTGCTACTGCGATTTATTTTGTCATCGATCTCAAAGCAGGAACACTACAGTACTCCTGCGCTGGCCACCCGGCTCCTATCGTGATCAGGCTCGGCAAAGGCAAACTGCTGCAACCGCAGGACGCGAAGCCAAACCCCGCTCTGGGTTTGATTCCCCAGGCTGTGTTTGCCACACACAGCGTCTCTCTGGATGAGATCGATCGGCTACTGGTTTACACGGACGGTTTGCACGAGGTTGAGGATGCGGCTGGTGAGGAATTAGGCATCGAGCGCATTATCACAACGATGGAAAACGGCATCGAAGATGACTTGGAAACTTCCCTCGACACCTTAGTGGATTACGCTCGCCGACATAGTGTTGAAGGGGAATTTGGCGATGATGTCTGCCTGTTTGCCATCGATGTCGGATCGGGGCTGTAGCCCTCCGTGTACGGAGGGCTGGAATAGTGAAGGTTGATTGTTGAATGTTGAATGAATGCGCCTGCGGCGCAGGGAGAGGGGATTGGGAAGTTGGGAGTTTGCGCCGCTGGGGCGGCGGCAGATCATGACCGGGACGGTCATGCCACGTGGGCTTCGTGAACCTTAGTCCGAGGGGCCGGTCCTTAGCGGCTTGGCGCCTTGGCGTGAGTTTTTTTTAAGCACGCCAAGCCGCGAAGACGCCAAGAATTTTGCACTTCCCATACTTCAGCACTACCACCCTCCAGCACTACAGCACTGCCATCTTAAGTCCGCCCCAGATGAGCGCTAAGTATTACCAATTCAGCCCAGCGAGTGCCTTCGGTAGGAAGATGCCGTCTTTACGGATTAGCTTGCCGTCGAACCATACCTCGCCCCCACTTCCGTCTCCGTAGTCCTTGCGCTGGATGGTGACCATGTCCCAGTGCACCTGAGAGCGGTTGCCGTTGTCGGCTTCCTCGTAGGCCTGGCCAGGAGTGAAGTGGAAGGAGCCAGCGATTTTTTCATCAAAGAGAATGTCACGCATGGGTTCCTTGATGCCGGGATGGAAGCCGAGGGCAAACTCGCCGATATAGCGTGCTCCCGGATCAGCATCGAGGATCTTGTTGAGCTCCTTGGTCTTGGAGCCGGCTTCGGCTTTGATGATTTTACCCTGCTTGAATTCCAAGTAGATATTATCGAAGGGGATGCCCTGATAGACGGTGGGGGCGTTGTGGGTGATATGGCCCTCGACACTATTCTTAACTGGGGCGGTGAACACCTCTCCGTCGGGAATATTGTAGTTACCGCCGCAGACAATGGCGGGGATGTCCTTGATCGAGAAGTGCAGGTCGGTGCCTTTGTTTTTGATGTGCACCTGATCGGTTTTCTCCATCAATCGCTTCAGTGCGCGCATCGCCGGCAGCATGGATTTGTAGTCGGCCAGACAGACGTCGAAGTAGAAGTCCTCAAAGGCCTCAGTACTCATGCCAGCCTGCTGTGCCATGGCGGGATGGGGCCAGCGCAGCACGCACCACTTGGTATGATCAACGCGGTGGTTCATGACCTTGCGCATGTGGTTCATCATGGTTTTCATTCTCGCTGCTGGAACGTCACTGGCCTCGCAGATGTTGTGAGAGCCTCGGATAGCGATGTAGGCATCCATGTCCTTCATCTCGGCGAGCTGATGCTTGGCGATGAGTTTGTACTGCTCGTCGGTGGATCCGAGCAGCAGCTCACGTGTCAGCAGCCCATGCTCCACTTTGAGCACAGGCACCGCTTTGCGAGCCCTGACTTCCCTGACCAAGGCAATGCCGAGTTCATCGGGCACATCACAGAGGTGAAGCATGACTTTCTCGCCCTTTTTGATATTGGTGGAATATCGTACGAGCTGGCGTGCGAGCTGGGAGATGCGCGGGTCTTTCATGGCCACAAGATTCAGCCATCTGTGCTCAGGAGTCAAGAGAAGCGATACTCCGTTTAGCTAGCGCGGTCGACCGTCTCTTGACAAAGGCACACAAAAAATAGTTGTTGTGACCTGTTCATTGACTCATTTACGGAATGCTAGATCGACGAGAGAGAGGTATAGTCAATGCGTGAAACCCTATAGAAATGAACCACTCATCTGACATCGTTTCCGAGGCTCTTTTTCAGAGTCTTATCGAACAGCCGCCACTGCTGGCTGATCTGCCGGAGGCAACGACCTTTCCATGCAAGTCACTGGTTTTTCCGGAGGCGACATGCGCATTGAATCTGCAGCAAAAACTCGGGCACCTCTATGAAGATGCGTTGGCGGTGCTATTGGAGTCTACCCCACGATACGATATCTTAGCACAGGGCTTACCGATTCGCCAAGATGCGGGGCATACGCTGGGTGAGCTTGATTATCTGCTGAGAGATCTTGTGTCTGATCGCACGATCCACCTTGAGCTAGCTGTGAAATTCTATCTGGCGGTCGAAACGGAGAGCGGCTTGCGGCTGCCAGGGCCTGATGCTCGGGATCATTATTTTCGCAAGCTTGAGAAGATGCGCTCACACCAATTGGTACTTTTGGACAAGGTGGACAAATTTCGGAATCTGCTGCCAGAGCAATTCCGTGAAAAAGAGGTTGATGTGCAGCAGCTTGTGCATGGGTGTATTTTTAATCATGTGCGCGCAGCTAGGCCGGCGCAGGCGGAGTTTCTCAACCCGAATGGACGGCGCGGCAAGTGGCTGCATGTAGGGGAGTGTGCTGAGTATTTTGGGGAGAATAAATTGCTGAAAATTATCCCGAAGCCGCTCTGGCCCGCCCCTATGAAGATCATAGCAGGCTTGGAATTGGAGAAATGGAAACCGGATGAAAAAATGGACCGCTGTGTGATGGTGCTCCAAGGTGCTGAAGAGGGCGCTGAACATTGCCCCTATTTCATCGCGCCGAACGGCTATCCTTTCAATCGGGAGGGTCGACCTTGAGGTTTGCATGCTTCACGAGCGGGCAAATTAGAATTGCCTGCAGCATGCCCACCAAGTAGGTATCGGCATGTCCACGGGTAAAGGAACCATCAAACTCGGCGTGCTCGGCTCCGGCTCCGGCTCGAACATGCAGGCGATCTTGGATGCCATTGAGAATGGCTCGCTGGATGCGGAGATCGTGCTGGTGCTCTCTGATAACCCAGAGGCCTATATTCTTGAACGTGCTCAGAAGGCGGGTATCCGCGCTGAGGTGATTGATTGTGCAGGCTATAAAACACGTTTTCCTGACGCGTCTCAGGCCGCCGTGGCGGAGCAGCTCAAGTCGGCGGGGGTGGACATCGTCTGCCTTGCTGGATTCATGCGGCTGGTGAAAGCACCACTGCTGGAGGTGTTCCCTCAGAGAATTCTTAATATCCATCCTTCGATTCTGCCTGCCTATCCTGGGCTGATGGCCTGGAAACAGGCGGTGCAAGATGGGGCTCGTGAGTCTGGCTGCACGGTTCACTATGTGGATGCCGGCATGGACACGGGGCCGACTATTTTACAAGCGAAGGTTCCTGTGTTAGTAGACGACACCGCCGACACCTTGCATGCCCGCATCCAGGTGGAGGAACACCAGCTTTACCCAGACGCCATCCGGCTGGTCTGGAAAGACATCCAATCCAACGCATCAACATCCTAACAAACTAATAATTTATCAACATGGCAAAGAAAACGACGGCGAAAAAATCAACCAAGAAGGCCTCTGCAAAAAAAGCGTGGCAGAAATCCATGCCCAAGGATCAGTTTGAATTCATGCGTGAGGTGCTTGGGGCTCCAAGTCCTATCGGCCTAGAGGCAGCGATGTCCTACGGGGTGCTGAAGCCGTATTTTGAGAAGTTCATGCCGAAGTCCTGGGCGATCCATCAGTTCAAGGGCAATGCCGGTATCGTCATCGACACCCACCCGGGACAGGACGAGATGACCTCGGCAATGATCATTGGCCACGCCGATAAGATCCGGATGCAGGTGCGCAAGATTGATGCCGATGGTAAGATCTGGGTAAATACAGATTCCTTCCTGCCATGCACGCTGGTTGGTCATGAAGTAAAACTCTTTAGCCAAGATCCCAAGAAGCCTGGTGTTTACCGCTGCATTGAGGGAGGTACGATTGAGGCCTTGGGGGCGATTCATTTTTCCGAGCCGGCGCAGCGCACCGGTGAGAAGGGACTCAAGCCTGAGATGATGTATCTCGAGCTGCAGATGCATGGGGACAAGTGTAAGGAGAAGATTGAAGCTCTTGGCATTCGCCCGGGCGACCCGATCATTCTTAACCGCCCAATCAAAAAAGGATTCTCTGACGATACCTACTACGGAGCCTATCTTGATAATGGCTTGGGATGTTTTGTGGTGGCAGAAATTGCTAAGATCTTGGCAAAGTCACCGCTCAAAAACCTGCGTCTGCTCTATACGATTGCAACCCACGAGGAGATTGGTCGTTTTGGTGCTACTGCGATTGCGGGCGAGCTTAAGCCTGACATCCTGATCGGTTCCGACGTCAATCACGACTACGATGCCGCTCCCGGGATTGGCGCCAAGCGCATGAACCCACTTGCCATGGGTAAGGGCTTCAGCCTGACTAATGGCTCGATCACCAGTGAGTATCTCAATACCTTGATTGAGAAAGCCTGCCAGAAAAACAAGATTCCCTACCAGGTTGATTTTTCAGGTCGTGATACCGGCACAGACGCGATGGCAGCTTCCTTGGCTGGGGTGGACAGTGCCTCAACTTCGATTGGGTTCCCCATTCGGAACATGCATACGATTTCGGAAACTGGCCATACTGCGGACGTGCTTGCTGCGATCCACGGCATGGTGGAAACCTTCAAAGCCATGGATCAGATGAACCGCGGCAAGGGCATTAGCCGCGATGATCTGAAGAATGGTCATCCACGATTGGATGACGCTAAGACGCTCTAGGTTCTCTAGCCCCCCAGGCTATAATACCTTGTAGCTTATTCGACGGTGACACTCTTGGCGAGGTTGCGCGGCTGGTCGATGGCGCAGCCCCTGATTCTAGCGATGTGGTAAGAGAGCAGTTGCAGGGCAACGGCGGCCGGAACCACGGAGCTATACTGCGGGCAGGAGGGGATTTCAATGACGTGGTCACAAGCGGCACGTGCTTCCTCGTCGCCCTCGGTGATGACACCGAGAACTGGTGCGCTGCGTGCCTTGCACTCGGCCACGTTGCTGAGGGTTTTCTCCTGTCCAGGTCCTTCGTTGAGTAGGGCGATGACGGGCATGGATTCCTCTAAAAGGGCAATCGGTCCGTGCTTGAGCTCGGCTGCGTGGTAACCCTCGGCGTGAATGTAGGAGATTTCCTTGAGCTTAAGTGCGCCTTCTAGTGCGACGGGATACATATAGCCGCGTCCAATGAAGAAGGCGTTATTGTAGTGTGCGTAGTGTGCTGCGACTTCAGAAATCTGATCATTGGTTTTGAGAACCGCCTCCACCAGCTCGGGAATGCGTTCGATTTCTTTGGCTATTTTGATTCCCTGCTCACGTGATAAGCGATGGGCGCGGGCAAACTTGAGGGCGATCATCAGCAGGGTAGAAACCTGGCTGGTGAATGCCTTGGTGGAAGCCACGCTGATCTCTGGGCCGGCGTGTAAATAGATACCACGGCTGGTTTCGCGTGCGATGGTTGATCCGACAACATTGACAAGGGCGGCAACGAGGGAGCCTTTCTCGACAGCCTCACGGACCGCAGCGAGGGTGTCGGCTGTTTCGCCAGACTGGCTGATAGCAAGCACCATATCCCGGCTGCCCACGATGGGATTGCGATAGCGGAATTCGGCTGCCTGCTCGACCTCTGCGGGGATGGCGGCAAAGTCTTCGACTGCATACTCGCCAATCAGTCCGGCATTCATCGAGGTGCCACAACCGACAATGAGCAGGCGCTGAATGGCGACGAGTTCGCGCGGGCTGAGGTTGAGCCCAGAGAGGATGGCCGTGCCTCGGTTGAGGTCGATGCGGCCGCGGATGGTATTACTGATTGCTTCTGGTTGCTCAAAGATTTCTTTAAGCATGTAGTGCTCATAACCGCCTTTTTCCGCGGCGCCTGGTGACCAATCGATTTCTGATGGTGTGCGTGAGACGGCACCTTTATCTAGGCTTCGGATGTCTACCTTGCTGCCCTCAATGCGGGCGATGTCATTATCGTCCAGATAGATGGCTTGGCGTGTGTAGGTAATGATGGCGGACGCGTCTGAGGCGACGATGGTTTCATCATCACCAAGGCCAATGACGATCGGCGAGCCACTGCGAGCGACAACCAGCACACCGGGTTCATCCTTGGCCATGCAGGTAATGCCATAGGTGCCTTCCACTTCCTTGAGAGCTGCGGTAACGGCTTCTAATAAGTCGCCTTGGTAATGGGACTCCACTAAATGGGCAAGGACCTCTGAATCTGTATCGGATTTGAAGGTGTGTCCCTGTGCCTTGAAACGATTACGCAGATCATTGTGGTTTTCTATGATGCCATTATGGACGAGCACCACACGGCCTTCATTGCCCTCATGCGGGTGGGCGTTGAGTGTGGTGGGTGGCCCGTGGGTGGCCCAGCGAGTATGGGCGATTCCAGTATGTGCTTCAGCGAGCATGCCGTCTTCCTGCTCGACGATCTCAGCCAGGCCAGCAACCTTGCCGCTTTGTTTTCTGATCAGTATTCCGTCGTCGCTGGTGACGGCGATGCCAGCCGAGTCATAGCCACGGTATTCAAGTTTTTTAAGTCCGCTGATGAGAACGGGCATGGCTGCTCGTTTGCCTGTGTATCCTACTATTCCGCACATAATGGTTAGATTCTTGTAATGATGATTGTGTGATTAAGTGATGTCTCGCTTCACCGTTTGGTTTGGCAGGGTCTGTGAGTTGGGGCCAAGTTTACGTCCGGGGTAGATGGCGGTCAGAATGCCGGTGTGGCTGCCGTCACCAACGACGGTGCCGAATTTCCTGCGGCCAGTATCGACAAGTGAATCACGAACTCGGGAGAGGTGGTTGGTTCCATCATGGCGCAGGTTCGAGGTGATGGTTCCGGCGCCAAAGTTGACATCGTTGCCAATGACGGAGTCGCCGACATAGCTGAGGTGGCCAATTGAGCTATTGTTGCCAATGATCGAATTTTTAATTTCTACCGCTTGGCCAATGTGGCAGTCGTTACCAATGGTGGTCGAGCCGCGCAGATAGCAGTTGGGGCCAATCTTGCAGTTGTTACCGATGACGACATTGCCCTCAATGACCACACCGGGGAGAATTTTTGATCCACTTCCCAGATGGATAATGCCGTCAATGTGAGCGGCTGGGCTAATGTTTCCGTCGTGCTTGGATTCGCTGAGCTGTGCAACCAGCCGTTCGTTGATGGTAATAAACTCCCATGGGAACTGGATGAGGAAAGAGTCCTCGGAGGCGCTTGCCTGAGCAGCGTCTTCGCTGGGATGATCATTGCCTGTCCAAGCTAGAGGTGCACCACTTGTGGAGCGGAGAACGGCGGGAGCTTCAAGTTCACCGAGTCGTTGCCAGTCTTCTTTGGTGACCCACGCATTTTCTGGAAGGTGAGCATCTTTAAGCCCTCGTGCATACTCAGCCTGAAGATCGTGCAGAGTAGATCCTGCGAGCAACTGATGACCTACCGATGAGTTTTGGTGCAATGGCCAGAGGTTGAGCTGGTCAGTAGGATGGATGGTCATAGCAGGGAGGAATCTGAAGGGAGGGCGAGTTAAGGCCGATTTTAGGCGCCGATGGTATTCCTAATGGCGGCGGCAATGAGGTCTGCTTGGCTTTTTGCAAGTTCCTCATCTGGGCATTCGGTAAGAACGCGAATTTTACGCTCCGTGCCTGAGTAGCGGACAAAGACACGACCTTTGTCAGCAAAGGCGGCTTCGGCGGCTTTGATGGCAGCATCTATTTCCGGCACTTCCTCGGTAGGAGGTTTTTCAGTGACATCAAGGCCCAGAAGAACTTGTGGATAGACCTCCATGCAGTCGGCGAGCTTGGAGAGTGGCTCGCCTTTGTCTCGCATCATGGAAAGTAGCATCAAGGCGCTCATGATGCCGTCACCGGTGGTGGCGTAGTCAGAGTAAATGATGTGGCCTGAGTTTTCTCCGCCAAGGTTGTATCCTTTTTCTCGCATGCATTCGAGCACGTGGCGATCTCCCACGCCGGTAGTTTCCAGCTTGATGCCATCCGCAGCGAGGGCGTCGCGCATTCCTAAATTACTCATCACGGTGGCCACCAGTGTATTGCCCTTGAGTTTGCCTTGCTCGTTAAGGGCCTTGGCGCAGAGGCAGAGAATGCGGTCGCCATCAATGACCTCACCATTTTCATCACAGAAAATAACGCGGTCCGCATCGCCATCAAAGCAGATGCCAACATCGGCCCCGTGTTCCCTGACCATGGCAGCTGCCTTTTCTGGATGCAGAGCACCTACACCTTCGTTGATGTTGCGGCCATCGGGGTGGACAGACATCTGGATGACCTCGGCTCCGAGCTCTTCAAAGATGAGCGGGCCGACGTAGTAAGCTGCGCCATTGGCGCAATCGACCACAATTTTCAGCCCACTCAGGGAATTGGCTCCTACGGCATTTTTGGTGAATTCGATATAGCGCCCCATGGCATCATCAATGCGGATGGCCTTGCCCAGATCGCCTTCTGGGTGGGGGAGTTCGTCGGCGAGGATCATTTTCTCAATTTCGAGCTCTAGCTGGTCATTGAGCTTATAGCCGTCACTGCCAAATATTTTGATGCCGTTGTCCTGGTAGGGGTTATGAGATGCGGTGAGCATGATGCCAGCATCACATCCCATGGAGCGAGTCAGGTGAGCGACGGCAGGGGTCGGTGCTGGGCCGGTGAGCAATACGCGGGAGCCCTCTGAGACGAGACCGCTAGTAATGGCTGTTTCTAGCATGTAACCGGAAAGCCTGGTGTCCTTGCCGATAACCACCTTGTGGCGGCCGCCACCATTCGACTGCAGAACACGCGCTACAGCACGGCCTACTCTTAAAGCAACTTCAGGAGTGATCGGGTATTGGTTGGCAATGCCACGAATACCATCGGTGCCAAATAACGTTTTATTCATTAAGAATGGTTGATTGTAAGGTTTGGGGCGGTGAACTGCGACGGGGTAGAGGCAGCTTGCCAATCTGAAGTGGAGAAGTAAAGTTAAAGTATTAAGCTAGCCGAGAGCAAAGCCGAGCTCCACAAGGATAGGATTTTTTGTACAAAATGATCATATCGATGAGCTTGTGATTAATGCATTCAAAAATAATTCTAGACAAGTATCCTCGAATATGTATTATGTAATGCGTAATACGCAAAGCGGAATAGCCCGGAAGCTAATCATGAATTATTAAGAAAAATCATATGTCACAGTGGATCACACAACTTCGCAAAGGAATTATTGAATACGCCATTCTGCTTCTCCTTGAGGAGCGCACGATTTTAACTTGAAAAATATCACGTGAGTGAAATATTGACAATGAATGTTGCATATCACCCTGTTTTATCCTGATGATGTGCTTGTTATATCTCAATAATAAACGATCTAAATGAATTATTTTACTAAATGGAGCCTGTTGTTTTCACTGCCTGTACTGCTCATTACTGGGCAAGTCAGCGATGCCGCAGAGTCAGATGCAAAATCGTCTGCTAAGCAACTGTCCGAGGAGGAGCTTTTGGCGGCGGCTCGGCAGATCGATATCAGGATTAAGAAAATCTATGATAAAAAGAATGCCGAGCAACCAGCCGACGCTAGTGACTCGGTGCTTTTGAGGCGTAGTTTTTTGTTAGCGGTTGGCCGGATACCGACCGTTGAAGAAGCCCGTGTTTACCTGGAATCTGATGATCCCAATAAGCGGGTCTTACTCGTTCGCTACTTGATGAACTCAAAGGGGTATGAAAGTCATATGAGCAATTGGCTCATTGATATGCTTCGTGTGCGGGAGAAATTTGAAAATCGTTTTACGGCGGCACCCTATATGGATTGGGTGCGTCAGGCGGTAGCGGATAATAAACCTTATAATGAATTGACCCGTGAGTTGCTCTCAGCTGAGGGAGCACTGTGGGAGAATGGCGCCGTTGGTTACTACATCCGTGACAAAGGAATGCCGTTGGACAACCTATCCAACACCATGCGTCTCTTCTTAGGCACTCGCATGGAATGTGCGCAGTGTCACGACGATCCCTTCAACGATTGGGAGAGAATGGATTTTTTCCGACTTGCAGCATTTACCGACGGGCAAGAGGAGATCAACCGTGATGTATACAACTCAGTATGGAAGAATGTAAGAGCAGAAACCGAGCTAAGATCACCGACCTACAATCTCTACGATTTTATCGGTAACAACATTTACTACCCCACCTTATCAGGCCTAGGAAAGGGTAGAATCAAGCTGCCACGTGATTACCAATATAATGACGGTGACCCTGGAGAAATGATAGCGGCCAGAACGCCTAAAGATCATTCCTTTGCCAAGAGCTTGAAAATGTCCGATAGGAAGGATGCTGAAGATGGCAGAAAGAATTTTGCAGAGTGGGTCACAGACCCCCAAAATGATCGCTATGTGACCACCATTACCAATCGCATGTGGAAACGCATTGTCGGCACTGGTTTGTATGAGCCTGTTGATGAATATATCGATCCTCGCGAGCACACTTCACCCGAGCTAACCCGCTATCTCAAAGACCTCATGCAGGATCTGAATTATGATTTGCGCGCTTTTCAGCAAATTCTAATGCTCACGCGGGTTTATGCGTTTGCCTCATCAGAGCACGAGCTGATGCCGGGAGAGAAACCTATCTTTGACGGACGTAAAATTGACCGCATGAGTGCTGAGCAATACTGGGATTCGTTGGTGACGATGGTTGCTGGCAACCCTGATAAATTGCCGACTCGCGGAAAGACAAAATACGTTAAATACGGAAAGGCAAAATTGGATATGAAGACTATCCAAAACGAAATCATTGCTATTAAAGACCCCAAAGAATTAAAGAAGTATGGCGACAAATTATTAGAACGTGTGCAAAGCG
The DNA here is from genome assembly GCA_017857425.1 of Akkermansiaceae bacterium. GTDB lineage: Bacteria > Verrucomicrobiota > Verrucomicrobiia > Verrucomicrobiales > Akkermansiaceae > Oceaniferula. Next base: position 34,466 of record JAFMDE010000002.1, read on the forward strand.
GCGAAACGGCAGGGTCCAAGCCTAAATCGATGGAGAAGATGGAGAAGGACATGAGCATGGAGATGATGTCCAACACCAACAATGGCGGGGCTTTGAAAGGCGTGGCACGAGCATCTGAGCTTAGTTCGCCTGCACCCAACGGTCACGTGTTACAGATGTTTGGTCAGTCAGATCGCCTGCTGCTGGACTCGGCTATTAAAGAAGCCAACACCACTCAAGTATTATCGATGATGAATGGGGCCGTTGAGCAGCTTGTGGTCGCCAACCGTAATGCACATATCTACGAGCTTTCAGAGGGTAGTGTGAAGGACCGCATACGTGCTCTTTTCTACGGGATCCTATCTCGTGCGCCAAGCGAGAGCGAAATGCAGCTCATGGAAACTGAGGTCGAGGAGCGAGATAAAAAAGGCTACCAAAACATTGTCTCAGCTTTAGTCAATTCTCGGGAATTTATTTTTGTCCCATAACCCACATCCAGTGTTAACCAACCAACCCAACCTACAAACTCATGAAATCTGATCTTAATAAAACGGATGAGCTGACTCGTCGTCAGTTCATGGCAAACGCTGCTAAAACTTATCTTGGCGTAGG
>JAFMDE010000003.1 GCA_017857425.1 Akkermansiaceae bacterium
TGAAATAGTAAGCTGGAAAAAGGTGACGGGTGCCACCATTAAAGAGACGAAGAATATCATCAGAGTATGCGAGCATCAGAAAGAGGGCCCCTCTCGGCCATCTAGATCTGCCAAATCCTCCAAATCATCCCCGCCGACTTGCACGCGGTGGCAGAAATGCCAGAGCGTGCAAGGCTTCTTGGATGATAAATTAGCGGCGGATAACTAAGCCGATAACGACGCCAACCCCTAGTGCTGTGAGTATCGACTTGGTGGGGTGCTTGCGGACGTAATCTTCAGCATCAGCATGAGCTTCACGTGCTTTGACTCGCCCTTGTTCTACTTGCTCACCAGCAGCTTGCTTGAACTGCTGAGCTTTTACTCCCGCTGTTTCCTTGAGATCGCTTGCTTTGGATCCTGCAAATTCACGGAACTGCTGAGCTTTTTCCGTCGCGGCTTGTTTGAAATGCTGAGCTTTGACTCCAGCTTCTTGTGCAATCTGCCTAGTCTTGCTGGCAGGCTCAGTTACAGCCGAACGAAGGTCGCTAGCTGCTGATTGTGATTTGAATGCATCGCTAACGGGACCGTCAGCCATGAAGTTTGTGTCTGTGAATGTTTCTTCCATTTTTTTAATAGTTTGTTGTGATTATTAGGGTGAAGAGTTGTTGTATTGTCAGTGTGTAGTTCGACTTTAGAGAAGGCGGTATCAACCAAGGGTTGCAGGCTAGCAGTCATTAGAAATGAATAAGTAACATGAAACCATAGTATCAAACACCTTCACCGTAAGGTTGGCACTTTTATTGGCGTAAGGCAAGAGGTCCTACGAGAAAATTTTTCATTATTTGCCATGAAGGGGATAAAGGACATCGCTTTCCGTTATAGAAAGGGGTTTGTCGCTTTTTCGAGCTCGATGGTTGTATCAGGTCCATGCCCTGGAAATACTTTTGTAGAGTTAGGTAAAGTTAACATTTTTTCTCTGATGCCTTCAACCAGTAGGTCCATGTTTCCATCCGGCAAATCAGCTCTACCAATGCCACTTGCAAAGAGGGTGTCACCACCAAAAACAAGATCGTTATGGATAAAGACGACACTATCAGGCGAGTGGCCAGGCACATGTTCTAGTTGGAAAGCTAATCCTCCAGCCTCTAATACAGATTGTCCCTCTAGGATCTGATCAATAGCGTATGGGGTGATGTTGAGTGGAATCCCTGACTGCTGCAATAGTATCTCTAGGGTCAGGCTTTGGGCGTAAGGGGAATAGGCGTAGAGTTTGGTGCCTTTTGCCGCCATTTTAGCCGCGTCTTCTATGTGGTCGTAGTGTTGATGGGTGAGCAAGAGGCTACTGGGCACCTCGTTAAGCTCATCAAGCCATTGGCTGATGCCAAGAGGTGCATCAATGAGCACACAGCTGCCCCCGTTTTGGCTTGAGCCAAGAAGATAGCCATTGGTTTGTGCCATGCCACCTGTGAAGCTTCTGATTTGTAGATCGTGATCACTCATAAGCAGGATCATGCCGTATTTTGATGCAAGAACCATTCCTTTTTGTGCCATGATCGTGTGCCAAAGCGGACGAGACCCCCTTCAAATGAACATGTTCTCACAAACAGTGATCTTTTGAACAGTTTTTTGTTGACCTAAGTAAAAGCTTCAGGCAATATGCGAAAAATCAAAAACAACTATTGTCATGAGTACCGCAACCACTAGAACTACAAATAAGTCCGCAGCAGCCAAGTCTACCACTGCCCCATCAGAGGTGTCCGCAGCTTCTGCGAAATCACCACTTCCACAAGCACCTACCACTAAAAAATCCATGGCATCTACCAGCCCTAATAAATTAGACGATAAAGTCATTGCAGCCCGCAAGAAAAATCTAGATCTCGCCATCTCACAAATTCAGAAAGACTTTGGTGAAACAGCCATCATGCGTTTAGGCGATGGCCATCGTGTAGATGTAGATGTCATCCCGACAGGAAATCTATTGATAGACCGCGCGCTCGGAGTAGGTGGGTTCCCCCGTGGTCGTATTGTCGAAATCTATGGGCCTGAGTCCTCAGGTAAAACAACACTTACACTCACGGTGATTGCCCAAGCGCAAAAAGCGGGGGGTCTTGCCGCATTTATTGATGTAGAGCATGCGCTTGATCCCGCCTATGCGGCCAAACTGGGTGTTAATATCGACGACTTACTTGTCTCCCAGCCTAACTCCGGTGAGGAAGCCCTGCAGATTTGTGAGACGCTTGTCCGCTCAAACGCCATTGATGTAGTGGTGCTCGACTCAGTGGCTGCATTAGTAACCAAGCAGGAGCTTGCAGGTGAAATCGGTGACAGTACGGTGGGTGCCCAAGCGCGACTCATGAGTGCCGCCATGCGCAAACTTACCGCGCTTATTTCGAAGGCGCGCACAACTTGCATTTTCACCAACCAGATCCGCGAGAAGATCGGGGTTATGTTTGGTAGCCCAGAGACCACCCCCGGTGGTCGCGCACTGAAATTTTTCTCATCTGTGCGTATTGATATCCGCCGCATAGGGCAGATCAAGGCGACTGACGGTACAGTCCAAGGAGCTAGAACCCGTGTCAAGGTAGTGAAGAATAAGGTGGCTGCACCCTTCAAAGAAGCTGAGTTCGATATCATCTATAACGAAGGTATCTCATCGGTAGGGTCCTTGATCGACCTAGCTATTGAGTTTGATATTATCCAGAAGCGAGGTAGTTGGTTCAGTTATTCGGGGAACCAGCTTGCTCAAGGCCGCGACGGTACAAAGGTTGCTTTGAAGGACGATGAGAACCTTTACAAGGAGATCGAGGTCAAGGTCAAAGAGGCCATGGCGGAAGCTTCTGAGTAGGCCTAGATCTGCTGCAGCCATGGTAGCACAAACCATGGCTGCACAAACCTTGGCAGGACAGTCACCGAGATAGATGGCTTGCTTAACATGCCTATCAAGCTAGCTGTTTTTGATCTAGCCTATTGAGAATGGCTTATTGAGAAAGTGCCTTGGTTTATCGCTAGGGTTTTACTCTCAAGGCAATAACCTGTCTCTGAAGCGTTGCTTTGGTAGCGGGCAACTTTTGTTGCCACCTAGCCGGTGCCTGTTTCTGGCGATGAAATCGTAGACTGTATTCTTCAGAAAGCTCGGCAGGAAATAGAAGATCCAAAAAATAGCTAACGGACCTCGAGTAAGATAAAGGGCGCGCAGGGTAGCATTAGCTCCCCGCCATCTCAGTTCGTTACTTTGGCCGCACGACTCAATCAATACGGCATTACCCGAGGCGCGTCCTTTGGTGTCTGTCGTATTTCTCCATGTGGGGGGAAGCATTGATGCCGTTTCCCCTTGCAGACTAGTAAAGTAGGTTGTTTGCGTATTATCCCAACGATACAAAATCTGTGCTGTTTTTTGGCAAAACAGGCAGTCACCATCAAAGAAAAGAATATGTTTTCCTGTAGTATCCATAGTATTTGCAGAGCTGGTATCTGATGGGGTCATGCATGATGACTGCTACTGGTTGGTTGCCTGTCCTCCTAAGGTATCAACATTTGCGCGGTAGATGTCTTCGATGTCTTTTTCTGCCCGTACCCAGCCAAAGGCATATATACGATCAATACTAAATTGTTTTCTTTTGTGAGTTTCCTGGTTTGAAGAAACCTGTAACGTTAGCTGAACGGATTTTTCTAATGCTGCGTTTTTGAATGCAGCATCCAGTAGTTTGCCCGTTGTTGTTTGTTTGAGGCTATATCCGTAGATGATATCCTCAAAGTCGGGGCTTGTTAGTTCGAAAGCGGTCCAGCGTTTGTCATCTCGGTATGTGAAGTTGTAGTAATGTGATTTTCTGGCGAAAATGCGCAATTCCGCAGATTGGGTTTTGCCTTCTAGCAACAATGGCACGGCTTTAGCGTTATGACGTGCGTAACAATCCCAATCAACACGCAAGCCATCCTCGGTGGAGACTATGCAGATTAATCGTGAGCTGTTGTCTGCGAATTTTGCTACAAAGCGTGCGGCCATGATGCCTCCAAGGTTAACAACATCAATGAATGTTACCTCAGTGGCTGCTTCACTCAGAGCCCTTTCAGGATAGCTATCCAGCCGTTTGCTGATCTGGTCGGGGTATCTACACATTCTCAGTCTTATCTGTGGATTAGTCGACTTGGCAAAATCATCGGCAAGTTGTCGTGCTTCCGTGTCATAGAGACGGACGGTCATCTCAGCAAGCTGCTGTTTTTTAGTATCAAGCTTAGTCTGAGCCATCTCTAATTCTTGTTGGGGCTGAGTTTCACCATTGGCAATATTCTCGGTATTGGGTGCTGAGCTAGCAAGCTTAAGAGCGTTTGTATTGGCCTCATATTTACGCCATTCTTTCACGGCGATGATGGTCGCTGCTCCGATTACTATGATCAGGATCGTGCTCATTAGCCTGAGCTTCATCTTGTGACTCATCGGCTTGGGGGGAGTGGAAGCCTGAGGCGCTATGTGCTCTGCTAAGTTATCTATGGTCTGGTTTACGGTTCGATTACCGCGCTTGCTTGTTGACCTTGATGGTTTTTTCCCTGGGCGGGCGGTAAGAGTTTCTTTCCTGAGTGTGTTATGAGCGGGTTGGCTACAGTAGCCCAGCTCCTTGATGTCTGACGCATTAACTGCGGCTGATCTCATGAGCTCTCGGAGGCCATCTAAAGCATCCTCATCGCCACGCATGGCATCGGCGAATCCGCACCAGTATTTGCGTGGCTCAGATCCGTCATCATGAAGAACGGCATCCTGATCCATGCGGCAGGCAACATCACGTTGTTTTTGAAGTTGATCCAGATAAACTTGGGTTATTTCTTTACGACAAACATTGCCCTCAAGTGTCTCGTAAAGTTGCGGTCGGTTTTTTTTAACCCACCGGGCAAATGCCTCATTGATTCCCTCAGCGAATTTTCTGGGTGTGCCAATGCGGCGGGTGCAGCGTTCCCAAAATGTCTGAGTATCTTCCCCGCGCTGTGTGAGTGATTGGTACTCAGCAGTCAGACCCTCGACATGGGAGGCAGTATAGAGCTTGCGTAGATGTTGGAAGAGGCGTTGCATACCGCTACCAGCAGGCTCATTTTCCCCATCTTGAAAATATTCCATGTGATGCTCCCGTGCCGGGCAGCTAACCAGCATGCTTAAGTTGCCCGATTCGATGCTATAAGTGAGCACAGTAATGCCACAGAATCTCGAGAGATTACGCATGATAGATACCATCGCAGCATGCTCCTCTTCGTCCATAGATTCGTATGAACGAGACGATTTGCATTGGATCCAGAATGTTTTTTGGGCAAACATTACATGCCTGATATAGCAAAAACAGCGAAATGATGAAGGAGTAACTGCATATTTCTTAGATGATTAAATGAGGGGATTAGCTGTTATGTACAGCTGTGCTTAGTGTTAGGGCGCGGCAATAAATCACCAGGATGGGGTAGTAAAAGACGGAGCTATTTACCAAGCCTGTTCACCGTCTCGATCATAGGGCAGCCAGCCGAGAGCGATGGTTTGAATATCGATGTCTTTTTTGTAAGGTTTGATGACCTCATTCTCAAGTTTGACAGTGGCAGGATTGAATTCGAGTTCCAGCTCTTTGATTTCTTCGGCAAGCTCGGCTTCAAGCTCGGCAATATCCTCCTCAAGGTTTTTGATTTTGTTTTCGGCAATCTTGACATCGCGGCGTTGTTTATAGGCACGTCCAGCACTGCTAACAGTACTGGATGATGAGCTGCGGCGGCCTCCTAATAAATTACCCAACAATCCTCCGAGGACTTTGGCTCCGATGTCCCATGCGGCGCTGCTGGCTTCGGCTTCTTCCTTGGCGAGGGTGTTTTCGGCTCGATCAACCTGCCCTTCCTTGGTTTTGATCTTAGCTTCATATTTATCGCGAAGTTTTTCCACAGCTTCATCACGTATTTCACGGGCCTGAGTGGCGAGACGGCCGCGGAAGGCTCCTTCGCTTTCGCCGAGTTGAGAGTAGGATTTAAAAAGTGGGCAGTAGAAAATTTCCACTCGCTCGTTGCGATAGATGTAATCAGCAAAGTCTTTGGTAACTTGTTTGTAGTTATCGGCATTCATGGCAAAGCCAGGTAGCTCATGGAAGCCGCAGCCTTTGCGCGGTTTGTCCTTCAACGACTTCACGGGGTGGGTGCAGCCAGCATCATGGTTCCAGTCGATTCCTTGGTCTGTGATGGCATTGGTGAAGCGCATCAGGCGTGAGCCGTCGATGCCGCATTTGCTGGAGGAGAAGTGCACATTGGCTTCGCGGATCAATGCAGGCTTGTAGGTGATGCCGTCCGACTCACCGGCGAAGGGAACGAAGTATTCTTTAACACCTGAGCCGACGACGGGTCGTTCGCCTGCTGCGCTTTCCTGGGAGGCTCCAGGCATTGCCATGGGGTTGGACGACTGTGCTGCGATCGCTTGCTTGCCTTTGCCCGAGGTGAACTGGTCGCGCTTGGGGTCCATGAGTTTTTTGATCTTGGTTCGGGTGAGGGGACCGCATAGGTAGCTCATCACCCAGCGGACATGGAAGACGACGGCAGAGTCTTCATGCACGTTGTTCATCAGGAAGACACGAGAGCCGAGACCGGCGAGCAGTTCTTCCATCCTTCGGCGATTGAAACCGCCATCCTGCGAGGCTGCGGCACCTTCGAGGCCATCTAGCACACGAGCCTTGTCGCGTTCGGTTTGTAGTCGGCCCAGCCACCAGGTTCCGATGTTGGAGAGTGCCTTGTAGTCGAGGTCGACGGGGTTCTGAGTAGCTAGCAGGCAGCCGAGTCCAAATGCGCGACCTTGTTTAAGCATGGTCATCATTGGTTTTTTGCTTGGTGGGTTTGCTGACGGAGGTAGGAAGCCGTAGATCTCATCCATGTAGAGTAGCGCGCGCAGGCTAGTCGTGCCGCTTTGAGTACGCATCCATCCTAACATTTGGTTGAGCAGCAGGCTGACAAAAAACATGCGCTCGGCGTCGCTGAGGTGAGCAATGGAGAAGATCGACATGCGCGGTTTGCCTTCCGGGCTGTGCATCATGTTGGATATGTCTAGTGGAGGGCCTTCCATCCAGGTTGAGAAACCCGGAGAGGCGAGTAGTGCATTGAACTTCAACGCGATTTTCTGACGCTGTTTGGCGTTCATGAACGAGTTGACGTCGAGGACGCCCACCTTATCAAAGGGAGGTTTCTGCAGGTGGCGGATGAGGGACTCAAGCGAAAGATTTTGTCCGTTCTGCCAGCAGTGGTTGAAGATGGTGCCTAGGATGACAGCCTCGGGGCTTTGAATGGGATCGGCATCCACACCGACCAATGAAAGCAGCGAGCTGACCGTGCTTTCGATTCGGTCACCGAGTAGTTCACCATCGTCGAGAACCTCGAAGGGAGGGACTTCAAGAGAACTTAAAATGGATACCGGTATGCCGGCTTTGCTGCCAGGCGTGAATATGTTCACGTCCACTTTGTCGCGCAATTCTCTGACCCTTTCTGGGCTTTGTCCCCATGAACCAATGCCTTCTTTCCACATGGTGGCGGTTTTTTCTGCGAACTCGTCGGGTGTTTTGCCCTTTTTAGCAGCGTCATCTTCATTAATCCAGGGTCTGAAATCTGAGGGCTCAAAATCGGGAAAGTTGAGCATCAAGTTTGAGATGTCGCCTTTAGGGTCAATGACAATAGCAGGTATGTTGTCCATCGCTGCTTCCTCGAGAATAGAAATACAAAGGCCTGTTTTACCCGATCCCGTCATGCCAAGCACGACACCGTGGGTAACCAGGTCCTTGGAGTCATAGAGAACTAATTCATCCTTGAGTTCATTTTTTTTGAGATCAAAGCCACGACCTAAATAGAAAGAGCCCAATTTTTCGTAATCACTCGCTTGGATGTGCATACTGACATTTGAGATATTTTAGGCGGTCTTGGGAAGGCGCAATTGCGGCAGAGAGCTATTTTTAACAAAAAAAAGCCGGCGAATACCGTAAATCAGGGCTTCCGATACTTAAGAAATAAAAATAGTAAGGAAATCTTAAACTTTTTCTTGCAAGACGGAAAGTTTTTAGAATAATAGGCTCCGTTATGAATACCTTAGTCCTTAATTCCATTATTGCATGCCTCTCTGTGACCACCGCTTTTGGTCAAACTCAGAGTGATGTAGAATTTCTCCGTGCACGTGCCGATGCGCATGAACGTAAAATCAGCCAACTTGAGCAAGACTTGAGCCGCTTAAAAGCACTACTCGCTGAAAAGCCGGCTACTGCGATGGCTGCCAAACCAGAACAAACACCCAAATCGCCAGCTGTCGCTAGAGCTGAGCCGGTAGCAAATAGCTATGTGGTTAAACAGGGGGATGTGTTGAGTCGCATCGCGACCTCTCATCAAACTTCAGTCGCCGCTATTCTTAAGGAGAACGATCTCCCGAATGATCGTATCATCGTTGGTCAAAAGCTTCGTATCCCTAGCGCTGCAGCTCCGGTTACCTCATCAACGCAAGTCAGCACGCCTGACGCCAAAAAATTAGCAAAGCACCAAGTGAAAAGTGGTGAGACCTTTTACTCCATTGCCCGGATCCACAATGTATCTATGAAGAGTTTGCAGGCAGCAAACCCGGAGGTTGTGCCGACCAAAATGTATGTCGGTCAGACTTTGCGAATTGATGGCAGCGCAATGGCCTCAGTTTCGAATGTTGCCAAAAACAGTAAAAAGCCACAAAAAGCAGTTGCTAGAACTGCACCCAAAAGCACGGAGCTAGCAAACCAGAAAAAAACTCCAGTGAAGCAGCCCGCACCTTCCGCATCGAAAGCTGGCGCACAGCCTACGATACGAACCATCACGGTAGACCAGCAAATCACCTACGGGCAATTTGCTTCAAGGCATGGTGCTAGCACCACACAACTCAATGAGCTGAACGGTCTGAGCCTAAGCCAAAACACAACTTTAGCCAAAGGTTCAGAGCTGTATGTGCCAAAATTTTAATGACCATTTGTTAGCGACAGGAAAACGCAGACAATTCTCCCCAGGGAGAACATAACGACGAAAAGGGCTGGGCGTCTGGTTGGATTTATCCGCTGGGCGCCCTTCTTTTTCATCTATTCCATCCATCTAAAAGACAAACTTGTGCTTCGCCTCTTGCTTTGAAATGAGAACAAAGCTATTTTTCAGATCTTGAGCCGCTGTTCAGCGTGACCTTTATTGTTGACTTAAAATAATATTATTATATAATACACATCTAACTGGATATTTATTATAAAGAATATTTGAATATTCATTTACCTTAACTTAAGCTGATAATTATATGACAGAAGGCAATAATCCCAAACCAATGAAGAAAACTTCAGCAGTTCCTCTTCGGAAAGAGACTGTTCGTGTTACTCTCAAAGCAAATCCAAGTGATAATGGCAATTCTGGTGCCGCTGGTTCTCCGCCTGCGCCTGCGCCAACCATTTCTCTCAAAGCACCGGCATCTGGTCCTCCTGCGGTGCCGCCGCCTGCGCCAACTACCCCGACTCCTCCTCGCGCACCTAAAGCCCCGCCCACGGTCAAGTTGCAAACAGCTCCAAATCCGGTTGCGGCGCCGACTGTTGCTGCATCATCCTTTGCTGGGGCAAAAAATTTGGTGCCGCCACCCAAGCCCTCTACGCTAAAAATTGCTTCCCCCGATTTTGATGAACCCAAGGCAACCGATTCGGCTGTGCCAGAACCAGCACCAACAGTCGGGCTAGCCACTCCGGGAACAGATCAGCCAGCGGGGGCTTCAAGTCAGCCTTTGCCCAAGGCCACGGTTCAAATCCAGCAGGGGGAGCCCATGCCAACACCAACACAGGCAGAGGGGAGTGACTCGTTGTTATCCACCGTTAGTGTCGAGGATCCTGAAGAGGCTGCTGCTCAGAGAGCAGAAGGCACTGCTACCGTCTTATCTGCTGTTGCTCTTGTTGCTGCGGTCATCGTGCTCGGAATTCAACTTGGCACAGCCAATATTTGGGTCAATGATGAGACCCACGAAAGCCCAGGCTGGGGCCGGCTTTTTGATTAAGCTGAGAAATGCGCATGCTATTTTCTACACATGACTAATAATATTCTGAAATGACCAAAGACTTCATCATCCCCATTGTTCTTTTTGTAATCGGTGGCTTGATTGTTTATCTGGCCTTGTCAACAGGCAGCATGCCCCGTTAACAGAATCTACAAGATCAAGTGCATGATATCGGCGATGTGGCCGATATTCTCTATTGCGCTTTATTGCGTAGTTTGATGGCTGTGAGATCTTCAGATTAAGCATCACGTCATCTAGCGGCTTGACGTATCATGCATGTTGTTCATATTTCGATCATGGCTAACGCATATAATGAAGCAAATTTTGAGACCGAGGTAATAAACTCGGACAAGCCCGTTCTGGTAGATTTCTGGGCTGAATGGTGTGGACCGTGTAAAATGATCTCTCCTTTGATTGACCAACTTGCTGAGGCAGTTGGTGATACGGCAAATGTTGGTAAGGTAGAGGTTGATACCAATCAAAGCCTTGCGGCTAAGTATGGTGTTCGTTCCATCCCATGTTTGCTTTTTTTCAAAGACGGCGAGGTGAAAGACACCATCACAGGAGCTAATGTAACGCTTGATCAGTTAAAGTCGAAGCTCGAGGAGCTGGCCTAGTTTTAGCATATCAACCGAGCTCTGGAGCATGTTTCATAAACTCTCCGCTGTTCTCAATCAAACTGCCGCGCGCCTTCCTGCAAGGTCCGCGGCATATTTTTGGCTGTTTAGTGGCTGGGCCATTATGCTCTGGGTGCTTTCCTCAGGAAATCCCTCCCTCAAGCAGGCAAACGAGATTTCACATATAGATAAAGTGCTACATTTCATCTATTTTTCTGTGGGAGGAGCACTACTGGCAGCATCTGGGGGCCTGCAATGGCAGCGTCTATCGCGAGGGTGGCTTTTTTTACTGGTTGTCCTCGTCTGCTCACTGATTGGCAGGCTTGACGAGTATCATCAAGGATTTGTTCCTGGGAGAACAGGTAATGACACCGGTGATTGGCTTGCTGACACGCTAGGGGGGCTATCCGGCGGGGCTGCCGTTATTTGGTATCTATTGCCGAGAATTGTCACTGCTGCTGGGCGTAATCGAGGCTGAATAGACATCAAAACGGGCTTGAGGCACAATAATTTCTATGAAATCACGCAAATTCCCTTGACTGCCAGCTAGCGGAGTGTATCTCTCCCCGCCCGTATCACACGCTTCATTCGATACGTGGATCATAACTCATCAGTGAGTTTAACTCCCGAAGCGAGTCCCAATTTTAAATCAATTCAGAAAAATGGCCAGAGTATGTAGCATCAGAGGTTCCCGTGTCCGTATCGGTGGTAGAATTCACCGTTCAGGTCTCGCCAAGAAAAAAGGTGGAATCGGTCGTCACGTAACAAAAGTGGTAAAGCGTAGTGTTTCTCCTAACTTACACACCAAGCGTATTTATATTCCTGAGCTCGATCGTCACGTCAAAGTGAAGCTGAGTGCCAAGGCAATCAAGACCATCAACAAAAATGGAGCCTACGCTACACTCAAGAAGGCGGGCTTAATCTAAATTGCTAAACATTTAGTGCAAATTTCAGAAACGGTGACCTAAGGGTCATCGTTTTTTGTGCGCTGTAGTTACCCTCTGTAGTTACCTTGAGCGCACCTCTACCGCAGGCAGTGAGCTAATGCCTGAATGGATTCCGTATCGTGGCAGCTACTCATCGTGATGCGCAGACGGGCAGTTTGGCGGGAGACAGTGGGGTAGCGGATTGCCGGCACAAGAAACCCCTTGTCACGCAATTGTGAGGAGAGTTTGAGAGCCTTATCGGAATCGCCAACCATCCAAGGAATGATCGCAGACTGGCAATGACTCGTCATCTCCGATGCAGCTCTGAATGTATCGATGTTGTTCCATAGCTGCGTCCGCAACCATTGACCTTGCTCGTTCTGAATGATTCTCAGCGCCTCAGCAGCGGCTGCGGCTTGGGCTGGAGGCGGGGCTGTTGAGTAGATAAAAGAGCGCGCTCGGTTAATCATGAGCTCAGCCCATACGCGAGAAGTTGCCAGATAGCCGCCCGCCACACCGGCGGCCTTGCCCAGTGTTCCCATATGGAAATCGATTTGATCCTGGATGCCGAGTTCTTCAGCGAGCCCCATACCAGTGGGGCCAATAACTCCAAGAGCGTGTGCTTCATCTACCAGCAGGAGGCAGCCATATTGCTTACTGAGCCGACTTATTTCTTTAAGCGGCGCCGCGTCACCGTCCATGCTGAAAATAGATTCTGTAATGACGAGGATACGGCTATTTGCGTCTGCCTTTGTGGTCGCTGTTTGCAGAAGTGATTCAAGTTTTTCTGTGTGGTTGTGAGGAAAAACACGTAGAGTAGCTCCACTCATGCGGGCGCCGTCAATCAAACTGGCGTGGCAGAGTTTGTCGAGAATGACTACATCACCTTTACCGAGTAAGGATGTGATGACGCCGACTGATGTTGCGTATCCTGTCGCAAAGCTAAGCGCAGCCTCCGTTCCTTTGGCGGTTGCTATCGTTTCTTCCAAGTTCCGGTGCGGTTCCATTGTGCCGCAAATAAGGCGTGAGGCAGTTGACCCAGCACCGTATTTCTCAATCGCTTCTTGATATGCCTGTTTGATCTCAGGGTGCTGAGAAAGACCAAGATAGTCGTTGGATGAGAAGTTTTTTAACGATGAGTCAGTATCTGGAATGTGTCGTAAAAGTGATGCGCTCTTTAGAGCTGCAAGTTCATCCTCCGGAAGTCGCATATAGGAAAAGTTAATAATGGCTGCTGGCAAGATGCCAGAGAATTAATCAGCCTGGGGCCGCTCCAGTGCCCAGCGGAGCAGTTTTTCCGAGTCAGACCATACATTTCTGGATGTTGCACCAAGGATGACGACGATGGCCGTTCGACCACGGAGGGTGCCACTAGATACGAGGCAGCGTCCCGATGCTCGTGTGGTGCCCGTTTTCATGCCGTTGCAATAGTCCACTTTTTTGAGGATCTTGTTGGTGTTGTCTAGCCGCTTTGATCTACCGTTAGCATAGCGGAAAGTATAGGTCTCGGTGTCCATGATGCCACGCAGGGTGGAGCTGCTAAATGCGGCGCGTCCACAGATAGCCATATCACGCGCTGTAGAATACTGACCGTTGGCTGTGAGCCCATGTGGATTCATGAAATTCGAGTCTCGCATGCCTAGGCTGAGAGCTTTTTGATTCATGACTTTTGAAAAGTTAGTTTCACTACCTGCAACACTTCTCGCTAAAGCGCGGGCTACATCGTTGCCGCTCTTGACCAGCAGGGCTCCGAGCAGCGTGCGTCGTGAGTAAACTTCCCCGGGAAGAATGCCCAGCTTGGTAGGGACTACCCAGGTGTCACTTTTCTGAATGGTGAACTTATGGGTGAGGCTGCCGTGGTCCAAGACGCAGAGCGCGGTCATGAGTTTTTGTGTGCTGGCAACCGCACAGCGTTCACGGGCATTTTTTTCATACAGGACCCGCCCGCTGGCATAATCAACTACGATCGCTCTTGGGGCTCCTATGTTGGGGGCCGGCGAACGAGGGATCGTTCCAACCTTAACAGCAGGGGTCGCCACTGGTGTCGTCAGCCGCGAGCTGTGGATTCCCAGAGGTGTCTGTGCACAGGACACCAAGCTTATCATGGCGAGCAACTGGAGAAGGATGAAGAAGCGCATAGTTCAATAAAAAAATTCTACGCAAAACTCCACCATAAGTGAATGAAGTCAAGCGGGAACACAGTGTGCTGGTCGACAAAGTTGCACTCAGGGAGTGTTGCTTTTTGAAGGGGCGCGTAATTCAACCTGCACCGGTGCACGCTCCAATGATTCTATTTCAAAAAATTCGACAGCATCGGGCGGGAAGTTAAACACCCCTGCCACGAGATTACTTGGAAAGGTCTGGCTCTTGTTCCTGTAATCACGAACGTTGCCGTTGTAAAAACGTCGGGCGGATTGCAGACGGTCTTCTGTATGAGTAAGCTCTTTTTGCAGTTTGAGGAAAGCCTGGTCAGCTTTCAGCTCAGGGTAGGCCTCGGACAAGGCAAAAAGGCTTTTGATCCCGGAGATAAGCTCTTGCTCCGAGGCTGCCTGCTTGGCAGGAGAACCATCGTTTGCCTTACAGAGATTGCGCTGGGCAATGACGGACTCCAGTAGCTCCCGTTCGTGCTTGGCGTATGCCTTGGTGACGGAGACCAGATTGGGGATCAGGTCGTAGCGCCGCTTGAGCTCTGTATCGATGTTTGCCCATGCATCACGGATGTGATTGCGGATCGTCACCAAGGCATTGTAGGTTGCGGTCACATAGACCAGAGGCATACCAACGATGACAACAAGAATGATAATGGGTGTCATGCTTAGGTGAAGAGGTGAGATGGAATAAGGGAACGAATTTGTTGCAGCTGACGGAGACGCCCCAGAGATGTGTGAGCAGATAATTTACCGCGGTAAGTTAGTGCCAGAGTGTGGCGCTCTACTTCAATCACAAGGTTTTGCTTGTTAAGAAGATAGTCAATCATTCGTGCATTGCAAAAATCATAAGCAAATTTTTTGTCCCTTGATTCCACCTGGTAGCGTTTGGAAAATTCAAGGGACTCGAAATCAATGTCATCAAAGCCAAAGGCCTGTGTCAGTTTGGCAAAAAAACCTTCCGGCTTGATGACGAGCTCAGGAAAGCTCCGGGGCATGGAGAGAGTGAAGACGCTGAAATAATGATGCTGAGTTTTTGAATTGCCATCACTGTCACTTGAGCTTGTTTGGTAATGATACTCAAAAAAGCTCACGGCCTCTCCACCGCTCTCGCCTGTGAAGATGTGTTGAGCATAACGATTACTTCCCATGCCAAAATGCTCAAGGAAATGAAAACGTTTGGCGATCCCGCGGTCTTCATGAGCCGAGAACCTGAAATTAAGTGAGGCAGCGAGCTGCCGCAAGGCAGTCTGGCGTTTGCGCTCAGAAATTGTATGGTAGATGATAGCCGCAATGAAAATCACCGCGAATATCCCGAATAATAGAGGCACGGATAAAGTGGTAAACATAGGCAAGCTCGAGTTTTTTCTAAGTGATCATCTAAGGTGGATTCCCCAATTTGTTGCCTGTCTGGTTAATAACGACGTGAAGAGAATATCGAGCGGATGATCAGCACAAAGATGGCGATGAGCCCGAGGGGGATAACCAAGAGAACGCCCAGAATAACAATCGGTACGATGACGAATTTTCCCCAGTTTTTACTGCGCAGAAGCACAAACCATTGAGTCAGTGTGATCGTAAGTCGCGCTTTCCAAGGCAGTGATTGACGGAAATTGGCAAAGGGATCCTCACCGCCTGTCTCGCTTGGATTAGGGCCATTGGCGGTTTTTTTTGCAAATCCACCAGATGAGGATGTGGACCAATCTTGTTGATCCCCGAAGGCGTCACCCGCGGATTTTTCTGGGGTGACAACTTCGTCGATCTCAATCGTTTTGCTTTTTGGCATTGGGTGCGTTAGCTCGTCTATGCTTGATGCAGGTTTTTTTCTGTTTCGGCCTCGATGATGGCGAAGCGTTCGCGATGCAGAGCAGGGTCAGTGCGGAAGGTGAGACGGCCGCTGTGAGAGCGCTCAAGCTCGACAAAGAGGTTGGAATCTTCATTTTTAAAGCGATTAAGGACTTCGGTATTAACCACAATGACGAGGTCGCCGAGTTTACCCTCACCACGTTGGATGACTGTATTGAGTGCGCGCTGCACTTCGACACTCATTGTCATGGGTGTTTTTACCCGGCCGCGGCCTTCACAATACGGGCATGGTTCGAGGAGGCTATCGCGCAGTGACTCATTGAGGCGCTGACGGGTCATTTCCATGAGCCCGATAGAAGAAATCTGAAGGACTTGGGTCTTGGCCTTGTCACGCTTAAGGCGCTCTTTCATTGCGCGATAGACGGCCTGTTGATCACGTCGATGGCGCATATCGATGAAGTCGACAACCACGAGGCCGCCGATGTTACGTAACCTGAGTTGCCTTGCCACTTCTTCAGCGGCTTCAACGTTGGTTTCCATGAGCATTTTATCGACATCCTTAGAGCCTCTATTTCGACCTGTGTTGACATCGACAGTGATCATGGCCTCGGTTTCATCAATGACCAAATAGCCACCGCATTTGAGCCATACTTGGCGTGAGAAGGCCTCATCGATTTGTTTTTGGATGCCAATTTTCTCGAAAACAGACTGGCGAGAGGGCAGATATTGAATGCGGCGTTTGGCCCTGCGAGAAATGCGTCCTGCGATCTCACGCATTTCATTGGTAGTGTCTTCATTGTCGCAGATGACCTGCCCGACATTGTCAGTAAGGAAGCTTCGCACGCTTCGTTCGATGAGATCAGGCTCACGATAGACACAGACAGGAGCAGGGGTGCTGTCACGCTTGTCTTCAACGGCATACCATTGCTCAAGGAGGATGGCTAAATCTCTGACAAAGTGGCGTGCACGCTGGCCTGTGGCAACGGTGCGCATAATGATACCCATGCCTTCAGGAACTTGAAGTTTCTGCATGATGTGGCGAAGACGCTGACGCTCTTTGGGGTCATCCACTTTACGGGAAATGCCAAATTGGTCTGAATAAGGGGTGAGTACAAGATAACGTCCAGCGAGGGAAATATTGGTAGTGACACGGGGTCCTTTGTTGCCGATAGGCCCTTTAGATACCTGGATCATAATTTCAGATCCTTGTGGGTAGATACTAGGAATGTCTTTTGAACTGATGCGTTTTGGCTTCTTTTTCTTTTTGCCGGCTCTTTGGATTTCCTCGAGGCCAGTATCGAGAGCCGCGGGAATTGCGTCCCAGAAATGCAGGAATGCGTTTTTATCCAGTCCGATATCGACAAACATGGCCTTGAGACCAGGTTCGATGTTTTTGACGGTGCCTTTGAATATGCCGCCAACAATATTGAGGTCGCCTTCACGCTCGAGGTTGTATTCCTCAAGAGAGCCGTCCTCAACGAGGGCAACACGGCGTTCAAGCTTTTCTGAATTGATAATGAGTGATGCTCCTTCGGTTGGTGACGATGCACCAATTCCGAGAGCGCTTTTAATACGTTTAATCATAATAATATTTGGGTAATGGTTAATGAGTGTTTTGAGATTTTCTATGTGTAATGGTAGATACTAAGTTTGTTTATTCTTCGATGACGATGGCTTTGGGGGCGATGGAGCCTTCTGCATCAGCGCCTTGTCTGATGGACGGCTCAACGAAACGAGGGCTTTCTGGAACAGTATAAGCTCTTGCGATTGGAACATCTGATATTTCATTGCCGGTCTCACCACTTTCGTCATACGCAATGGCTAGTAGATCGCCTTCATCGGGCAGTTCGATTTTCTCTCGAACGATGAAGTCTCCAGCATATTCTTTCATTTCAGTGAGAGGCAATTCTAGCCCTTCATCTTTAGCAAAGAGCCCGCGCATAATGAGGTGGACGAGTGGTCCTGCCACTGCGCCGCCACTACTACCACGTTTAACAGCGACAACCACAACATATTTAGGCTGTTCGTGTGGGGCGAAGGCCACCGTCCATGCATCATGTGATTTGATGCCTTTATCGACGGTTTGCGCGGTTCCTGTTTTGGCACATACATCACGGTCTTTAACCGCGGCACTGCGGGCCGTGCCCCCAAGCTCATTAGCGGCAAGCCACATTCCTTGGCGAATGCGCTCCAGATCTTTTTCTTTGATGCCTTGTTTTAAGAGATTTGTTTTAAGAACGGGTCGATTGTGTAACAGGGTGCCCTGGTGGGGGTGTACGACCCGTTTGATGATGCGTGGCTTATAATAGCGGCCATTGTTGGCGATGGTGGAAACAAGGGCTGCAAGTTGTAATGGTGATGCAGCGCTGTCTGATTGGCCAATCGACATCATGCCCGTGATCGAGGGTGTTACCTTTGCTCCAGGGCGTAATTCCTGCCGCCAGTAGCGGCTACCGGGTATGAATCCAGCTGATTCGGAGGGGAGCTCCAATCCCGTTTTTGAGCCCAGTCCTAAAAGTTGAAATGCATCGAGCATCTTGGTGCTACCGATCTCATTAGCAACCCGCATGAAGTAGCAATTGCATGATCTCTGAATGGACTCTTCAAGGTTAAGTTGGCCATGCCCCAGACGTTTCCAGCAGTGGATTTTTATATCTCCGTAGGTAACATAACCTGGGCAATACTCTGTATCATAAGCATGTCCATGTATTGCAGCGGCAATCGCTGTGGGGAGTTTGAAGGTAGAGCCTGGTGTGAAGTTATTAATGGCCTTGTTGACCAGTGGGTTGGCTTGGTTGGTGTTGTAGTTTTTCCAAGCATCGGGATCAATGCTGGGAACAAAATAGCTTGGCGTAAAATCGGGAACGGAAGCCATCGCGAGGATTTCGCCAGTGTTCGGGTCCATCACTACCGCCGCAGCTCGGCCAACACGTCTTAGGGTGTTTTCGACCAAGCACTGCACATGCGAGTCAATGGTGAGTTCCACGCGAGAGCCGACGTCAGGCTTGATGTAATCAACCATTTGTAAAACGGCACCCTTATCATTTTTAAGGAGGGTTTTGATGCCTTCTTCGCCGGTTAAGTAAGCGTTCATGGTGGCTTCGATACCGGCGATGCCTTTGCTCTCTCCTGTGTAATGCTTAAACTTCCGTTTGTCTTCAGGGGATATGTCACCTTTTCCCCATTGTTTGACGTAGCCAAGGATGTGGGATGCTAGTGAGCCATAGAGATATTCACGGCGGGGGCTCACCCGGACGCTGACGCCTGGTAGTTCGAGATTGTGCTCTGCGAAATTGGCAAATTGATCATACGTCAAATCATCTCGGAAGGTGAAGGGTACCAAACCGCCGTGAGTAATGTAATGGGTGTCGAGTGCACTGGCACGGTATTTTTTGTCAAGCTGGTGAACAGCAAGTTTTGGCCGAACCCATTCATTGACGATTTCGTGGGTTTTGATCTTTCTGAAGTTCTTCACCGATGGGTCATCTTTACCACGGGTCTGGAGCAAGTAGCGCTTGTAGTCGTTACGTATTTCCTCAAGGTTGAAGATAACTTGGTAGTTGCGTTGGTTTTGAACAAGAACAACGCCGTTACGATCAGTGATATCCCCACGTATTCCCGGCTCACGGATGGTGACGGCGTAGTTGGATGGTACTTGCTTGAGGAAACGGGGGCGTTCCTTGATTTGGTATTGGTAAAGCCGCGACAATAGAGCCCCAAACCCAACCAAGACGAGGGCAGTGAGGAGGTATAGTCTAAAGCTGTAACGAGGTTCTACCATGGTAAGTGATTGGAAAATCAGTCGATATATCGGTGTTTTTGCCTAAGTCCTTCGTAGCGAATATTGTGACGGCAGCTGGAGGCAAGTTGATAGATGATCCAGAAGATAAGAGGTGAAAAAAGCATGGTAAGTGCACTGGTCAGATAAATCCGGTAAAGAACACTTGGGGGGAAGGTGAAATCTCCTCGGACGAAGTTCAGAAGAAGATATTCGGTAAACAGGTATGAGAAAATGGCAATGCCGGCAAGAATAGACGAGATATGCCACTTCACCTTGCGGAAAAGAGGCTGAATGAATTGCATCAGAAGTCCCATCATTGCGTAGAGAATAATACTATACCCAAATCGAAGGGATTCAACGGGGTCTGTATAAATGGTTGGGTCTCCACCTTGAGCTCCCAGTGTATGTTGTGCATCCCACAAGAACCCACAAATGAAAGCGAGCACAAGCATTGAGGCAAAGTTCACACAGACAGAGCAGCATAAAAAGACAAGCGGCAGAATGAGTATACGGGCACCAAAGAGGCCGCCAATCGCCGGTGAAAATTGCTGAACCATGCACGCAGCAAGGATGAGCAGAATAATACTAAAATGGTATTTGCTCACTTTTTGGTTGAGTTGGCGGTTGCATCTCTAATCTCCCGAGCGGAGGTTAGGGGTTTAGGGATTTTGACAAACACGGTTTGTAGTGTTGTGAAATCCACCGCTGGCTCAACGAGTGCTTCTCCGAACAAGGGTCCTGGGGCGAACGTCTTGATCTTTCCAAGGAGAATGTCTGGAGGGAAGAGGCCACCCCGCCCAGTCGTAAAGACCAGCATGCCGGGTTTAAGGTTGGCATCTTTACTCAAGAAACGCAGCAGTAGAGAAGGTGATTCTCCAGCTGTGTCTCGAAGTCCGCTGATGATTCCTGCTTCAGGTGTTCCGTCGACTTTTGCCGATACTTGGCATTTTTCGTCGGTAAGCAAGATAACGGTGGATGTGTCTTTTGATGGGGCATCGATTTTACCAACAAGGCCCTCTGGGGAGAGCACGGGGAGTTGGACACCAACGCCGTGTTTGTCACCACGATCAATAGTGACAGTGTGCCACCATGTTGATGGTTGGCGACGAATGATTTTTGCCGCAATCACATGAAAGGGAACGTTCTCTTGGAACTTCAATGCTTGGTTGAGGTGGGTGTTTTCTGCTTCTAGTTTTCTTAAATGGGCCACTTCCATTCGCCTCTGATCAAGCTCCTCCTTAGCCAGCTTGTATTTCATTTCCAGCGCTTTCGAGTGTTCAACTTCTTGGATGAATTCGGAGGCCTTGGTCTCGATGGCAGCCCCGCCTTTGAGGAACGGGCTTATGGCGGTGTAATAAGTACTTTGGATGTTGCGCACAGAGCGCTCACTGCGTGTGAGTGCCCAAACGGCACCCACGATAAATAGTAACAGCGCTATGAGGTTTTGTGGCTTCATGATATCCGGTCAGCTCGCAGCCTTGATGGCTGGCAGGGAACTGGATCAATTAGCGTGACTCTGAGCTGGTGACACGGCGCAAGAAGGAGATCTCAGCGAGAACTTTTCCTGTGCCTTCTGCAACTGCGCTTAGAGGATCCTCCGCCACATGCACGGGAAGCCCCGTCTCTTCACGCAGCAGTTTATCAAGACCTCGGAGTAAGGCACCGCCTCCGGCAAGAACAATGCCTCGATCGACAAGGTCAGCGGCCAGTTCTGGTGGGCAGCGTTCCAATGCAGTGCGCACAGCGTCTACGATCGTACTGAGTGGATCAGCCATTGCATCACGAATTTCCTGAGAAGTGATTGTTATTGTCTTGGGTAATCCTGCAACCAAATCACGCCCTTTGACATCCATGGTTGTTTCCTTTGCCAGGGGAGCGGCGGATCCGAGTCGGATCTTAATTTCTTCAGCAGTGCGCTCACCAATCATCAGATTATAGGCACGTTTCATATACTGAATAATGGATTCATCTAATTCGTCACCCGCTGTTCGGACACTGCGGCTATAAACGATTCCTGAGAGGGAGATGAGAGCTACCTCTGTGGTACCTCCACCGATGTCGACAACGAGGTTGCCGGCAGCATCTTGCACCGGTAAACCAACACCAATCGCGGCAGCCATGGGCTCTTCGATCAGGTAAACTTCACGAGCTCCTGCTTGTTCGGCAGATTCGCGAACAGCACGGCGCTCTACCTCGGTGATGCCTGAGGGCACGGCGATCACAACGCGTGGATTTGAGCGTCGCCGACCATTGTTGACCTTGCGGATAAAGTGCCGAAGCATAGCCTCAGTAACCTCAAAATCAGCAATGACACCGTCTTTGAGAGGTCGGATGGCAACAATGTTACCGGGGGTGCGGCCCAGCATGCGTTTAGCGTCGTCGCCGACAGCTAGGATTTCGTTGGTTCCTTGGTTGATGGCTACCACAGAGGGTTCACGTAAAACAATGCCGTGGTCTTTGACGTTAACCAGTGTGTTGGCAGTGCCAAGATCAATGCCGATATCATTGGATCTGATGGAGAAAAGGGAGAGCAGTTTTGCAAACATGAGTGCTGAAGTTGGAATGAGTTAAGTTAATAAAGTAGTTTCTTAGAGCGGAATCAATAGGATCGAGGGAAATTGGATTGCTTGAGAATCAAGCATTGAAGGCTAATATTGAGAGGCTGTGATACTAGCCTGAAATTTTCAGAAGTAGTATTTTTTGTCACGGTTCTCTCAGACTGCGTGACTATTGATTCATAGCCCTTGCAGGTCAAGTGGTAAGAACTCGAAATCATTGAAAAGCAGAGGCTTGTTGGTGCGCCCGCTGTTCTAGCCAATAGATGAGCAATAGCGCTTCAGGATAGCTTTAAGCGCTCATCGCTATCTAAAGCATCAGTCATGGCAGACCAGCCCTCAGGTGTCTGAAGATTGAATGTGCGCAGATAGAGGGTTACCAGAGCAGGGTCATTGCCTTCAAGTAGGGCGTCAATCGCGGCCTTAAGCTTTTCAGCATCAAGAGTTTCTGGGATCTCGCCCTCGACTTGCCCCTTGCCATTGTGGGGGATGTCGAGTGCGTCACAGAAAGTAACTAGCAATGCCTCCTGACCTTGCATGAAGTATACCTGCAGCAAGTGCTCAGCAATCATGTTGCTTGTTTTGCTCTGTAGATTTTTATGGACCCAAGCGATCTGTTCAGTAACTGGCTTTTTCTGCAGGAAAGGTAAACGTAGCTTTCGGTTCGATGCCAGACCGCCCAGCGCTGTTTTGTAAAGATTGCGGTCCGTTTCACGCATCCACATGAGCATGTCGGAGACGATGGATGGTTTGACAGCTTGGAAAAGTTCGTATGCGTGCATAGTGGGAATGGATAAATGATGAATTAGATGAATTTGACAGATTGTTTTTTGCTTAGTCGAAGAATGTCTCCCAAAGCTGGTGCTATTGCCGCCATGGGATCACTGAGTTTTGTTCCGTTGAGTTGAACGGCGCCCGTGGTAATGAATTGTTTACGAAGTTCACCATTGGATTTTTGCATATCAAAAGCCTCAGAGAAGGTGAAACTGACAAGGGTGAGAAGGTTAAGGTCTGCAGGCAATGCTGTCAGCTCTATCTCCACGGCTCCAGCGGCAGTATCACGATTTGAAAAGCGAGCCTCCCAGGTGATGCGTGCATCTGCAGCATCTTGTTCGCTGTGGTAGCGGGTGGTGATGTCAGCTGCGAGCTGTTTTTTGGCCTCCATTGGATGCAGTGAAACATCCCGATCTGTGCCCAGTAAAAGTGTATAGTAGCGATCCATGAGCTCATCTGAAATGCTCATGATCTTGCCGAACATCTCGTTGGCTTCATCGCTCACGCCGACATAGTTGTGAGCAGATTTGGACATTTTTTTCACTCCGTCAAGTCCCTCAAGCAGAGGCATGAGGATAACAACCTGCTGCGGCTGCCCCTCTTCTTTCTGGAAATCACGTCCAACTAAAATGTTGAAAAGTTGATCCGTGCCGCCGATTTCGACATCGGCTTTGAGCTCTACAGAATCCCAACCTTGCATGATCGGGTATTGAACTTCATGGAGACGGACTTCTTGGCCTTTATCGATGCGTGATTTGAAATCCTCACGTTGCAGCATTTGCTGCATGGTAACGCGGCTATTGAGTTTGAGCACTTGCTCGTAAGTCATGGAGCGGAACCACTTACCGTTGAAGACAACCTCGGTTTTATCGGGATCGAGGATCTTGAATGCCTGAGTGGTGTAGGTCTCAGCATTGGCAAGCACCTCATCTCGGGTCAGAGGGGGGCGTGCAGCGGAGCGTCCGGTAGGGTCTCCGACGGTAGCCGTAAAGTCGCCAATAAGGAGCACCGCCTGATGTCCCAGTTCTTGAAACTGACGCAGTTTTTCGATGGCAACCGTGTGCCCAAGGTGAATGTCTGGTGCGGTTGGGTCTACACCAAGCTTGATGCGTAGAGGTCGGCCTAGTTCAAGCTTCTCCTTGAGTTCTTTTTCACTGATGACTTTGGCTGTTCCAGCGGTCAGTATATTCAGGGATTCTTCGACAGAATGAGGCATGACGGGCGGAGGTTGGAATGATTGTGGGGCTGTGTCGAGCCGGAAGATAGTTCATTAGTGCTATTATTTACTTCATAAAGCACCAAGCACAAATAATGCATTATGTTCACTGAGGGTATAAAGAACTCCATGTGAGAGGTTTTTTACCCTGATGGTCAATTTTTGGCTTTGCAAGGTGGGGCGAATGCCTTATCTCCGCGCCGCGACTCTATTCGTAGTGGGAGTAATGGTGACTGTAGCTCAGGGGTAGAGCCCCGGATTGTGATTCCGGTTGTCGCGGGTTCGAATCCCGTCAGTCACCCCACTCGCCAACTCAAAAAGATTGATTGGTTGGTTTCTCGTATGGTTTGAATTACTTTGGTTTGAAATACTTTCGCCTGAAACGCTTTCATTCTTTTACTCCATGCTTTTTTATTCATAGATCACCTTATCTTACGCGGTTTATTATATGTCTAAGCTTGAAGAAGTCATCGGTTACAAATTTAGCGACGCGTCTCTTTTGACGGAGGCGCTGACTCACCCGAGTAAGACGTTTGAAAGTAATGAATCTTGTCCCCACAACCAGAGAATGGAATTTCTTGGTGATGCGGTCATTGAGCTCGTGATCACCGAGCGGCTCTACAAAATGTTCCCAACGTTTCCCGAGGGGCAATTAACGAAGCTGCGCGCACGCCTGGTATCCAGAAGTGCTTTGTTTAAATTTGCCAATGCGATGGAGCTTGGTGAATCGGTGATGATGGGAAAAGGGGAGGAAGCATCGGGAGGCCGCAGCAGACCATCTACATTGGCTGATGCTTTTGAATCAGTGATGGGAGCGGTCTACTTGGATGGCGGTCTTGATGCCGCCAAGGCGGCTATTGAGAGAGTTTGTAAAGAGTGGATTGAGCAGGTTGCTGAGTCGCCCGATGAAAGAAACCCGAAAGGCAAGCTGCAAGAAAAGCTGCAGGCACTGGCACCGGAGAGTCCTTGCTACCAAGTTCTCGAAGAAGCGGGACCCGATCACTCAAAAATATTCAAAATATCAGTCGAGTGGCAGGGGATTCTTTTGGGCAAAGGTATGGGTAAAAGTAAAAAAGATGCAGAGTCTAGGGCCGCCAAGGATGCGCTCAAGAAAGAGAATTGGCTCGGCATTTCCGAATAGACTCTTATCGGCGGTTTGGAAGGGGAGGCGATCCATCGTTGAACCAAGGTCGTTTTATGCCGCAGCTACCCCCTCAGCAGGGTCAGAATGGCAACACTCGATGCTCCATGATGCAGCAGGACCTTAGAGCATTCATGGGTCGTTGATCCGGTGGTAAAAATATCATCCACGAGGATGATGCGTTTTCCTTGAATGTAATTTTTGTATTTTGCTCTGAGCTCAAAGGCGTCACGTAGGTTTTCAAGACGCTTGGAGCGGCTGAAGCGTGTTTGGGTAGCGGTATTGCGGATACGCTTCAATGCGTTGATGTAGGGTAGGCCCGTTTTTTTCTTGAGACAGATCGTCATTTCTTCGGCTTGATTGAATTTTCTTTTTCTGAGCCTTGCCCAATGAAGGGGAACCGAAACGAGGATGCCTTCGTCAAGATATGGTGCAAATCTGGGGTCATCCAGACCTATGCTCAATAGGTCTCCAAGCGTGTCGGAAAGATGGATTTGCCGACGGTATTTATAGTCATGCAATAAAGTCCTGCTTTGGCCGTCACTGTGAAGAGGTGCACGAGCGAATTCAAAGTCGAGCTTGAGGTCGTTGCAGTTAGGGCAGGAGAAATCAGAGCTGATATCACCATCGTAACACTCGCCACAAAGCTTACAAAATGGAGCTTGTGTATATTTTAGAGATTCCGAGCAGGGCTCACATAAGTGCCTGCCATGAGTTAGCGGGCATTGGCAAAGGTGACAATGAGCCGGGTAAATATAATCGAGGATTCTGCTGGTTTGGCGTAGCATTGAAGCAAGTGTTGACGCGCGGTTATGAAAATGGGCGCTTTTCATTTCTCGGATTTCATGTCTCAGATCTACGTTTTGATTCGGACACCTGGATAAAAACATGCACAAGTAATGCGCTGAGAAGTAGCAGGCAAAACGGCAAAAGGCCTGATCTTCCATCAGTGCCGATGAGAAGTCTCGACAAGGGAGAATGTTGTGGCCCTGACTCAGTGAGTTGCTGCAAAGTTTGGTATGGGAAAATGAAGCCGAAATGTAGGCCGATGGGTAACCAGAGTGACGCTGTCCGATAACGAGCATAAGCAAGAACAAGGCCAAGACTGAAAAGTAATATAAAGCTGAAGGTGAACGTTTCGGGGCTTAGTAGATTCTTGGCTATCGTTACCATCATTCTAAATCCAGCGTCAGCTTTTTCAGGATTGGCGATCACTTCGTCACCCGTCGGTAACAGAGAGTAGATGATAGCGTAGAAGAGAGAAATAAGGACCATCGCTATGGCTGGGCGCATGGCACGTAAAAAAATACCCATTAAGATGCCGCGAAAGAGCCACTCACTCACGAGGGTAATGACGATCGCTGATGCCACGCCATTGCAAATAGCGCTCCAATAATCCGGCGACTGAGTAAACGAAAACCAAGCAATCACCTCGAGCAGCCATATTGAAATGGAAACTAGGCTGCCTGTGATCAGAAACCCAATGGCAAGATGAAGTTTGGCCTTTGGGTTGCGGCATAGTGCCTGTCCGTTTTGCCTAGTATTAGCCGATGTTGGAAGCCTTATACGCCATGGTTTTGACAGCTGCAGGGAGCTTTGATTTGAGAGCTTGCACCACATGATAAATGGTCCTGCTAAGATGATAGCGTAACCCAGCAGCGTATAGTTATAAAAAGATGCAAAGTTGGCGTCTGCGCAGCGATGGGCCAACCAGTCGAGCAGGGGGTTCAGTGCGCGTGACTGACCGACCTCGGCAAGAAGCATCCCTGCATTATAGATCCAAGGCGAAGTGATGGCCGAGGCTATAATGGTAAGGGTGAAAAAGAGGATGACTTTGCTGAAGTCACTTTGGATGAGGCGCAGCACGGCGTGCATTGTCATGAAAATAATGCCTTACGTCAATGACTTGAATCATGGAAGTTTCGCATTCTCTTTCGAGAAAATTTGGCATAGCTAAGTTCATGCAGAAACATCAGTGGAGAGAAGAAGGTGACGACGGTACATTTTTTTATCGTGCCACCTACCACGCTTCTGAGTGGAAATTATACTCTCAGTCAAAGGGAGATGAGGAATGGCAGCACCATGATCCTATTCCCGACGAACTACTGCACAAGCTGCGCGAGGTGATGTGGAACAAGTATCAGCGGGGGAGGTGTCCTCATAAGCTGGTGACGAAGATCGATAAAATGTTAGGAAAGGACTAGTTGTCCAATAGGTCAGGTCTGTTCGCTTTTGTTCGTGCGAGAGCTTGTTCTTTTTTCCAGCTTGAGATTTTCCCGTGATCCCCACTCAGTAAAACATCTGGAACCTTCATGCCGCGAAACTCATTGGGCTTCGTGTATGCCGGCGCTTCAAGCATGTTGGGATCAGAGAATGATTCTTCTACTGATGATCTGGCATCACCTAAGGCGCCTGGCAATAGCCGAACGATAGCATCAGTGAGCACTGCTGCAGCTACAGCGCCATTGGTTAGTATGTAGTCTCCAATGGAGATTTCCTCGTCGACGAGCGCGTCAATAATGCGGTGGTCTACACCTTCGTAGTGACCACACAGAATAATCAAATGCTGAGAAGTGGAGAGGCGCTGGGCGTCTGCTTGTATGAATGGCTTCCCCTGTGGTGTCATCAGGATGATGCGCGTATCGTTCTGTTTGAGGTCATCTACAGCTGCGAAAACCGGCTCTGGCATCATGAGCATTCCTTGACCACCACCACAGAGGTAATCGTCTGTTTTGCGATGCTTTCCCTTGGCCCAATCGCGTAGTTGATGGGCGTGTATGTCCACCAAACCCTGCTCTTGTGCACGTTTGATAATGCTGTCGCTCAATGGGCTGAGGGCAATTTCCGGAAAAAGCGTGATGATATCAATGCGCATGCAACGTGAGAATCAAGAATCCGGGGGCAACAATCAAGAAGGAAGAAGAAAGATTGAAGTTTGCAGTTTTTTTTAACCTAGCTATCCATGTCTTGGTGAGCGGAGCAAATCAGAAATCGATCTACATTGTCGCAGGTGAGGTCAGCGGGGATACTCATGGAGCCTGCCTGATGGAGGCCCTGCTTGCCCGTGTGCCCGCTGCTTCCTTTCATGGCGCAGGTGGGCCTGCGATGCAGGCGGTGGCAGGCAAAGGCTTAGCGAACTGGGTAGAGGATGCCGCGGTCATGGGCATATGGGAAGTTCTTAAGCATTATCAATGGTTTAAAAAGCGTTTCAATGAGATGCTTGCGGAGGTTGAAGAGCTCAATCCGGATGTGCTCATTTTGATTGATTACCCAGGTTTCAATTTGCGGCTGGCTTATGCGGTTAAAAAGAGCCTGCCGAACACGAAAATAATCTACTACATTAGCCCCCAGGTGTGGGCATGGAATAAGGGTAGGATACCCAGAATGGCGGAGACGCTGGACCTGATGTTGTGTATTTTCCCGTTTGAAAAAGAGATATTTGAGTCAGCTGGACTTACTACCGTTTTCACCGGGCATCCGCTGGTGGATGAGTTAGAGCATAAGCGTGAAGATGTCTCCCGTGAGCAAGACTTGATAGGTTTGTTTCCAGGGAGCCGAGAACGTGAGGTCTCGAGGCTTTTTCCTGTTATGGTGGAAACTGCGAGACGGATTCATTCACATAACCCAGAATGGAAATTTGAGGCTGCTGCAGCATCTGAGGTGTTAGCGGAGCGCATGCGTGATATTGTTCAGCATGCCAAGTTGCCGGAATCTCTTATCACCATCAGGACAGGCTCAAGTTACTCCTTGATGCAGCGTGCGACTTCTGGAGTGGTGGCGAGCGGAACGGCTACTCTTGAGGCAGCTGCGTTGGGGCTGCCTTATTGTCTCGTTTACAAAATTTCATGGCCAACTTGGGCCATGGGCAAGCTGTTGGTGAAATTAGACTATATCGGCTTGGTTAATATTCTTGCTGGCGAGGAAGTAGTTGAGGAATTTATTCAAGGTGACGCCGAACCTGGGCGTATCGAGCTAAGCATATCGAGGCTGATGAACGATAGCGATAGCCGAGACGCCTTGCGGCAAAAATTACTGGCGACAGCAGCGAAACTTGGTGATTGTGGTGCTCACCAAAGAGCAGCTTCCGAGGTAGTGGCACTGCTCGAGTAACACCTTTAAGCAACGCATTTTTATTTCATACTATGACTGATACAACAGCGATGCATGCCGATAATAGCTCCCCGCGCATCTATAAAATACTGCTGATGGTTTTACCTGTAGGGGTAGTGCTTGGAACCATCATCTTCATGTTCATGTATTTTTACCTCGAGCGTGAGGATGAGAAAAACCATGCGGTCATCGTGTCTCATGGACTTCGGGTCAGTGATTTAGAAGATATGGTGGGTAAATTCACCAGCCGCATCGGATTGCGGGAAATCGAGACGGAAGCGGGAAGGGCTGGATTGCTCAGGGCGGCGTCCATGATAGAAGGTCGCCTAGGGCCTCAGAACGTGGGCTACCCAGTACGCAGGTCAGAGGGGGAAGCCGCTCATGGGCTGCTGTGGAAAAATTTATCGGTGGAGATTCTTGGAGAAGAAAAACCGCAAGAGGTTATCTTTGCCGCTGTCTCCTATGCCGGTGCTGGTGAGGATGCTGATGCGAATACGGTATCCACTATGATGATGTTAGCATCATCCATGGCACGCGAAAAACCGGCGCGCACGATCCGCTTTGTTTTCATGCCTTACAACGATGCACCTCAAGACCAGAACCAACGGCTATTAGCGGGTTGCTTGAAATCAGGTGAAAGCTGCGTTGGAATCATCGGGTTACAGACAACGGGTGAAATACCATCGGCCGGTGATTCGGCCTGGCAAATGCAGACGAAGTCTCCTGTTGATATAGCTTGGTGGAATTCGCTCACAGAGGGAAGATCAGTGATGGAATCCCGTAATAATGTCGTGCCCTCAGCCTGGTTGACCCACCCAGTCTACTCGTCCCAGACTTGGATTGATAATAGAGACCTGCGGCTCGAGCGTACTTTGGCTGCAGCGCAAGATGTCAGGAAGTGGTTGCTCAAAGCGTCACAATAGCGTGCGGCGGATTGCTCCAGCTGTAAAAAACATCTTGCCACAGCCGCTTAGGTGGGATACCTCCGCCCCGCACAACCTGTTTTATCTGCAATGTAGATATGATCGGTAATACTGAAAACAAGGGGCATTAGCTCAGTTGGTAGAGCACCTGCATGGCATGCAGGGGGTCAGCGGTTCGAATCCGCTATGCTCCATTTTGTTTTTATTGTATGGTCTCGGCTTCACTAGCTGCCGACCAGTGAACGATGACTGATGAGTCGCCGCCAATCAGGGCGGTTTTTTTATCCCTATAAATCAAACAACCCTATGGCTATCGAAGGACAACAACTTGCCATCGCCTGCGCCCGCGCAGCGGAGCAAATGCAGGCCGAGGACATTCGTGTTATTGATATCGGGGGAGTATCATCGCTCACCGACTTCATGGTTATCTGTTCAGGAACCTCTCTGCCTCACCTCAAGGCGGTGATGCGCGATGTTGAAAAAGACATCATCGAGAAATACCAGGTACATACCGTGAATGCAGAGGGCGATGCGGCCTCTCGCTGGGTGGTGCTTGATTACATCGATGTCATGGTGCACATCATGCATAATGATTTGCGTGAGCTATATAGCTTAGAGGACCTCTGGGCTGAGGGTAAAGAAGTTCACTGGCAAGAGGAGTAAGCTCAGGATTTTTCCTGAATGCACCGGTGAGCATTGGTGAGTGTTTATTTGAGAAACGATTGATGAGATAACTCAGCATATTTGCCGTTTTTATTCATCAATTCCTCGTGAGATCCACTTTCAATAATCTGACCGCGGTCAAGCACGTGAATCATATCTGCATCTCGGATCGTCGAGAGGCGGTGGGCGATCACAAATGCGGTTCGATTCTTCATTAGGTGTTCTAAGGCCTCCTGAATCAGACGTTCCGTCTCACTATCTACAGATGCGGTGGCTTCGTCTAGGAGCAGGATAGGGGGGTTCTTAAGCAGAGCTCGCGCAATCGATAAACGTTGGCGCTCGCCGCCTGATAGTTTGACTCCTCGCTCTCCGACAATGGTGTCAAGAGCATCCGGTAATTCGCTAACAAATTGATCTGCGTTGGCTGCTTTGAGCGCGCTCCACATTTCCTCATCAGAGGCGTCCCTTTTTCCGAGATGCAGATTTTCCCTTACTGGACCATTGAAGAGAAAAGCATCTTGAGTGACATAACCAATGGTTGAACGCAGAGATTTTTTCGAAATGGTGTTCAGCTCCGTATTGTCGATGGTAATGGAGCCGGAGTCATATTCATAGAAGCGACATAAGAGATTGACGATAGTCGATTTGCCAGCGCCTGTAGTGCCGACTAGGGCGATGGTTTGCCCTGGTTGCGCCTCCAGAGTAATATTCGTCAGCGTTGGTTGCGCTGAGTAGGAAAAACTTAAATTTTGAAACTTCACATGGCCGCGCGTTGGTTGCGGTAAGTCGGCCCCATCCGTAGCATGGATTTCATCCTCTTCATCGAGTATGGTAAACACACGTTCTGCGGCGGCTCTTGAGGATTGTGCCATCTGATTGAGCTGATGGAGTCTTCCAAGAGGCTCATAGAGGGCCCAAATGATGGTGAAAAACTCCAATAGCACGGCGTTGTCCAAACCATGATGATAGATTTGCCAGGCACCAATTGCGAGAACGAGGGTGTAGCCAATAGAGTTGAAGAAACTCATGGTGGGGGAGTAGATGGCCCACGCTTTCATCACGGTAAGATTGGCATCACGCACTTGAGCCGATGATTGATTGAAACAGGCAAATTCGTCATCCTCAGCAGCGTAGGACTTGATTTGTCTGATTCCGGCAATGTTATCGTGAAGCATGGCATTCATTTCTCCAGTGGCTTTGCGGACAATCCGGTAACGTTTGCCGGCGTGACGTGTATATAGCCACGCTCCGATGATGAGTAAGGGTAATGGTGCCAGTGCGCTGATGGCGAGGATGGGGGAGCGGGTGAAGAGAAAGATGGTGACGATGAGTACCTGGAGAAGCGCGATGAGACCCTGTTCAATACCATCAATAAGAACACGTTCCATCTGAGGGACATCTTCAGCCACTCGGGTCATAATATCTCCTGTGCGCCGTTCATCAAACCACTTCAAGCGGAGACGCTGTAGCTTGTTGTAGAGTGATGAGCGTAAATCATAGATGGCTTTTTGCTCAAAGATGTTGTTGATCAGAATTCGCAGACAGTTGAAAAAGTCCCTCAAAAAGAAGGCGACAACGACGACGGCAACGTATGGCCATAGTTTTTCAATCTCGCCCCCGTCGATGACCTCGCGCTTGATTCGTCCCGTCATCATGGGGAAAACCAGCAGCATAAGAGTCATTAAAATGGCACAAACTAGCTGGGCAGTAGCCAGTTTAGGATACTTGCCGAGGTAGGAAAAAATGCGCAAAATAGTCTGCATAGACACTAAAAGTAGTTCATTCTTCTGTACGAATGTCGACTGATCATTATAGATACAAGGAAAAACTAAATAAAAATAAACAAATTTTGCATTGCGGGTTAAGCATAAAATTTGTAAAATAAGGTAAGTTAGTTATGTCAATCAAGACATCTGTAACAAATTTCTACCCGTCATGTCTAAAATAATTGGAATCATAGCCGCTGCCGTTTTGGTCATTGCGGCTTTTGTCGCGTTTAAGAACCAGCAGGCTTATGGCAAGGAAATTGATAATTTCCGATCTGCGCAGGCAGAAAAAAAAGATACCATACAGCGGCTTGAGGATCAGCAAAAAAGATTTAAGGAGGCTGAAGAAGGCAAGGCAGCCTTGACGCTTAACCTTGTAGAGAGGGGCAAGAAGCTAGCCACTGCCATTAGAGACTACGATGATCTGAAAAAAGAAGTCAGTTCCTTGAAAGAGAGTCATAGCATCAAAGAAGAACAGATCGCTACAGCAGGAGACATTCTTAAAGGATTGCCTGAGCCAGATGACCTCATACCTAAGCTTAAACGTTTGCGCAATCAACTCATGGAGGCTGAGGAAGGTACAGCTAATGAAGTGGACCGAGTAAAAAAGCTCACCCAACAAGACCAAGATGCTAAGCAAAAGATTCAATCCCTAAGCCAAGTCATTGATGGCTACTCAATGGGTCGTTCCCTGATGAGTCTCAAAACGAGCATTAGCGCCATCTACAGTGGGTGGGGCTTTGTGATTCTCGCAGGCGGAGACAATGAAGGTGTCGTTCCCGGTTCCATGCTTAATGTGGTGAGAGCAGGCGAGGTGATCGCCAAGCTTAGAGTGACTGCCGTTGAGGCAGGGCGTTCTGCCGCTGATATTGTTGTAGATTCCATGTCCGCTGACACAATGCTTCGAGCCGGGGATGAGGTAGTTGCAGAAGAAAAACTAGAGCAGTCATCCAATGAACTGAGTTTGCTAACTCGATAACATGAAAGCATTTGTAGATTCTCCAATTCTACATAATTATCCTATCATGTGCTGCATGACTTTATAAATCAACCACCTCAATTCTCCCTTAACACACCCACAGACCATGAAACTTGCCGCCTATATTATTTCCATCGTTATCATTCTCACAGGTGCATGGTTCTCTTACAGCACCATGAGTAAATTTGCTACACTGCAAGATGATCGTATCGAGCTCGATCAGCAGAACAAAACCCGTAGTGCCTATATCATCAAAACAAAGAAGGAAGCCAAGGACATGGAGACTGAGCGAGATCAGGTAAAGACCTCACTTGCCGAGGCTGATGCCGAGCTAGGTAACATGGAGGCGAACATCAAACTTACGAAGCGCGAAGCATCGATTTTGAGCGATAAAATAGCAGACCAGGATAGGCAGCTTAAAAAAACTCAGGATGTTATTGCCAATATCAAGGCTGCATTTGAGGAATTGGGTGGGGATATTGAGCTGAATCAAGTTCCGGATCTTATTACAAAACTCGAGGACGATGTGAAAAAAGCGAATAGGGCATTTGAGGATCAACAAATACTCGCTGAATCTTTGAGTGAAAGTGTGGTAGCCAATGAACAAAAAATTACCGATCTCAACGATCGAATTCAAAAACGAAAGAAGCGCATAGCAGGCAACAAAGCAGAAGGTCGTATTACCGCTACCGACCACAACTGGGGTTTTGCCGTCATTGACGTGCCGGACAACATGCCTGTAGATAACACATCCAAGCTGATTGTTAAAAGAGGTGCCGCCTTCATCGGCAAACTGAGCATTAATGCGATTGAGGGAAA
Organism: Akkermansiaceae bacterium; assembly: GCA_017857425.1. Taxonomy (GTDB): domain Bacteria; phylum Verrucomicrobiota; class Verrucomicrobiia; order Verrucomicrobiales; family Akkermansiaceae; genus Oceaniferula. The sequence continues at coordinate 34,224 of JAFMDE010000003.1, forward strand.
GCGTGTGATAGCAGACATCGACTACCCAAGCATGACGGCAGGTATGGTGGTTCAGCCAGGTGATGCGGTTATTCTGGCAAAGCCAGTGACCAACTAAACAGCGGATTTCTATCGAATGAACCTTTGTTGAAGGTTCTTGAGAATATCCTGAAGTTCCTTGGCTTCATTCATCAGGGCGACCATTTGCTCAGGCCCTAGATCAGGTTGGCGTAGTCTTGCGCGCACTGCGGCCTCTTTATTTTGAAAATGAGTGCTTACTAGCATGGCTGTTGTTTCTTCAGCGGCACGAACAGGGCTCTTAGGGGTATCTCCAGTGAGGGTGTTGCGCAGAGCTTGCTGGTCATCAGGCTTTAAGGAGGTGAGGTAGGTCTGAATCGCGGCAGCACTATTGGGGTTGGGTAGTTTAGCAAGAATATCACGCAAGATTGAGCCTCCGGAGAGTGAGCTCAAAGGGTCAACAATGGTTTCAAGTTGTTCGCCAAGCCAATCCTGTGCATCTTGAGAGGTTAAGGCCAAGTGGCAAAGGTAGGCAATAGATCCGTTCATGGGAGTAGCTTGCACCTTTGGAGTCATTG
>JAFMDE010000087.1 GCA_017857425.1 Akkermansiaceae bacterium
TGCAAACAATTCTAGTCATTGAAGACGAAGTGGATATCGCCGAGCTGGTGGCCTTCAACCTGAAGCGTAACGACTTTGAGGTGGTAATGGAACATGACGGTCTGAGTGGCCTCGCTACAGCGCGTGAGCTGCTTCCAGACCTGATCGTGCTTGATCTGATGATGCCTGGGCTGGATGGAGTCGGCGTATTTAAGGAGCTTAACAAGGATGCTGCGACGCGGGGCACTCCGGTGATCATGCTGACGGCTCGCGGACAGACGGAGGATAAGATAGCGGGCTTACAAATCGGAGCCGACGACTATATGACCAAGCCTTTTAGTCCCAAGGAGCTCGTCTTACGGGTGAAAAGTGTGCTTAAGCGTTCCGCAAAACCGACAAGTGGGGCGGAGTTGGAGTGTGGTCCGTTCCGCTTCGTGAAAAACTCGCTGCATTTTTATACCGATGGTGAGTTAGTGGATCTGACCTCAACGGAGTTCAAGCTGATACTTTATCTCTGTGAGAGAAAGAACGTGCCCCAGGACCGACATGATATCTTGGTGGAGGTCATGGGTTACAGCGGTGAAGTGTATAGCCGGACACTGGACACCCACATGAAGCGACTTCGCCGCAAATTGGGTAAACGTGCTGATATGCTGGAAACAGTGCGCGGAATAGGCTATCAGGTCGTTATCCCTAGCTCATGATTGCGCAATTCTGAAATCCGGACCATGCTTGAAATCACCCTCATCGTTATCATCCTTGCCCTAGCTTGGATGTTGGTAAACCAGAGTAGACGGCATACGGCTGAGGGGATTCAGCAGAAATCGCGCAGCCGTGAGGCGAAAAAAGAGGTGCTGCGTGAACGTGACCAGTTGTTGGATGCCTTGGGGGATGCCTTTTTACTCGTCAGTGAAACCAGTCAGATTGTTTTTGCCAATGAGTGTGCACGCAAACTGGTAAAAGGACGCCGGCTCCAGGGGCGCAGTATCATGGAGGCCTTTCTGGATGATGCCTTGTCAGTGGCCATTATGAGATGTATCCGGACGGGCAAGCCGATGCAGGAGAGGGTGGTATTGCACTCTACCTACACTCCGCTGGGGTCGGTGGGTGAACAGGGGCTGAGCGCATGGGTGATCGATGCTGCTCCGCTAGCAAGTTATAGTGAGCAAGGTCTGACGCGTGTGGTGATCCGTGACGTGACAACAGAACATCAAGCGGACCAGGTGCGGCGTGATTTTGTAGCGAATGCCTCCCATGAGCTGCGCACACCGATGGCGATCATCAACGGCTACCTTGAAAACTTACTTGATGATGATTTGTTGGATGATCCGGTGATGTCGCGGCGCTTTTTGGAAACGATGCGTAAGCACGGCCAGCGGATCTCGCTGTTGGTAGAGGACATGCTGGTCATTTCCAAGATGGAGTCAGGTGATGCGATGCTGCTCAACATGGACAGCTTTAGCATCAAGGAGTGTGTCAACGATGTCTGTGATCGCCTAGAGGCCATGATCTCCCAGCAGCAGGCGGTGGTGGACATCAGCGTGGTGCCGGATGATTTGTGCATGATGGGAGATCGCTTTTATTGGACTCAGGTCATCTTCAATCTGATGGAGAATGCTCTAAAACAAAACCCGCAGGGGCCACTGAAGCTAGTGGTTCAGGCTGAAAAATCTGAGGACCAGATTAAGATTTCGATCTGTGACAATGGCGTGGGTATCCCGGCGGCTGACTTGCCTTATATTTTCAAACGGTTTTACCGGGTTGAGAAACATCATTCTCAGAGTGAGATCAAGGGCACGGGCTTGGGGCTGTCGATCGTGCGCAGGGCGATCGAAGCTCATGGTGGAAAAATCACAGCAAGCTCTATTCCTGGTCAGCAAACCTGTTTTGTGATTTCTCTGCCTGTTGAGTAGCCGTGTATTGGTCGAGAGTCTCGACATGAGGGCAAGAGGAATGTATGCATTGAGCTGTCGGCGGTCATCATTCTGCCAATACCACTCATCCTATGCCAAGCAATACATCCATTTACGAGGTTTTCGAGCACCAGAAAGCGGATCTTTTAGTTCATTTGCTCAGTGCTAGCTCAGGTTTTGGCCAGATGGTGGTCTTTGCCCGTAAGCTCGATGTGATCCATGAATTAACCTCGACCCTGAACCATGCAGGGGTGCTTGCGCAATCGCTGCATGCCAACAAAAAAGTTGAGCTGCGCGAACGGGCATTAAAAGAGTTTCACGAGGGTAAGACTCAGGTGTTGGTGATGACAGAAGGCGTGGCTCGTGCTGTCGATTTCTCAGGTGTGAAGAATATGCTCAATTATGATATTCCGGAGCTCAAACAAGACTACCTAGCCCGTGTTGAGCTAACGCAGCAGGCAGGGGGAGAGACACTTACTTTGGTGGAGACACAGAATCTCCAAGCGCTGCATAAATTTGAAGAGATGCTAGGGTTTGATTTACCACGCAAAACGGCGGAGGGATTTGTGTATGCTACTCAGCCGATGAATTCGAAGCCGCCTCGTAAAAAAGGAGGGATTGCCAAAGGTATTCGCTCGAGGCCGTTGCAGAATAAAAAGCCGAAGTACAAGGTCAAGGGCCGCGGAAAGTAATTATGATGCAGACATGATGTCTATGATCTTACTGCAGTCGGTTTCTTCTGGTGATTGCCTGACGAGCTCGTAACCGAAGGTTTCTTTGAAGGATGTCGAGCCCAGTTGGCCGTCGAGGAGTTCAAAGTGGTCGGTGGTCACGAATGCTGGATGAGAGAATCCAGCAGCCTTGCAAAGCTTGAGGATTTCGTGACGGAGGGTGACGATGTAATTGGCCAGGCGTGCTGCTTTGAGGGTGGGGTCGAGGCCACGCATGAGCCACTTGTTATGGGTGGCGACTCCGGTGGGACAGTGGCCTGTATGGCAGCGCTGAGCCTGAATGCAGCCAATGGATAACATTGCCTCGCGTGCGATGGATATCATATCACAGCCAAGTCCAAAGGCGAATAGGGCGTCCATGGGGAAGCCGAGTTTTGCAGAGCCGATGAAGATGACTTTGCCTGCCAGTCCGGCTCGGGAGAAAATGCCATAAACTCGGGCGAACGCTATTTTGAAGGGCAGGGCGACGTGATCAGCAAAGACGAGGGGTGCGGCTCCGGTCCCCCCCTCGCCGCCGTCGATGACGATGAAGTCCACGCCGCGTTGGCCATCTTGCATGAGGTCAGCAAGTTCGTGCCAGAAATTGAGTTGGCCTACCGCTGATTTGATGCCAACGGGTAGTCCTGTTTTTGCTGCGATGTCTTCGACGAAATCGAGCATGGAGTCGGCATCATGAAAAGCACTGTGGCGTGCGGGGCTGGCGCAGTCTCGGTCCCTCGGAATACCACGTGCTTTAGCTATTTCTGCGGTTATTTTTTCCTTGGGAAGCAGGCCTCCGATACCAGGTTTGGCACCTTGACTGAGCTTGATCTCGATGGCTTTGATGGAGGGGTTTTGCTCAACGGTTTTGATCAGCGCCTCCATTGAGAATTTGCCATGTTCGTCGCGGCAACCAAAGTAGCCTGTGCCAATCTGCAGTATAATGTCTGCGCCGTGTTGGTGGTGGATGGAGATGCCTCCCTCTCCGGTGTTGTGCATGCAGTCAGCGAGCTTACAACCTTTGTTGAGGGCCTCCACGGCGGCACTGCCGAGAGAACCAAAACTCATGGCGGAGACATTAACAATGGATCCTGGGCGGAATGCTTTGGCACGATTACGCGCGGCACCCATCACCTTAGCGCATGGTGTCGCATGGAGCGGATTGTAGTTGGAGTCATCCTTGGAGATTTCCAGCTGTGGGAAAGTGGCTTGTTTGAGGATGAGGTAGTTGGGAGTGAGCTCGATATCGTTGTCGGTACCAAAGCCGAAGTAGTTGTTTTCTTTTTTTGATGAGGCGTAGACCCAGCGCCGCTGGTCGCGTGAGAAGGGACGCTCCTCGTCGTTACTGGTGACGATATACTGCCGAAGCTCAGGTCCTATGCATTCAAAAAGATAGCGGAAGTGTCCAACAATGGGGAAGTTACGCAGTATGGCATGATTTTTTTGAATGAGGTCATAGATGATCAGGGCGACCAACGAGATGCCGATGACGATGAGTGTAACGAGAAACCAATGCATGGAATAAAATGCTCTTTGAGCCATTTCATCATGCATGTAAGCGTGAGTGAGATCCAGCGATTAATCATTGATTATGAAGCACAGCACTCTTAGCCGCGTGGGCAGCTGTGGCAAAACATGCCTGCATGAGGTAGCCCCCAGTGGGTGCTTCCCAATCGATCATTTCTCCTGCGATATAGAGATGCGGGATTTTTTTGAGCATGAGAGAGTGGTCGACTTCATCCCAGCCAATGCCACCTGCGGAGGAGATTGCTTCAGCAATGGGTCTCGGGCCAGTGAGAGGGATGCGGCAGTGTTTGACTTCTCTGGCAAGTTCTTCGGCGGATTTCCAGGGGCCGCGATCTGGCATGAATTTGAGAATGGCGCAGGTGCCAGGATCAAGCTTCCAGCGGCGGCGGGCCTCACGAACGAAGTTGCGTTTGACCTTGCCCATACGTGATACCAGGTCCTCGTGGCTGGTGTCGGGTTTGAAGTCGATGATGATGTGAGCTTCTGGCTGCTGGCGAATGCTGGGCCCCATGTGGTAAATAGGTCCGCCTTCTAGTCCTTGGCGGGTGATGACGAGCTCTCCGTGGCGCGCGCTGTTGCCGCTGCTCACCAAGAGGTTTTTGAGAGGTAGGCCTTCGGCCTCTTCGAGTAGCGGCATGGGCCAAGCGACCTCCCAGCCACAGTTTGCCGAGGTGAGGGGAGTGATCGATATGTCATGGCCTTTGAGGATGTCTACCCAGCTTGCGGTTGATCCTGTTTGCGGCCACGATGCGCCACCAAGGGCTAAGATGGTGGCGTCAGGCTTTACCGATAGCTTGGTATCTTGGTGAGAGAACGTAAGCTGGTTAGGTTTTTCAAATGCGGTCCATGTGTGCCTGGTGTGGAAGGTGACCCCGAGGTCGCGCAGGCTTTTAATCCAGTTGCGCAGTAGAGGGGCGGCTTTGATCGAGCCTTTGTCAGGCGAGGGGAAGACCTTGCCGCTACTGGCAACAAAGGTCTCAATGCCAAGATCTGAGGCCCATTTCCTGAGCGCATGATTGTCAAAGCTGGTGATGATGTCTCGCCACTGCTGTTCGGGAAGATTTGTGCCCGAGTATTTTTTGAGGAAACCTTCGATAGGCTCATCATGGGTGAGATTGAGACCACTTTTTCCGGCAACGAGAAACTTGCGACCCACAGATGGCATCGCATCGTAAAGGTCAACCTTGGCTCCCAGCTTGGCGGCAACTTCAGCAGCAAAGAGCCCTGCAGGACCTCCTCCGATAATGGCAATGTTTTTCAAGATCTCTGCTTTTAGGGCTTATGTCGTTGTGACATCAATTTGTATTGATAACGCAGTGGTCACGGCTAGAAAGGTGCGCATGAAGGATTGCAACGTGGATTGGCACAATTGGCAAGGTGAGATGCTCGCTACTCTCATGTTTGTGGTGCGTGATGGGCAGATACTGCTGATTGAAAAGCTGCGTGGCATAGGTATGGGCAAAATCAATGGTCCGGGAGGTAAGATCGATCCAGGTGAGACACCAGCGGAGTGTGTAATAAGGGAGTGCCAGGAGGAACTCCATATTACGCCTAAAGATCCCATTAAAATGGGCGAGCTCTGGTTTGCGATGTCTGACATGGAGGATATACACTGCCACGTGTTTATGGCGCATGAATTTGACGGTGTGCCCACGGCCACTGATGAAGCCATACCTGCATGGACCGCTCTAGATGCGATCCCGTGGGAGAGAATGTGGGAAGACGACCCTCACTGGTTGCCTCACATGCTTGAGGGGAAAAAGTTCCTCGGTAAATTTGTCTTTGAAGGTGAAAACATCCAGTGGCGAGAGGTGCTTGTGGGAGAGTCTAGTACTGCCGGTTGGATGTTGCCGTGCTGAGCCTTAGCTGTCCCGTGCGCTTGCTAACCCGTGTGCTTTATTCACTGCGATTTGACCTCATTGAGCACAGCGAGGACCTCATCGGTGATGTCGATGGCATGACGTGCATAAATCAGTGGTGATACCTGACTGCTTGTGGTGCCTGAAGTTTCTATCACCCATTGATATCCATGGGACTTGGCATACTCATCGGTGGTGAGCTTGCATTGATCAAGTATGCGGCGCGTGGCTGAAGTGATTTTCTGTTTGGTGGTGGTTACCTGTGCGTCGTCAGCCTGCTTGATCTCATTGGCTAGTGCCTTGTATTGCTTGATGAGATTCTCCCGTTGGTCGATAAGTTGATCTCGCTCAGAGCGTGGTATCGCTTTGCTTTTTAGCTTGGCGTATACCTCTTTAATATCGAGGGCCAGGCTGTTGATTTTTTTTTGGCGTGTGTTCCTATCCCTCAAGTAACGATCACGTCCGGATTTCAAATAGGAGAGCTCTTTGTCTGCAGCTCGATAGTGAAGCAGGAGCTTGTCGATGTTGACCGTGGCCACCTTGACTTCATTCGCTACGACTTGGCTTATGCTCAGAAGTAGAACAATAAGAATATGAATATGAGCCGGGGCGATCTTGTTACTCATCAAGGTATGACTCATCCGTCGCAGTCAGGGTATCCATCTTTATGACGATGGCGGGGGATTAGTCCGTGGTTTTTTCCTTCACCTTATCGAGCTTCAATTTTTTGAGCTTAGGGGTGATGACTGCCCGGCAGTAAGGGTTCTTCTCACCAACTATACGGTAGTAATCCTGGTGGGAAACCTTTGCAGGGTAGAATGTTTTGGCTGTCGTGATTTCGGTGACAATAGGACGAGGGAAGCTTTGCTGCGCGGCATTCCTTGATGCGGTAGCGACCTTCTTTTGTTCTTCGTTGTGGAAGAAAATGGCAGACCTGTAATGGGTGCCGACATCCCCGCCCTGCCTGTTGAGGGTAGTGGGATCATGGAGACGCCAGAACCAATCCAAGATTTTTTCGTAGGAGATGACCTCGGGGTCGAAGATGACCTGCACGGATTCAGCATGGCCTGTGATTCCTGCACATACATCCTCATAGGCTGGGTTGGGCACATGTCCGCCCATGAATCCTGATGTCACTGAATGGATGCCGTCGAGGCGCTGATAAACAGCTTCGACACACCAGTAGCATCCTGCTGCGAGTGTGGCTGTCTGGTGACCTTCAGGCGTTGTTGGGGCTGCGGCGGGTTTTTTATCCTCCATGGTTTCTTTTGATTGAAGATTTTGGTTGCTGGCAAAGTAAATGAGGCAGGCTCCAATCGCCGCGATTGGAATGGCCGTGGTGAACAATCGTTTCATATCTTGAGTCTATACCCCGTGTTAAACACTGTCAAATCAGTGGGTGATTCACTTTGATGATGCGTAAAAACGAAGAGCCACAGGCATGAAAGCTTCTAATGCCTCGATGCGTGAATCATCATGAGGGTGGGTGCGCAGGAACTCGGGTTGCTGGCCGCCATTGATGCGGTGATAATCCCGCAAGCGCTTCCAAAGCTCAATCGATGCTCGCGGATTATAGCCTGCTTGTGCCATATACACCGCGCCCATTTTATCGCTCTCATATTCTTGTTTCCGGGAGAAGGGCAGGGCCTCAGCCAAGTAGCCAGCGAGAGCAAAGCCCGCCAGAGCATACTCAGGGTTGTCGAGCTCACTGGAATCAAGAGAAGACCAGAGCAGCTGCCCCACTGCGATGAGTGCAATAGCATTAATAATACGCTGCTGAGCGTGTGTTGCCGTTGTGTGTGATATCTCATGCCCAAGAATAGCGGCAAGGATGGCATCGGCTTGATCGTCATCGCCAATGATTTGGAAAAGCCCCGTATTGACTCCCACCTTGCCGCCAGGAAGGGCAAATGCATTCGGTGACAAATCCTCAAAGACAACAAACTCCCATTCAGCCTTGGGCAGCACGATCACCTGCTTGAGACGCTCTGCCACCCGTGCTACGGGCTCGGTGAAGCGCGGGTCCGTTGATATGACCTTCTTACGCTTCATTTTCTCAAACTGCCGCACACCGTGACTGCGCATGAGCTTGTTGGCTGTGCGCACAGTGATGTTGCCTTGTTCATCAATCGAGGACCGGAAGACACAGGATTGAAGAGCCAGGGCGAAAAGCGCTATGAGGATGAGAGAGCTGCGTTTCAAAGTGGTTATAATTCTCGATAAGCTAACGATTTATTTGTTTTCGACAAGACGAAAGAGCGGCTTGCAGGACGAGAAATCTAGGGTTGCAGTTTGTAGAGTGAGAGGTGATGCTGGCGCTTCTGATTGATGAAACGTTTTCTTCCATATT
>JAFMDE010000088.1 GCA_017857425.1 Akkermansiaceae bacterium
CCGCCCAGATGGACAGAGGCCTGATTGATAAAATGTTGATCGCTGACTAGCAGCCGTAGACGGCTTCTTCACAGAGAGTTTCCTCAATGCGAAGCAACTGGTTATACTTTGCGATCCGGTCCGAGCGGCTCATAGAACCTGTCTTGATCTGACCTGCGTTAGTCGCTACTGCAATATGGGCAATTGTGCTGTCTTCGGTCTCACCAGAGCGGTGGGAAATCACAGAATTATAACCGTTGACCTTACCAAGCTCGATAGCGTCGAGTGTCTCGGTGAGCGTGCCGATTTGATTCACTTTGATGAGAATCGAGTTCGCTACGCCAAGATCAATTCCCTTTTGCAAGAAATCGACATTGGTAACAAAAAGGTCGTCACCCACAAGCTGGACTTTATCGCCAACTTTGTCGGTAAGAACTTTCCATCCCTCCCAGTCGTTTTCATCACAACCATCCTCAATGGAATCGATTGGATATTTTTCGCACAACTCGGCAAGGTAGGCAGCTTGTTCTTCGGAGTTGCGCTTGGCACCCCCTTCGCCCTCAAACTTGGTATAATCATAAACACCATTCTCGAAAAACTCAGAAGAGGCACAATCGAGAGCAAAGGTAATATCTTCGCCTACTTTGTAACCTGCTTTCTCAACCGCCAGGCTGACAGTATCAAGAGCATCCTCGGTGCCCTCGAAAGTGGGAGCAAACCCACCCTCATCACCTACCGCTGTACTCAGACCACGGTCATGGAGGACTTTCTTGAGGTTATGAAACACCTCTGCGCCCATCCGAATAGCTTCCTTGAAGCTCGGGGCACCAACAGGCCGAATCATAAATTCCTGAAATGCGATCGGTGCGTCTGAGTGTGAACCACCATTAATGATGTTCATCATGGGCACAGGCAAGACCTTGGCGTTTGGACCGCCTAGATACCTATATAAAGGCAGCCCGGACGCAGCTGCCGCAGCCCTAGCCGTAGCAAGAGACACTCCTAAAATAGCGTTAGCGCCAAGGTTTCTCTTGTTGGGTGTGCCGTCGAGCTGAATCATCGTTTTGTCGATGAATGTCTGATCGATAGCATCTTGACCAAGAAGGGCTGGAGCTATCTGCTCGTTGACGTTGGCAACAGCCTTGAGAACACCCTTACCGAGATAACGGCTGGAGTCTTCGTCACGGAGTTCACATGCTTCATGCTCACCGGTGGAAGCACCGGAGGGAACAGCTGCACGGCCAAAAGCACCCCCTGCAAGGTGAACATCTACCTCTACGGTAGGATTTCCACGAGAGTCGATAATCTCGCGGCCAATAATGTTGGTAATTGTCGTATCTGACATATTCAATATTTAATATTTAATAAAAAATGGGTGTAAAACTTAACGGTAAGCCTCAATGCTCTTGATGGTAAGGAAACGGTTTTTCTCGGTATCCATGTCACGCACCTCCAATCGGTCCCCTTCTTTGGCGCCAACCAGAGTCATTCCAATATCGGAGAGGTAAGATACAATATTTTCTTCGGGAATAGAGTCCCATGCACCGAGGATCGTGTAGGAAACGGCCTTGCCTCCGTCATCCTCTAGGTGAACAACAGTGCCTATATTTACTTCTAATGTTTCCGCATTGCTGAAATCAGTGGCCTGAACATGAACCAGTTCTTTCTCTAGTTGAGACTTACGGCGCATCAGCACTGCCTGCATTTGCTTAGCCGCTTTAAATTCGAAGTTCTCTCTGAGGTCACCATAAGACCGAGCAACGGCAATTTCCTTGGTATTTTCAGGGATTTTAACCTTGATGATTGTTTCAAGATCTTTTTTGCGCTTCTCAATACTTTGATGAGAAGAAATAACTCCTTCTATCTTCTTCTCGAACTCACCAGTTACAAGGTCCTGAGTTGCGGGGCATGCTTTAATGACACGAGCCATGAGAGACTTGCGATCAAGGTCGGTAAACACAGGGCTGTTGTAAAGTTTGCGTCCAAACTGCCTGGCCTCTGCCTCTTCTGCTTCTGTAAGCAAATCAGCAATGAGCGTTTTATCGTTCATTAATAATGTTCGAAGCCTTGCACTCTTGCTTGGACCATCGGCCACATGATCACGGTCCAAAAGGTTAAGAATGGAATTGCCAGTCTCGAAAGAAAAAACGACAGCGGCTGATTTTTCACGCTCACGACAAATCCAAATGAGAGCATCAGGACCCAGGCTCCGGTTAGCAATCGCTTTGCGCAAGTGATCTTCGAATTGATCATCCGCTCCATTTTCTTGCAGATACTTAGCAATTTCAGTAACCCCTCGCGAGCCAACCGCATCAAACACAGCCAGCAACTTTTCAGCCCAAGCATCGCCAAATGCATCAGGGAAGCTCTCGAATATACTGCGTTGTGTAGCAGCGGAACGTCCCTTTAAATTTTCAACTAAGCGTTCCTCCTCGGTGGTAAGCACATCAGCTAAGCGCAAATCGCTATCAGCAAGATCGATGCCATCAAACTGGCTGATGATCTCATCACGTGCGACAAGAAATTCAAGAACAAGACTCAAGTAAAGTTTACGGCCTTTCGAACAGAATGCATTAATGTCTTCGATTAATTTAATAAGAGGCGAATGATCGTCTTTGAAAACAGAAAGATTTTTGCGGATATTTTCCAGGGCCTTGACTTTCGCCTTGGGATCACGCGTACCAGTAAAATCAGCGATCAGCATTTCAGCAGGGCTTGAAGATTCCTCCCGCAAAACTAGTGGATCGGTACGCTTGCTAGGAACTGAGAATACGTGGCTCTCACGCATTGCCTTTTTCGCTTTGTCCCACCATTTTTTGTAGCCCTCCTCTGGCACGACACTACCGCTCAATTCGCGGTCCAATTGATCTAACATCATGCTACCACCATGGCTAGTCAGAGTGCGTTTGACCAATTCAGCTGGGTCATTTTTAACAAGGTCTCTCAATTCCTCGATATTTTCCAATTTGCGCGCACTAAAGTGGCCAGCGTCAAGCGGCTCAGTTTTCTGAATAGCAAACTGGAGTCCCATTTCCTGATCAGACTTCTTCTCGAAATCGATAACAACCTTAGCCCGAGACAAATCCCAGCTTTTTACTTTACCGGCCCCCCAATTCTTATGTGTGCAGAAACTTCCGGGTGAAATTTCTGATAATCTTTCGCCGACGGGTTGCGGGATACGTCCCGCTTCAACAAGCTTCGCTACATCTGGGTGCATGTCCCCAGCATTGAAAATGCATGAACAAATAGCAACCTTATTCTTCCATCAGGAATAATCAAGTTTCCATTCTCGGTATATGGTTCAAGTCATACTCACTCATTGATTATCACTGTCAACAAAACCATTTTTAGTCTTGGGTACGTAACGCATTCTGTATTGCTGACGAACCTCCGATGATTCTTCAATAGAGCGCTGGAGGATACTGATGCGATTGCGCCACTCAGAGGGGACTTTTGCAATGTGCTCATCATCAACAATATGACCATTATATGTTTCGATCCCTTTTGCCGATTCGATACGAAGCCATCGCTTGCCGTTTCTATACATCAGGGTAGCAGTGCCTCCACTATCACTTATGGAAGCTGATGAATTGATATCTTTAGACCCTGTCAGCATTGCACTTCCGTCCTTGATCTCCATAGCCGTGATATTCTTTTCCCCTGACCTAAAATAAGTCACTGACACTTGATCACCACACTGGCGCATCGCTAAAAGGGCAAGGAATTGCTTCTCATTAATGATCAGCTGGTCATCGACTTTGTATATGACATCCATCGCCTGTAATCCAGCCCCTGCAGCAGCTCCATCCTTTGATACTGCCTTCAGCAACAGGCCGCTGCCATATGGAAGTTGTGGCAATTCTGCATACAGATCAGCTCTGGGCCTCTCAGTAGCTATGCCATGATCCATAAACTCGGAGCTGTGCAACGAATCTAATGCCAACTGAAGATGATATTCTTCTGGTATAAAGCTATCCAATCCCGCCTCATCAACATCCTCATTAGCATTGCTTGAGCTAACTACAGCTTTCACGACCTTCAGATCTTCGGGCTGCTTGATGACCTCAAGCTTAGATGGTATTTTGGATGGTATTACTGAAGTCGACTTCAGAGAAACTTCCAACAAACCTACCTTCATCGCCAGGCTAAACGAACACACCGCTAATATTACAAAAACTGCAGCTATTCGCCACTGACTACTGTGATACCAGCGTAAATTTGAACCGGCGGAGTCCTCGAGCTGAGTGACTCCAAGACTATCACCACTGGCTAAGCTTTCTTGAGCTAAGCGTTCGATCGTCTCATCTATTCTATCCAACCCTTGTTGGCTTACTGATGAGGGAATGAGCTCTGAGAGCTTATTTTCTATTGATTCTATATTAGACATATTACCCGAGGCGTTCCTGTTTAAGCGTTTCTAACTTTCGTTCTAATTGTTCTAGTGCGTAACGGTATCTTGATGCCGCTGTATTTGGAGAGATCGTCATCGCTTCAGCGATCTGACCAAATGTAAGACCTCCCCAAATTTTCAATGTCACCACTTCGCGCAGTTTTTCACCAAGCTTTTCGACAGCCTGTCTGAGCATTACCGCTTCTTCACCATCTTCCGCATTGGTATCAAGCCAGTAGTCCTCTTGGTCATGGAGAAAAATAACGGCGTCCTCCTTTCGTTTTTTGCGACCTTGTTTTTTGATGTGATCCATAGCCACAAATCGGAGTACTGAGTAAGCCAATGGCAGATCGGGAGGAACATTGTCTCGCTCTTCTTGGTATCCCCACAAACGAATCAGGGCGTCTTGAATAATATCCTCCGCATCTTCACGACTTTGGCTTCGCTGGCGTGCGTAGACATAGAGACGCGAGCTATGCTCTCTGAGCCAGCCCTTCCAAGCTCTAGCCTGATGATTTGCCGCATTAACCATTCACTGTTATAATGCCAGCTTGGCAATTTATTGTCTGTAAATATTTCAAGCCTCTCGCTGACCACCAGAAACAAGCTCACAGATGGCTTTGTTAACCTCGTCCACAGAAGATATTCTTACTGTGTCTGCAATGAATACAGGCTGCTCAGACTCGGGAACCTTGTCTCTGCCGTGAGACCCTTTCACAAGGCTTGCATCCAAAGGGATCACATCAAGCAAAGCACGAAACCCCAACTTTTTTCTCAGTAAAAACCATGCTATTTTCAGCTTAGGAAAAGTGATATTTGGATCGATAAATAGCTCAACTGGATCGTATCCCGGCTTGCGGTGAATATCAACACAGCGGGCAAAGTCAGGGGCCTTATTGTCATCCTGCCAATAATAGTAGGTAAACCAGGCATCGCTGGCTGCTACGGCAATCAAGTCCCCCGCTCTATCCGTGGCAACTCCACGCCCCCACATTTCACTGGGAACACGGACTTCTTCAACTCCGTCAATACTGTCCAAAAGCTCGATGACCTGATCACGTATCGAAGCGTCATTGATATAGATATGGGCCAACTGATGATCCGCCACAGCAAATGCACGACAGCCGCCACAATCTAGCGTCTCGCGGCCGAGCTCGTCCTTCACCTGAATCCAACCTCGCTTGCGGAACTCACGATTCAAATGGACCGCTCGATTAACCTCGGATATTCCATACTCAGATAATAAGACCACCTCGACCCCACGATCCCGAAAAAAAGTGAGCAAGTCTCCCACAAGCTCATCAATGGCAGCCAGCTCAGGTATGATCTCTGGCGCATTGGGTCCATACTTCTGCAAGCAATAATCAAGGTGCGGCAGGTAAACGAGATTAAGGGCCGGCTTTTTAGATGTTTCAATCCACTTGGCTGATTCTGCAATCCATTGAGATGATTGAATGCCTGCCGCAGGCCCCCAGAAAGAAGGAAAAGGAAAATCCCCCAGATCAGCTTTAAGCCGTTCCCGTAAATTCATCGGCTGGGTGTGGATATCGAATACCTTCCTACCATCGGCAGGATACATCGGACGTGGAGTTGCTGTCCAATCGGCTTGCGAGTACATATTATACCACCAGAACATATTGGCACATTCAGCATCTGGATTACCCTGCTTGAGCTGATCCCATATTTTTTCCCCATGAACCAAATGATTACTTTGCTTCCAAAATCTAACTTCGGCAGACTCTCGATCATACCAACCGTTACCCACAATACCGTGACCTTCCACTCGCTGACCCGTCAAATAAGAAGACTGAGCAGAACATGTGACTGCTGGAAACTCGGGAGCAAAAGAGCTAAGCTGACCTGCCTCGGCGAACGCTTTGATGTTTGGTGTTTGATCACCAATTAAGCCTCGAGTGAGACCAACAACATTAATGACAACTACACGGTTCATGCTCTGTTAAAGGGATCTATAACTCTGATAAGCCAGCTGAAATGATTATCTGGCAGCAGCCGCTTAGAAAAGCCATTTAGGCGACAAAATTGAGCAATTCTACCTTCTTGTTGGATAGTTTAAATCCGGACGCTCAGAGGCAGAGGGTATCGACTTCTTTGGTGTTTTCGGCTCTGGAGAAGCCCCCGAGTTACTCTGCTTTTCAGGTAGGAGCCCATCGGCAAACTCACGGGCTGCAGGAGCGACCTCATACCGGCGCTCCATATCTTGCTGAACATCGTATTGGCTGTTTGTTCCACCAACAATTTTGGGCTGGATAAAAACCAAAAGCTCACGACGTTCGACACTCTTCCTCGTTCTACCAAAGAGCCTCCCAATTCCTGGGATTCTACTCAACACAGGCACTCCGCTTTTCGAGTTCCGCTCTACCTCGGTAACTAAGCCACCGATGACTACAGTGGTATTATTCTTCACAGTGACTGTTGTTGTGATGGTTTCCGTGCCAATGGTAGGCACAGTTAGGTCCCCGATGGTTTGATCCTCACCGACCGTATCATTGATCAGGGAGATTCGTAATGTCACCTCATCATCAGAGTTGATCAGAGGAACCACTTCAAAGCGCAGTAACACATCTCGGTATTCAATATTCGTACTTTGACCTGTCGTGCCACTATTAAACTGATTAGTCGGTACTGCAATGCTGCTACCTGAGGAGATAACCGCTTTGCGATTGTTCGCCGTGTAAACAGTAGGCCTTGATAGCACTTTAAAATCAGAACTGCTTTCAAGCGCTCTTATCACACCCGTGAAATCATTAATCCGGCCATATACATTCAAGCCTCTGGCGAAGTCATCGACCACAGCGGTATTCAAACCTGCATTCGTTAGCAAATCAGCAAACGTGGGAAGCGCTCCCCCACCACCAGTAGATCCAGCCGCGTCACGGTCCCCGCCTCTCGCGATAGCACCAAGACTAACACCAATATCTGTTCCGTTGCCTAGCGAGGCTTCACCAAATACGGTCGAAATCATCACCTGCTGTGGACGCCCATCGAGCTTATCAACTAACTCGGAGATAATGCGCACACTCTCAGGCGTCCCTTGAACGAGAATACTATTTGCCAAATTATCGGCAACAATAAAGGTTTTCCCAACGACGATCGACTCAGGAACATCACTGACATTGAACTCCTCAACCGATTCGACATTACCACTGCGGGAATTCCCCCGATCACCACTGTTTGATGGCCTCGTAGACTGATTGCGCTGCTGGCCAGAGTTGCCATTACCCTGCCGCCTAGCAGAATCAGAAGTGATACCATTGTGCGCCTCCAATGCATCTGCCGCAACCTGAAGAAAATCACTAGCAATAATAAAGCGTAGCTTACGCTTAAAGAAAGAATTGCGATTTGGCGGGGCATCAAATGCACGCACCAGCCCTTCAACAAAAACGATATCCACTGGTCTGCCCATGATGAAAATTTTATTCAAACGTGGATCCGCAACAATTTGCACTGGTATTTCTTCACCTGCAGCTGATGACTCAGCATTAGCGGCAGGAGATACAGCGCCGGGAACCTTGGGTTTGATACCACCACTAGCATTACCAACTTTAGTCACCCCCGCAGTGGTATCCCTTTGTTGTTGAGTATTCATGATCTCATTGAGCGTGGTTGCCAGCTCCTCAGAGTCGGCATACTTCAGTGGCACCCATGTGGTAGCCACATTACCTGTAGGCACATCAATGTATTTTTGTTGATTGATCAGCTTGCGCACAAAGGCAGCTTTACCGGTAATCAAAACTGCAGATGCGTTTGGCACTGGTGCTATTTTCGCACCTGGTCCGAGTCCATGAATACTCTGAGTGAATGTTCTTACCGCCTCCTCAGGCTTGATGAAATTCAACTTCATGAAATAGGAGATATAATCATCCCCCTTAGGAATATCAGCAACATCATCAATGATGCCCTCAAGTTCTGCGGG
>JAFMDE010000004.1 GCA_017857425.1 Akkermansiaceae bacterium
TGCGTGGATTTACTCAGGACGACGCCCACCTATTCTGCACACCAGACCAGGTGGCGGAAGAAGTGCAGGAGTGTCTGGGTTTGGTGAAAACTGTGCTGCAGACGCTTGGTATGGAGGATTACAGTGTGCGTCTTTCTCTGCGTGATCCTGATAGTGATAAATACGTAGGTGATGCTGCCAACTGGGATAAGGCCGAGGCTGCCCTGCGTCAGGCCGTGCAAACACTGGGTGTGGACTACATCGAGGAAGAAGGCGAGGCCGCGTTTTACGGGCCAAAAATCGACTTTGTGGTCAAGGATGTCATCGGCCGTGACTGGCAACTGGGCACCGTTCAGGTCGACTACAATCTCCCCGAGCGTTTTGACCTGACTTACATTGGGTCTGACAACAAACCGCACCGTCCGGTAATGATCCACCGAGCTCCGTTTGGTTCGTTGGAGAGGTTCGTTGGCCTTCTCATTGAGCATTTCGAAGGCAAGTTTCCAACCTGGCTTGCGCCTGAGCAGGTGCGTGTATTGCCGATCTCTGAGAAATTCAATGAGGCAGCTGATGAAGCAGTCAAATTGCTCTCTAATGCTGGAGTTAGGGTTTCCTGTGATCGTAATGCTGACAAGGTTGGTGCTAAGATTCGCCTTGCCAGATTGGATCGTGTGCCTTATATGCTGGTCATCGGAGCGCGGGAAGCTGAAAGCGGCACCGTCTCTGTGAGGCACCGAGATCGGGATGATCTAGGTTCCATGCCACTTAATGAATTTGTTTCAAACATCCAAACGGAAATTGCCAGTCGGTCACTCTAGTATGACGATGAGATTGGTCATACCTTGATTGCCCTGCCGCATGGATTATTTTTCCGGCATATTTTTGACTACCACACGTTCCAATGACGTGAGTCTTGGTAAGCATTATTACGGTGCTGCCACCCCATACTAAAACCCCTAACTAACCAAAGGAGAACACCATAGCTAAGTCTAAGAAAAAACCATTCCGTCCACGTCGTGACATGACACGTGTCAACGAACGTATCCGTGCACCCAAAGTGCGTGTTGTATATGAAGATCAGCAACTCGGAGTAATGAGTTCGCGTGAAGCCGTGGAAAAGGCGAAAGCCGTCGGTATGGATCTTGTGGAGGTTGCACCAAACGCTAGCCCGCCAGTGTGCCGTGTTTGCAACTACGGAAAATACAAATACGAACAGGCAAAGCTGAAAAAGAAGTCGCCTAAAACCGTCAATAAGATCAAGGAGATTAAGCTCCGCGTCGGTACGGATACACACGACTACAACATCAAGCTTGCTCGCGCTGAGCAGTTCCTCGATGAGGGCAATAAAGTTCGCGTTCGTCTTCAGTTCCGTGGTCGGGAAAATGCTCACCGTGAAATTGGATTTGAGGTGCTGCAAAAAGTGGCTCTAGATCTCAAAGAAATAGCCAATGTCGATCAGCAGGCTCGCCTTGCTGGACGTGCTGTTAACATGATGCTTTCACCACTGCCCAAAGAGCAGCGTAAGCGTAAGTTCTACCTCAGCCACGGCAATCTTGTTGATCCTGATGATGAGGGTGATGAGGATGTTGAGTTTGATGATGATGACTCTGGCGCACCCGAAGGTGAGCAGTAGTCTGATCATTTTCTGCTAAGATTTAGTTGCTGACACTGTGTCGCGTCTTCTCCTTTTTGATATCGACTGTACCCTGATTGATACAGGAGGTGCAGGGATGGCGGCATTAAAGCAGACAGCTTGCGATCTGTTTGGGGCGGAAGGCCCCGAGCTTGACTTGGCGGGCAGCACGGACTGGGGAATTGTCCGTGGCATGCTTGAGCATTTTGAGAGCGACATAGAGCTCGAGGAATTCTACCGAGTTTATTTACAAAAGCTCTCACCCAACTTGGCATCGTTTGCGGGGAAAGTACTCCCAGGGGTTACCTCGCTTCTGGATGATATTGCCGACTCTGATGCCGTTTTAGGATTGTTGACTGGCAATATTGCACAGGGGGCCAAGGCGAAAATCGACCACTATGGCTTAGCTGGATATTTCTCGATCGAGGTTGGTGCCTATGGTGATGACCATCACGATAGAAATCAGCTTGGGCCAGTTGCGCTCGAGCGTGCTAGTTCCAAGCATGGAATTGATTTTCAAGCAGAGCAGTCGGTGGTGATTGGCGATACCCCTAAAGACATTGCCTGTGGTCAGGCGATGGGAGCCGCAACCCTGGCTGTCGCAACGGGGCGATTTTCGATAGCAGAGCTTGAAGGTTTTGGCGCGGATCTCACTGTAGCAGATTTATGTGACCCGCGGGTGCGATCATTTTTACAGTAGTTGAGCTGCGGGTTGCAGATCACAAAAAAAGGCACGGCGAGTGCCGTGCCTTCCTATTTGTTGATAATGATCAATAACTACTTGGTGACTGAGGCGCCGAAGCCGGCATCTTTGACTGCTTTGACCAAGTCCTTATCAGAAACACTGCTTTTGGCGGTGACTACCGCTGAGTCAGGCATGCTTACTGCGGCTTTAGAAACTCCTTCAACCCCTTCAAGTGCGGACCGCACTTTATTAACGCAACCCACGCCTCAGGTCATGCCTGTGATTTTAAGATTTACCGTTTTTGTTTCCTCATCTTCGGCTTTGACTTCATGAGGTGTCTTAGTGGGCAGCTCTACTGCTGCTACAGTGCCAATAGGAAGCGCTGCTAGGGCACCGAGTGCCATTAGTTTTTGAATAGTTTTCATGTTTATTGTTGTTGGTTTAGGTTGAAGCAAAAATCGCTTACCCGTAAATGCACGGGTAATACATAATCAACATGTTAACATAGGCAGTATTTCTACTGGATGCAAACGGGAAAATCCAGAGGTCAAGCTAACCAGCTGTTTGATGCTAATGCTAATGCTAACCCTGCGTTTTTCCTGCGGCTGCGGTGCCGGCGAGATGCCCTGTTGTCCAGGCATTTTGGAAGTTGAAGCCACCGGTAATGCCATCGATATCGAGAACCTCACCAGCAAAGTAGAGGCCAGGGGTGATTTTGCTCTGCAGGGTCGTCATATTGACGTCATTGAGTTTCACTCCGCCGCAGGTGACAAACTCGTCCTTGTTGATGCTTTTTCCTAAAACCTCAAACTGACCGCCGATCAGCTCTTGACTGAGGCGTCGAATGTTCTCCTTGCTGAGTTGTGACCAGATGCAGTCATCAGCTATGCCAGAGGCTATACAGAGGCGCTTCCAAAGACGCTTGGGAAAATGCTCAAAGGGTGCTCTGCCGCATACCTTGCGTTTGCCATGATGGCTACGTTCTTGATTGAGGGTTTGGGCAACATTGACATCCGGTAGCCAGTTGATGCTGACTGTGAATTGATAATTGAGCTGGTGCAGGTGACGCGCACCCCAAGCTGAGAGCTTGAGAATACCAGGTCCACTAAGGCCATGATGAGTAATCAGCAGAGGGCCCTTGGCCTGTAACTTGATGCCCATAAGTGACACCGAGGCATTGGCTACGGATACCCCAGCGAGAGATTCAAGACGATCATCGTCAATATTGAAGGCAAAGAGGGAGGGGACATTGGGCACTAGCTCATGACCGAGGGACTCGCTTAAGCGTGCTCCAGATGCAAGACGGGTTCCGCCAGTGGCAAGAAGGAGAGATCGGGTCTTGAGCTTTTCTCCTGTATTGGTTGTGACGGTAAAAACGGTGTCGCCAATAGTATCTGGAACGTCATCAGCCTCGTCAGCGGTAACCGAAACTACAGCGGTTGATGTTTTGAGGATAACGCCCGCTTTTTGAGCAGAGCTCTGAAGGCAGTCGATGATGGTCTGGGAGCTGTCTGTGGTGGGAAACATTCTGCCATCGGCTTCGGTCTTGAGCTCAACACCGTGCTCTTGGAACCAGTTGACGGTATCCTGAGCTCCCCAGCGGTGAAAGGGGCCGATCAATGATTTGCCGCCTCGTGGGTAATGTTCTGTCAGAGCTTTGGCTTCAAAGCAGGCGTGGGTGACATTGCAGCGACCGCCGCCAGAGATCTTGACCTTGCCAAGAGTATGGGCTGTTTTTTCAAGAATCAGCACAGCTGCTCCAGGTGCTTTTTCAGCACAGGTGATTGCGGCAAAAAAGCCGGCGGCACCACCGCCGATGACCACCAGATCCCAGGGGTCTTGATTAGACATCTTCTTCTAGCTCAAACTCGGCCCAGCCTACGGACTCGTTCAGGGCAGCTACGGAATCGTGTATCAGTAAATCAAGATCGGGTTCTTGGCCTTCGCTGTTGAAGCCGAGGAGGGGGCCGCCATGCTCTACTTCTGGAGGATCTTTATCGATGCCTGAGTGCCGCACGTAAAACCAATCGAGAATGCCCTCGCCTGTATCTGGTAGCCATTGAACGATGAGCTCGATGGTGGCAATGGGGTCTTCGTCACCGAGTTCACGTTGATTGCTCATGTCTTCCTCATCACAGTCGATGCCCGCGATTACTTCAAGCTGGGTGTCGTCTTTGTGTTCACCGAGAGAAGATTCGATTTTTTGGAAAACAGCATCTTTTGGGGAAATGATTCTCATGCCTGAAGGGTTGTTGAGGGCGGCAGCTTTGGCAAGGAGATAGCGAGTAGACTTTGTCTGTTTTGGGTGCACTGGATGGATTCAGATGCTGAGTAAATCAGTCTAATCTAAATTCGCCTTCTTCGTCAGATCCCATCCAGCCAAGTTTGCCGAAGGCGGAGAGGATCTGCATGTTGATGTCATCGCCATCATCCTCGGCATGTTCGACGGTGGCAGAGCTGGCCAAACCACGCATGGATTCGATGCTGATGACCGTTTGCTTGCCCGGGAAAGTAATCCAGTCACCCCAGTCTTTTTTCTCGTGCTTGGGCTCGAGCTTCTTGCTGCGGAGTGCAAGGATCACTTCGGTAATACTTGCAGGGGGCTCCATATCGGGCAGGTGAACGCGGGTTTCCATGAGTTGATTATATAAGGGTGGGGCTAAGTTTGCCAATAACTAGGGAGCTTCGGAGGCTGTTTTGATAGCCTCAAGTTCTTCCCAGCGGCTGTAGAGCTTGGGAACCTTCGCCTTGGCTTCGTTGAGCTCAGTTTCTAGGGCTTGCCAGTTGTCACCGTGTTTTTCGTAGAAGTCCGGAGCGTTGAACTGAGCCTCTAGCTGGGCGAGGGTTTGCTCGGCGGCGAGGATGTCTTCCTCGATGGTTTCGAGCTCCTTTGCCTCAGCCCACTTAAGTTTACGCGGGCGTTCTTTACGCTCTGGCTTCTTACTTGTTGGATTGCTTTTATAAAGCTTGCTGGTGGCGGCACGGGCGGCTTTTTTTTCTAAGTAGTAATCGTAGTTACCCACTTGGTAGTCGACGACGCCATCACCCTCGAAGGCCAAGATGTCTGTGCACACGCGGTTGAGGAAATAGCGATCATGGCTGACGACAATCACACTGCCCTTGAATGCGAAGAGGGCTTCTTCGAGTAGTCTGAGTGTATTGAGGTCGAGATCGTTGGTGGGCTCGTCCAATACAATAACATTACCGCCCTTTTTGAGGATTTTCGCGAGCATCACGCGGCTGCGCTCGCCACCACTGAGTAGTCCGATTTTGGTGTTGATCCGTTCTTCGGTGAACAGGAAACGTCTCAAGTAGGCGCGCAGGCCAATGGTTTCCTTGCCGAGCTGCACATTTTCTTGGCCTTCGCCGACTTCTTCGAAAACCGATTTGTCGTCATCGAGTAGGAGGCGGTTTTGGTCAATGAAGTTGATGTCGGTCTTCATTCCAATATCGACCTTACCCTGCAGGGGTTCGAGCTGGCCGAGCATGATATTGAGCAGGGTGGATTTACCCATGCCGTTGCGGCCGACAATGCCGAGCCGTTGACCACCTTCGATTTTTAGACTGACATTAGAAAATAGCCATGGCCCGTCATTGTATGCCATACCGACATCCTCGACCTCAATGATTTTGTTGCCCAGCTTAGGAGGGGCGGGGATAATGAGATCGACGTCGAGTTCTTGCTCGGGAGCTTTCTGATCAGCAACTTCAAAATAGCGATCCATGCGGTCCTTTGCCTTGGTCGATCGGGCCTTGGGGCCTCGCCGTACCCATTCGAGTTCACGACTCAGAAAGCGTTGGCGTTTGTGCTCATTCCTGGCATCAGCCATGTCACGTTCAGCCCGTGAGAGCAGGTAATCGGTATAATTTCCTTGGTAGCTGTCACACTTTCCTTGTCGGATTTCCACGATGCGTGTGGCGATGCGATCGAGGAAATAGCGGTCGTGTGTAACAAAGAGGCAGGTGCCAGTGTAACGAGCGAGAAATTTTTCCAACCACTCGATGGACTCGGTGTCGAGGTGGTTAGTCGGTTCGTCGAGGATTAGGAAATCAGGTTTTGCGAGCAGCGCCCGGCAGAGTGAGACACGTCGTTTTTCACCACCGGAAAGAGTACCTACGATGCGCTCGGCATCAGGTGCATGCAGGTGGGATAGCAGGGTGGTTGCGCGGTGTTCGAGGTCCCATCCCTCGAGGTGGGTGATTTCATCAAGCACCTCAGCGCTGCGGTCGCTATCGGCTGGGATGGTTTCATATTCGTTAATCAGGTCGAGGGTGTACTGAGCGCCGGCCAGCACGTTATCATAGACGTTAGCCTCATCATTGAGTTCGAAATTCTGCGGCAGATAGCCGGTGACGAGTCCTCGTTTGCAGTTCACCTCACCGCTGTCACCTACAGCTTCACCCGCAAGGATTTTTAAGAAGGTAGATTTACCACAGCCGTTCCTGCCTACCAGGCCGATGCGGTCACCTTTCTGGATGGCGAGAGTGGCGCCATCGAGTACGGTGTGTGAGCTATAGCTGACGCAGAGTTCGCTGGCGCTGACGATGGAATCGGACATGCGCGGCACTATACGTAGGGATGGCGTCTTGTCATGCTTTTTGCCAATACAAGTGCTCTACAGCTGCATGCAAGAGCATGATGAGCCCATGAAGTGGATACGGCAAATGGCATATGAATAGCTTGCAGGATTAGCATGGAGATGTAGTCTGCGCCGCCTCGACCGATGTCTCTGCGCTCTCAAATAAAACCTGGCCAAAGATGGATTAGTGAAACCGAACCTGAATTAGGTGTCGGGATCATGCTTAAGGTCGAGTTCAAGCGTGTTGAGGTGATGTTTCCAGCTGCCAATGAGCGCCGGCAATATGCTTTGGATAGCGCGCCGCTGCGCAGGGTGGCGCTGAAAGTAGGGGAGATACTAGAGACTCACGAGGGTGATGTGATCGAAGTCAATGAGGTGCTGGAACGTGATGGTTTATTAGTCTATGTCTGCGGAGATCGTCAGGTTGAGGAGTCAGGCTTATCTGACACGATGAGCTTTAATAAACCGGAGGATCGTTTGCTTGGAGGCCATGTGGATGCGCTGCACACCTATGATTTACGGGTCGAGGCTTTGCAGCGTCAATGCGAGGTGATGAAGTCGCCAGCGCGTGGTTTTGCAGGTGCCCGAATGGATTTGATCCCTCATCAGCTTTATATCGCAGATGAGGTGACATCACGGCTTGCTCCGCGTGTCTTATTAGCGGATGAGGTTGGCCTTGGTAAGACGATCGAGGCCTGTCTGATTATGCATCGGTTGCATTTGACCGGCCGGGCCGACCGAGTGCTGATCTTAGTGCCTGAGCCTCTACTGCATCAGTGGTTTGTGGAGCTGCTGAGACGGTTTAATATGCTGTTCAGTCTATTTGATGAGTCGAGGTGCGTGGCCATCGAACAGGGTGGCGAGGGTGAAGAGAATCCGTTTTTAGACAGTCAGCTTGTTTTGTGCAGTGTTGATTTTTTGGCCAGTGACGATCAACGCGCCCATCAGGCTGTGGCAGCCGGTTGGGATATGCTTATTGTCGATGAGGCGCATCACTTGGAGTGGAATACAGATGCTCCCAGCGTAGCCTATCAAGTGGTGGAATCACTAGCGCGGCAAACTGAGGGTTTGTTACTGCTCACGGCGACACCGCGCCAGCTTGGTCCAGATGGCCATTTTGCCCGCTTACGTTTACTCGATCCAGAGCGCTATGTGGATATTGAGACCTTTCAGCAGGAGGCAAATCACTACGAGGAAGTAGCCGATGCAGTAGGCAGGTTGGTGGAAGGTTCTACTCTAAGCTCAGAGGACCGTGCTTTATTTGCCTCACAATCTGAGCGCATCCATGGTCATTGCCTTGCCCTGGATAGTGGTGACGAGTCCGCACGTGAGTTGTTGATCCGTGAGCTGCTCGATACCTTTGGCACGGGGCGGGTCATGCTTCGCAATACACGGCAGGCCTTGACGGGTTTCCCAGATAGAAAAGCCTCACTGGTGCCATTGGATAATGAGGCGGAAAAAATGAGCTGGCTGGTAAAGCTACTCCAAGAACTGGGTGAGGCGAAGGTGTTGCTGATTTGCCGGACCCGGGAACTCGCTGAAGAAATTCTCGAGAAGCTTCAAAGCATCATCAATATCAATTGTGGTTTTTTCCACGAAGGCATGACCTTGTTGCAGCGTGATCGCTCCGCCGCATACTTTTCTGAGGAAGAGGGAGCCCGCCTTCTGGTTTGTTCTGAGATAGGCAGTGAGGGCCGCAACTTCCAATTTGCACATCACCTGGTGTTGTTTGATTTGCCTGACGATCCAGAGCTTTTGGAACAGCGCATCGGTCGTCTAGATAGGATTGGCCAGGAACAGACGATTAATATTCACGTGCCCTATGTGAAGGGGACACACGGTGAGGTTTTGGCCCGTTGGTATCACGATGGCCTGGGGGCCTTTGAGCACAGCTTGCATGGTTCGAGTGAAATCGTGCGCGAGCTCGGTGGTAAACCAGCTCATGAGGGCATGGATGAACAGGCATTGCAGGCATTGATTGATGCTTCCAAGGATTGCCGTGCACGGGTTTCTGAACGATTAAAACGCGGCTATGACCGGCTTCTGGAGCTGAACTCAAGCAGGCCAGAGCTGGTGGCTGATCTCATTGATGAAATGAATGCCATGGATGCCGATAGGTCATCAGAGGCTTTTTTAGTGCGATTGTGGGATCATTTTGGTCTTCATATCGATGAGCTGACAGATCGTTCTTATCTGCTGCTTCCCGGTCATTTGATCACAGACTCTTTTCCGGCACTTCCAGATGATGGACTTAATGTGACCTTTGATCGAACACGGGCACTTTCACGAGAGGATGCCACCTTTATGAGTTGGGATCATCCGGTGGCGCGCACCGCACTTGAGCTGCTGCTCACCTCAGAGGCTGGCAACGCATCATTCGGCGTCTGGGAAGGAGCTCCCGAGAAAGGAATTCTGCTTGAGACCTATTTTGTGGTGGAATGCGTGGCTCCGGCATCTTTGCACAGTGACCGATTTTTACCTGCGACACCCATTCGAGTGCAGGTAGACCACCAAAGCAATAACCGCAGCCATGAAAAACCTTTAAGCGCAGATCATCTCCGCGTTGGCAATTTACATCAACTCCTTGGGCAGGAAAAATTCCGCCGTTTGATGTTGCCCGCTATGTTGGAGATGTGTCAGAACATTGCAGCCGAGCAGATCATCTCAGTGGTAGCAAAAGCGTCCGCAGAATGCAGTAGCAAACTGGGTGCTGAAATTGATCGTTTGGTTGCCCTCGGTGAAATCAATGACCATGTCAGTGAGGATGAGATTACAGCTCTGCGCAGCCAGCATGACACCTTGAGTGCAGCCATTGGTAAATCACGCCTGCGATTGGATTCGGTAAGGGTGATTTTTTGCCAACCGTGAAGAAAGCTTGAGCAGCTGCTGAAACCATCTACTTTGGGGGGCGGATACCTTACACGAAAACCACTAATTAAACTATTTAATCATTATGGGAAGAGCCTTTGAAGCACGCCGAGCAGGGAAAGAAAAACGTTGGGGCGAGATGTCCAGATTGTACCCTAAATTAGGAAAAATCATCACCATGGCAGCTAAGGCTGGTGGTTCGGATCCTAACTCCAATACGGCACTGAAGACCGCGGTGAACAATGCCAAGGCTCAGAACATGCCTAAGGACAACATCGATAAGGCCATCAAGCGCGCTACTGCAGCTGATGCCGCCAACTACGATGAGGTCAGCTACGAAGGCAAGGGGCCTCATGGGTCTTTGTTATGGGTCGAGTGCGCTACGGATAACACCACCCGCACGGTGGCGAACGTCAAAACAGCCTTCAACAAAGGCGGCGGGCAGGTCGTCAATAGCGGATCTCTTGACTTCATGTTCACCCGCAAGGCGGTGATTGAATTTGCAAAAACAGACAGCCTTGATCTCGAAGAGCTTGAGCTCAACCTCATCGACTTCGGCTTAGAAGAAATGGATGTGCAAGATGATCGAGTCATCGTTTATGGAGAGTTCACCAGTTTTGGGGAATTAACCAAGGCATGTGAAGACATGGGCATTGAAGGTTTTAAGGCGAATCTTCAGCGTATTGCCAATAGTCCCGTTGAGCTCAGCGAGGCCCAGATTGAGGAGGTGGAAGCGCTGGTGGATAAACTCGAGGAGGACGACGACGTTCAAGCGGTGTTTACCAACCTAGCGTAAGCACACTGGTTAGCTTATTTTCTGTTGTGTGCTATTTCTTGCCACAAACAGAAGATGACAGGCACGACAAACATACTGAGTAATACGACGATTACTCCACCGAAGATGGGCACAGCCATGGGCCCCATGATGTCGGCTCCTCGTCCTTTAGAGGTGAGCACTGGCAGTAGTGCTAAGATGGTGGTTGCGGAGGTCATCAGGCATGGTCGGCAGCGGCGTTTGCCAGCGAGGATGGTAGTGGCCCTGATTTGCCCGATGGTTTGGGGGAGGTCTTTTTTGAAGCGTTGGCGGAGGTAGGTGGAGATGACGACACCATCGTCGGTGGCAATGCCGAACAGGGCGATGAAGCCGACCCATACCGCGGTGGAAAGGTTGATGGGTTGAATCTTGAAAATGGCACGCAGATTGTGACCGAAGATCTCGATATTCATAAAGCCTGGTTGAGCGTAAAGCCAGAGCAAGAGGAACCCGCCAGAGAAGGCTACGGCGATGCCGCTGAAAATAATGATGGTGTTGATCACAGAGCGGTTTTGTAGATAGAGGATGAAGAAGATGGCCAGTAGGGCGAGGGGCATCATGACCATCATGTTTTGATCAAATTCGAGAGCCGACTGATAGTTGCCGGCGAATTCATAACGAGTGCCTCCGCTGCGTTTGAGCTTGCCTGCCTTTTCCTGTGCTTCGAGGTAGGCCTGGACATCCTCGACCACATCAACTTCTGCGAATCCTGGGTTAGAGCCAAAGGTGACGTAAGCGGTCAGGAACGTATCCTCGCTTTTAATGACCTGTGGACCTCGCACATACTCGATGTCGACGAGTTGCCCAAGCGGGACTTGTGCACCTTCACGGGTGGTGGTGAGGATTTTCTTAATCGCTTCAATCGAGTCACGGGCTTCACGAGCGTAGCGGACCTGGACGCCGTAACGTTCCCGTCCTTCGACGGTGGTGGTGACAATTTCGCCGCCGATTGCGGTTTGGATGGTTTGGTGGATGTCGATGACATTCAGGCCGTAGCGTTTGGCGGCCTCGCGGTCGGGGTGGATTTCGAGGTAGGGTTTGCCGACGATACGGTCCGCATTGATGCTGTTGATGTCGAGTCCGGGGATATTGCTCTCGCGCATGAGACGCTCAAGTTGAAGGCCGAAGTCCTCGAGGGTCAACAGGGTGGGGGCTTTGATTTTGATGCCCATGGGAGCGCGCATGCCGGTACGTAGCATTACGAGGCGGGTCTCGATAGGTTGAAGCTTCGGCGCACCGGTCACTCCGGGAAGCTCGATGACTTTGCTTATTTCATGCCAGATGTCATCGGCACTTTTGATGTGCGGTCGCCATTGCCTGAAAGGTTTTCCTTTTTTATCTGGAACAAGTTTGCCCTTGTTATCGTAGATGTAGTCTCCTTGCTCATTGACTTTGAATGTGAGCACACGCCCTTGGCTATCAGCGCGAAATTCGGAGCGGTAATTGACGATCGTCTCGATCATGGAAATGGGTGCGGGGTCGAGTGCGGATTCTGCACGGCCAATTTTGCCGACGACCTGATAGACCTCGGGGATGGTGGCGATGGCGGCATCGAGCGTTCGCAGTGAATCAGTGGCTTCATCGATTGACGCGTGTGGGCTGACCGTGGGCATGACGAGGAACGAGCCTTCGTCGAGTGCTGGCCGGAATTCTTTGCCGAGGCCGGGGAATTTCCGATCGATGTCCTGATAGAGTGAGGTGTTTTTGATGCCCTCGGGTAAGCCGGCGGTGAGTTGTCCAAAGCCAAGCCAAATACACCCTGCCACGGCGAGCATCATCAGGGGGATACTCAGAAAGATGATTTTGTGATCAAGAATCCAGCTTAGGATGCGGGTGTAGGCGAGCTCGGCAAACTTGAACGTGAGTAGCAGGCCACCGAGAATGATGATGACAAAGACGAAGTTGGTGAAGGTGGCAGAGTCAAGGCCAAGCGGCATCCAGTGTTTGGCCAACAGCCAGCCAACGATTAGAGCGGTAACGATGTTGATGCTGAGTCCGCCTATTTTTTGCAGGTGAGGGGGTAGTTTTGCATGGTAGGCATTGATGAGAGCGAGGGCAGCTAACACCAGAGCTATAGCGATCGAGAAACCGAATGCGATTCCCGCGCCGATACCTAGAAGTGCGGTGATCAGACCCTTGCGACTGAGCATTTTAACGGACGCTTGCGAGGCTTTGTTTTTTTCCGAGGCGAGCCATTTCGGAAAGACCCCTAATAGGAGGTGGGCGATCGGCGGGATGATGGTCAGGGCGACGATAATGGAGGCGATCAGGGCAAAGGCTATGGTGGAAGCGAGTGGTCGATAAAGCCTGCCGGCTTCGCCGGCCATGGTGAAGACAGGAATGAAGCTAACGATGGTGGTCATCACAGAGGTGGTGACGGCACCAGAGACCTCGGTTACAGCTTCGTAGATAATGGCTGCTGAGCTTGTCTTTGAGCTGTTTTCCCGAGCTTGCTGCAGATGTTTAATGATATTTTCTGTGAGCACGATGCCAACGTCGACCACCGTGCCGATGGCAATAGCGATGCCCGAAAGAGCTACGATGTTGGCGTCCACCTTGAATAGCTTCATGGCGATGAAGGTGATCAGCACGGCAAGGGGCAGCATGGCGGAGATCAGGATGCTGCTGCGTAGGTGCAGGATCATGATGACAACCACGATAATGGTGACCAAGATCTGTTCGAGGAGTGCGGAGTCGAGCGTGTTGAGCGTCTCGGCGATGAGGGCTGAGCGGTCGTAGAACGGCACGATAGTGACCTTGGAAGTGTTCATCCATTCCGGCCAATGGTCGCGCTCATGGGTGTTGGTCCAGGGTAGCCAGGCGTCTTGCTTGAGTGTGGTGTCTGCGGGTGCTTCGCTGGCAAATGCTGGGCTGATGTTATGATCCGCAGCAAATTTTTCCACAGCGGCTCGATCTGTTTGTTGCCAATCAATGGTCACTTTGGTGGGTAGCGCTGCTGAGATTTCCTTGATCTTGGCTTTGGTGTTTTTGATCGTGGCCATCGGGTTGGCGCCATAGCGGGCGACGACAATTCCTCCGGCAGCGTCGGCTCCATTCACGTCAATGACACCGCGTCTCATACTGGGACCGAGCTGCACGGTGGCGACTTGGGCAACGGTGATCGGCGTGTTGTCACGGACGGCTACCACGGCATCGCGCAGGTCATCGAGTTCGCGGATGTATCCTGTGCCTCGCAGGATGTATTCCACGCCGTTAATGGCGAGGTTGCGCGCTCCAGTTTCCATGTTGCTTTTGCGAACGGCATTGGCAACTTCGGCCAGGGTCACATTCCAGGCCTGCAGTTTCATCGGGTCGACCTCGACCTGGTATTGTTTGACGAATCCGCCGACCGAGGCGACTTCAGCAACACCATTGGCACCGAGCAGCGAGTAGCGAACATACCAGTCCTGGAGCGAGCGGAGCTCCTCAGGGTTCCATCCTGGGGCTGAATTACCATCGGGGTCTTGGCCCTCAAGGAAGTATTGATAAATCTGTCCCAGACCGGTGGCATCGGGGCCTAGTGCCGGCATGGCTCCATCTGGGAGTAAGCCGACGGGCAGGCTGTTGAGTTTTTCTAGAATCCGGCTGCGGCTCCAGTAGTAATCGATATCTTCCTCGAAAATGAGATAAACATAGGAAAAACCAAACATGGAGTAGCTGCGGACTTCCTTCACACCGGGGATGCCCAGCAACGAGACGGTAAGCGGGTAGCTTATCTGATCCTCAATATCTTGTGGCGAGCGTCCCATGTACTCGGTGAAGACGATTTGTTGGTTGTCGCCGAGATCGGGGATGGCATCGACAGCCACGGGGTCACGCGGGAAACTGCCGGTGTCCCAGTCGAAGGGGGCGACTCGCACGCCCCAACCGATGACAAAGGTGAGCAGAATAAAAACAACTAGTTTTTGATTCAGGCAGAAGTGGATCAGGCGGTGCATTGGGTGATGAGCTTTGCGGGTTTAGTCTTTGCTTTCCAGCGACAGGGTGTCGGTAACGTCTCCGCAGCTATACATTCCGCTGCCGAAGTAGGGGTTCTGGACCTTGGGAATGGGGGAGAGCCAATCGGCACCTTTAGCTCCGTCGGCCATGGGGCAGTGAACGACGTAGAGGTTGCCGAGCTGGTTGATGCCGTGTTTTCTGATTAGAGAAATGAGATGTTTTGAAACGGCAGGGAGTTTTTCGCGAAGGGCTTTGATTTCGGTGGTTTGTTCGAGTTGCTGAGTGGCGCTTAGCAGTTTTCCCTTATTCTCGTCTTCGGGAAGTGTGGCGATGGCCTCGAGCAGGGCTGGGATGGCCTGGCTGGCAGGTTTTGCCTGGTCCTCGGCAAGGGCTTGGGAGATTTGCAGGTAGGCGGCGGTGGTTTTTTGCAATGGCAGGATCCATGTAGGATCGACTTGGGTGGCTGGGATGGCTTGCCATGGCAGCCCGGTGAAGCGTCCGGTTTCAGACATTTGGTGGCGGATTTTTCTCAGTGATGCATGATTGGGGGAGGTGATGGCGGCGAGGGTGTTTTCAAGGCGCATGGAAAATTCATTCCAGAGAGCGAATTCCTTAGGCTGGAGTTGGTCTGTTTTAATGTTGGCGAGAGCGGATTTCATCGAGTTCAGGTGGCTATTGGCCGGCTCGATCTGATCGTCTTGGATCGCTTGTTCGAGCTCTCCGAATGCACGCAGCACGGGTGGCCACTGGGCGAGAATTTGTTGCGGGGCATTGATGGCGGATCGTTCTACCAGGCCGGCATTAGGATTCATCATCGATGGGCGGGCCTTGATCTGGAGTTCGCTGTCGAGTTTGTAGGCGCCTCGGGTGACGACGAGTTCACCTGCATCGAGGCCGTGATCGACGATGAAATAGTCACCCGTTTTCGGTCCTAACACAATTTCCCGACCTTCGAAGACGGGCTCGGTTTTTTCGGGGATGCGGACGTAGACGATGGCGCGTTTGCCAGTGCGGAGCACGGCGGATGCGGGAACGAGTATGGGGTTTTCCGTGGCTTGGACTGAGGGGATGAAGCCGAATTCCTCAGCGGGCACCAGGGCCATGCCGCAGATGTCACATTCTCCGGGGCCATCTTTGACAATTTCAGGGTGCATCGGGCTGATCCACTTGCCTGCGAGGTCAGCACTGAGCACTCGTCCGTGCAGGGCAACGTTTGCTTCGGCGGATGCGTTGGCAAACATGCCAGGTTTGAGCAGAAGGTCTTTATTGTCGACATTGACCCGGACTTTGACGATGCGGCGTTTTGGGTCGAGTTGAGGGTCGATAAAGGCGATGCGCCCGTAGAAGGTTTTTCCGGGTATGGCTTCGACGGTGAAAGAGACTTTCTGGGCGTAACGCAGCCATGGTAGGTCAGATTCGTAGGCCTCCATTTTGAGCCAGACCGAGCTGAGCTTGGCGATGCCAAACAGCGGGTCGCCGGTTTTAAGATACTGGCCTTGTTTGGCGTTGAGTTTGACAATGATGCCGTCTTGTTGTGCCGTCAGGGTGATTTGATTGCTTGGTTTGCGCTGTGTTTCGATGGCGGCAATCTGTTGCTCGGTGAGTTCTAATAGGTGAAGTTTTTCGCGTGCGGCGGCGAGTAGGTTGAGGCGGAGACTGCGCACGGCGGGCGATGATGAGCTGCTGACTGATTGAACGGCCTGGATGAGTTCTTGTTGGGCGACGTAGAGTTCCGGACTGTAGATTTCAGCAATGGCGTCACCTTTACTGACAGTGGTTCCGGTGAAGTCAGCGTAGAGTCGGTCAAGCCTGCCACTCATGCGGGCGGTGGTGGTGACAATGGTGCGTTCGTCGTAGTCGATTTTGCCAAACAGCTTTACGTTTACCTGTGCTGGAGCGCGAAGCACTGGGCTAACGCGTAGATCGAGTAGTGCGGCGGCTTGCTCGCTGATGGTGATTTCACGGAGACCACCATCGCCATTTCCAACTTGGAGCGGGATGAGGTCCATGTTGCAGATCGGGCATAGGCCTGGGTTGGGTTGGCGGATTTGGGGGTGCATGGAGCAGGTCCAGACCTCGGCGGCTGCTGTTGTCAATGATCCTTGGGCGGCCTCTTTTTTCGAGGGCAGAGCGAACCACCAACCTGCGAAAAAGAAGATCAAGGGGATCAAAATCACAGCTGGTTTTTTAATCAGAAAAGTGAGCGCTTGGAGTATCTTATTGTTTTTCATGGCTGTCTTGGAAATGGATGGTTGGATAGAGTTTTTTTAATGAATGGCGGCCGCACTTTTCAGGGAAGCGTATGCTTTTCCGAGTGACGCATGATTGCCTTCCTGCTGGAATTGTAGGGTGAGCAGCAGGCGCCAGGTATCGAGTACGTCGACAAAGGATTGTTCGCCGGCGCTATAGGATTGGAGTGATAATTCGTGAGCTTGGCGGGCATCTGGGAGAAGGCGCTCATCGAACAGCTTGATAATCTTGCGGGAAGCCTCGGCTCGGAACCATGCATCCTCGACACGTTGTCTGAGTTCGGCACGTGAATGGGCCACTCCGGCCTGCATTTCTGCGATGCCAGCCTGGGCTTCTCGAATTTTCGCACGGCGCGGTTTTTGCCAGATGGGTAGAGTAATACCTAGAGTGAACATGGTCTGATCTTCGCCATTGGCTACGGGGGAGAGTCCTGAGTTTGAGACCCAAGCGTGCTGAGCACCGATGAGGAAATCAGGGTAGGCATCGAGGCGAGCTTTTTGAAGGCGGTGTTCGAATGCGTCGAGGCGATTTTGGTTGGCCTTGATACTTGGGTGTGAGGATTCAGCTCTGGAGATGAGCTTGCTAAGACTACTCGAGCTGGGAGTTGATGAGCGTTTTGGCAGGGGCAAACTCGATCCAGTTGGGCGATTGAGCAAGGCGTTCAAGCGGGATTTGTGACTATTGATCTGTTGCTTTGCGGTGATGAGTTGCTGGTCGATTTTACTCATCTCTGTGGCGATTCTTAGCAGGTCGGCTTGCGTGCCTTGGTTTGCTTTGACACGTGCTTGCACGACTTCCTGAACGGTTTGTAGAATCTCATGATTCTCCCGACTGATGCGTCGGTTCTGATGGGCGAGGTAGTAATCCCAGTAGGCAAAACGCACACGCTCGGCGATCTGGAGCTTGAGGCTGTTCAGTTCGGAGCGAGCGGCATCGCTTTCTTTTTGGGCGGTGAGCGCCATGGCCCTGCGTTTGCCAGGGAAGGGGATTTGTTGTTCGAGGCCAGCCATGGTGTCGATTTGACCTGCAGCAGTCTCAGCGAGATTTCCCGCGCTGATCCGTGCCCGAGGGTCTGGCAGTGAGCCCTCTTGCGCTACCTTTGCTTGAAGACGGTCAATCTTGTGCTGTGCTGCGGTGAGTGACGGATGGTGGCTGAGGGCTTGAGATACGAGTTGTTCGACATTGGCATCGGCTGGGATGCGGTAGTTGCTCGCTTTGCTTTGCGACTCGGAAAGTTCGTGGGTCAATGAGGACAGGTGCTTTGGGGAGTCAGATGTCTGACAACCCGCTAAAAGAGCGACGAGAACAGGGATAAGTCGCATGTATTTTTTGATAGTCATAAAAGAGGTTGCTAGAATGTTTTGGTCGCCGCTAAATCTGTTAGATTGATGGGCAGGGCATAGTATAGTTATTGCGTAGTTCAGATAGGGACGTGACGAAGTTGGCAAGCTTGCCCGGTATCTTGTTCCTTGGGCGATTGAGCAATGCTCACGCCATTCGACTCACACCTGGGTGTGAGCTTATTCCGTAATCAAAGTAGGAAGATCGAATAAAGAATACGCAGGGTATTCTCGGGTGGTGGGTGTATCGGTGTCGCCAGTATCAGGGGGGGCGTGTAGCAATGATTACTGGTGTTGAGTAATGCAGTAGGAGGGCTGGCCTCATACGCATAATCAGTTACTTGGAAGTGAAAGGACTTAAAGTCAGGGTAATCCTTGTTTTGTGCACACATGCAGGTGTGATCATCTCCCTTGTTTTTTCCGCTCTCATCTTGATCAACTGATGATGAACAACACGATGCAACCGGTTTTTGTTGGGAAGTGCAGGAGT
This sequence comes from Akkermansiaceae bacterium, assembly GCA_017857425.1. Classification (GTDB taxonomy): domain Bacteria; phylum Verrucomicrobiota; class Verrucomicrobiia; order Verrucomicrobiales; family Akkermansiaceae; genus Oceaniferula. The sequence continues at coordinate 18,579 of JAFMDE010000004.1, forward strand.
CACTGAATGAGCAGCAGCAGGCGGGATTAGCCAGCAGCAGCACAAGCATGAACGTGACAGTGTTTTTGAATAAAAGCATCAAGCTAAGGCTACATTATTACCTTAAACCTACCATTGAGGGTGGTAGGTGGCAAGTTGATTATAATGTCGGCCACTGGGCTATTTGACCATCCACTGCTTGGGGATGGTAAGCCGGCTCCAATGCTGTGCCAGTGTTAGGCTGAAATGATGAAGCCTTTGACGTTTTCGAGCAGCGGGATTTCTACGAGCTGCATCGTTTTGATGTAGTGAGATAGGGTGCTTTCCTCGACGATCTCGTTGAGAAACTCCGCCACTTCATCCTCTTCTCCCATAAGATTGAGTTCGACGGTGCCTTCGGGGAGGTTTTTGACGTTGCCGATTACATCAAAGCCTGTGGCAAGTTGTTTGACGGTATAGCGAAATCCGACGCCCTGGACTCTGCCCTCAAATGTAGCACGTTTAGCAATCACGTCGGAATAATAGTGTAGCTTGTTGCATTATGCCAGTCTGACCCTGGGTGAATGTGTAATTACTTATTTTTTCCTCGGAGTAAGAGGGCATTCTGGGTTTTATGTGGCTGCGCACATGAACTCTTACCTGCTTGCATCTCGCCCTAAAACCTTGCCCGCCGCGATCGTGCCAGTGGGGGTGGGCTGTGCTCTGGCGTATCGTCTGACTGGGGAGTGGCATGGCTGGCTGGCGTTTTGCACGCTGATGGCGGCTATCTGGATTCAGGTAGCGACGAACTTTTTTAATGATGCGATTGATTCCCAAAAAGGCGCCGATACGGATGCGCGCTTGGGACCGGTCAGGGCGACGGCTTCAGGCCAACTCTCAGTGAAAACGGTTTATATTGCGGCGCTGGTATGCCTGCTTTTTGCCGCGGCATTTGGCTTGCCTCTGTGCATAGCACGCGGCTGGCCGATGATTGCGATTGCGGTGCCCTCCTTTTACCTCACGTATGGATACACTGGGGGTCCGCTGCCTCTTGCTTACAAGGGGCTGGGTGAGTTGTTTGTGATTTTGTTTTTTGGTCTGGTGGCAGTGATGGGCACGGTCTTTGTCCAGACGGGGCTGTGGTATGTGGAGGCTCTGGTGGCAGGTTTGGGCATCGGTTGTTTGTCGGCTGTACTGATCTCGATTAACAACCTGCGTGATGTGGATGAGGACAGATCAAACGCTAAAAACACACTGGCAGTGAAGTGGGGCAGGGATGCTGCGCTCAATATTGTCTTGGTGATAAGTATCGTCGCCTACGCATGTGCTGTATGCTTGTTTGGTGCAGGCTTACAACTGCTCTATTTTCTGCCGGCATTGTTGCTTGGCGCGCTGATTATGGCCAGCATCTACAAACACCCTCCCGGAAAAATCTATAATAAGTTTCTCGCTATGTCTGCGCTTCAGTTGATTCTCTATGCGCTTGCGTTTACGGTGAATTGCAGCGCTTGGATTCAATGAAAAACAAACTTTCCATTCACCAGTATGTGATGCGCAGCAGGGGTTCGCTGAATGCGAAGTCGGTGCGTTGCGTTCATCGGGGTGCTTTGGTTCGGGTCGATGATGAGGGCGGTTTCGGATATGGCTGTATCCATCCGTGGCCCGAGCTGGGAGATGAGGATTTGGACCAAATACTGACAATGCTGGCAGTTGGTGAACATACAGCTCTCAGCACCAGAGCTTTGCAATGTGCACAAGCGGATGCTGCGGCACGGAGGCGTGGTGTGAGCTTGTTTGATGGCCTTACGGTGCCACGTAGTCATGCCACGCTGATGATGGATGAGGCTGGTTTTCAGGCTGCTGTGGAGGCTGGTTTTACTGCAGTGAAGGTCAAGGTTGGCAGAAACCCTGCGTTAGAGGCTGAATTTATTCGTGGGCAAGCGAGGCGGTTTCCTGAACTTTTGTGGAGGCTTGATTTTAATGGCTCACTTGATGCGGCAGCCGTTGAGTCATTGCTCGCTGATCTGGGTGAGCAGGTGCGCGATAAGATTGATTTTTTAGAGGATGCCTTTTTGCCGAATATCACGCCGTGGATTAATGCCTTGGGGCCTTATGACATTCCGATGGCTGTAGACCGTGAGGTGGAGGATGCCTGTGGTGGTTATGGGGTGGCGGTCATTAAACCAGCGGTCAATGAGCTGGAGCCTATCTTGGAACGTGCCTCGGATGAGGGTAAACGAGTGGTGATTACCAGTTATATGGATCACCCTGTCGGGCAGAGCTTTGCGGCGTGGGAGGCAGCTAAGGCATATCAGTCTTTTCCAGATGTCGTTGATACCTGCGGGCTGATCACCCACGGTTTGTTTGAGCCGGATGAATTTACCGTAGCCTTGGGCGAGCCTGGACCAGATTTCAACCCTTCGTGCGGCACGGGTCTTGGCTTTGACGAGTTATTAGAATCATTACCATGGAAACCTCTGAGCTGATATCTGCCGAGTTCTGGCAATCGGGACAATGCCACATCATGGCCAATCCGGGTGACGCGGCTGCGGTGAAGGAAGCTGGCTTGATGGAGTCGTGGCTTAAGCAGCAGCCGGAATTATCGCGGCATCTTATGTTTGCTACCTCGGGATCAAGTGGTGGTCGGAAATGGGTGGCGCTTTCCCGGGAGGCCTTATTGGCATCAGCGGCAATGGTGAACCGACATTTATCCGCTGGGGTGGATGATCGCTGGTTGATGGCATTGCCTGATTTTCACGTTGGTGGCATGGGCATTGGGGCCCGTTGTTATGACGCTGGCAGCGAGCTTGTGAAGCTGAGCGGTAAATGGGATCCCGAATTATACTATAGCACAATGGCCTCTGAGGATATCAGCCTATCATCTCTGGTGCCGGCACAGTTGTATGATCTTGTGCAGCGTGAATTACGCGCACCTCAAAGCTTGCGCGCTGTATTGATCGGCGGTGGGCGTTTAGGTGATGCTGTCTATGAGCGGGCAGTGGAGCTTGGCTGGCCAGTCATGGAGACCTATGGCATGACGGAGACGTGTTCCCAGGTGGCTACCACATCTTTAGGAAGTCGCGATTTGAAAATTCTACCAGGCTGGCAGGTCAAGACGATCGACCATGACCGCTTGAGCATTAAAGGTGATGCCTTGCTGACTGGCTACGTGATCTGTGATGGCGATACATGTCAACTTGCCGATCCCAAGCAAGACGGTTGTTTTGTCAGTGAGGATGTTGCTGAGCTGGTGGCGGGTAAGATTTCTATCAAGGGGCGGATGGATCGCTGTGTGAAAGTACTTGGTGAATTGGTCAACCTCTCTGGGCTGGAGGCAAAAATGGTCGACACGTTGGCCGTGCCCTTGCCGGAGCAGAGCTTTGCGGTGGTGGCTATCCAAGATCCAAGAAAAGGCTGCCGCTTGATACTCTGTGGCGACAAGTCGATCGATCTAGAACAAGTGCGTAAGGACTACAACCTGCAGTGTCACCCTGTTGAGAGACTCGATGGAGTATGCGTCGTGCCAGAAATCCCGCGCAGTCCCCTAGGCAAGGTTCGCCATGGCTTATTAGCAAGCAAGGTAACAGACCAACTAAAACAAATGAAACAAAACGAGCGTTGACGCAGTTGGGTGCAATATCTTAATTTCGAGCAACCTACAATATATAGAGTGAAAAAGCTCTTTTATGTGGCTCTGACATCACCCAACCTATCTTTGTGAATATTTTTAAATCTCGTCTTAGCTCTCTTTGTCCGGTCATCGCTTTTTCATCTGCGGTAATACTTATTTCAACTACTGGGTGTGTCACCCTTCCCAAGGCGCCTAGTGGCCAGGAGCTTCTCAACGCCAGCCTACCGAATTCGGACCAGGTTAGAGAGCAGTGGGCATATCGATCCAAGAAAGGTGGTGTTGATTCCGCTTGGATCAAGTCCTTCAGAGACCCCGCCCTTGAGTCTTATATTGGCGAGGTAGTCGCTGGCAACATAGAGCTAGGCGCAGCCCTTCATGCAGTAGAAGCTGCGGCTGGCAGCGCTCGCCAGGCGGGTGCCTTGCTACGGCCTCAGCTCAATGCGGCCGGTATGTCAAATCATCTTGACCGCTCCGGAGGTGACAGCAGTGACAGCTCTGATCTGAGTGCCCAGCTTTCCTGGGAGCTAGATCTCTGGGGCAGGGTGCGCGCGGCGCGTGCAGCAGCAGGGGCTAATTACCGTGCTACGGAAGCCGAGTACCAGGACGCCCGCTTATCACTGGCAGCGGTGGCAGCCAAGGCATGGTATCTGGCCACTGAGACATACCAACAGCTGGAATTCGCCAGAGAGATTGTCAACATTCAGCAAAAGCGTCTTGATCTGGTGACTATTAAGTTTGAGGAAGGTGAGCTCAGCCCGAAGGAGAAACACCTCGCTGGTGCGGATCTCAACGCAGCCAAGGATCGGCTTCAGCAGGTGTCCCTCGCGCACCGTAACGCGCTGCGAACGCTGGAAGTCCTCGCCGGTAGATATCCCGCGGCCAAGCAACAGATAGCGCGGCGCTATGTGCCCGTTCCTCCTTCAGTATCTGCCGGGGTTCCTTCAGCACTCATTGAACGCCGCCCGGATCTGAGGGCCGCCGGTGAGCAGGTTGCGGTCGCCTTTAATCTGGTGACGGAGGCCAAGGCCGCGCGCCTGCCGCGTATCAGCCTGACGGCTGCTGCGGGACGTTCCAGTAATGACCTTCTTGACTTGATTGACCAGGGCCCGGGTTTCTGGAGCGCGGGCGGGAATTTCATCGCGCCTATTTATCAGGGTGGTGCGCTCAAGGAGCAGGTGGTCATCAGAACTGCTGAGCAGAAGGCGGCACTATCCCTCTTCGGCCAGAAGTCACTCAACGCCTTCAATGAGGTGGAGACAGCACTCGACGGCGAGGCCATTTTCAGGAATCGGGAGCGTTTCCTCAAGGGGGCTTTGGATGATAACCAGAAGGCGCTCGATATTGCCCAGAAGCAGTTTGATGCCGGTAAGCTCGACTTGCTCAGTGTGCTCCAGATGCAGGAGCGTGTTATCTCCTCAAAGATCGCCTGGATTAATATCCGCAGCACACGCCTCGCCCAGAGGATCGAGCTTCACCTCGCCCTTGGGGGTAGCTTTGAATAGTCACTCATCTTCCGTCCTTGTCCAGTCATCCCATTATAGTTCATCCATTATCTGTCACTTGCTCTAACAAAGAAACCATTCACTATGAAAAGAACATTCAAGATCCCGCCAGCAGCCACCCAGGTGCTACCCACCTCACTGAAAGCACTCGCCACATTGAGCGCCATTCTTGCCCCGGCACTGTTCACCGCCTGCGGTGACAAGGAAACTGCTCCGGAAAAAAATTACGTGCGGCCTGTGAAGGTGGTGGAGATTGATTCCTCCACGATGGAGAGAATCTATGAGTTCCCCGGCCAGATCCAGGCGGGCCAGCAGCTTGACCTCGCTTTTGAAGTGCCCGGTAAGCTCACCACCATTAATGTGAAGGAGGGTGACTTCCTCAAGAAGGGCGAGCTTGTGGCGACTCTTGATACACGTGACTACCAGTCCACGCTCAACTCCGCGAAGGCGACTCTGGAGGAGGCCAAGCTGGAGCGGGACCGTAACCAGAGGCTCTTTGACCAGCAGGCAGGATCCAAGGAGGCGGTGGAGAAGTCCATCCGCACAGTACAAACCGCGCAGGCGAGTTATGAAAAAGCGAAGAAGGCCTTTGAAGACACCAGTCTGAAAGCTCCCTTCTCAGGGGTGGTGGCGAAGGTCTTTGTCGATGATTTCCAGAACGTAAGTGCTAACCAAGACATCGTGGTGATGCAGGATACGACGACTTTTGAAGCGGTGATCGATATTCCGGAGACTCTCTGGGTGCTCGCCAAGCCGGGCTTGAGTAACGAGAAGCGCACCAAGCGCTCCCGTCCGGAGATCCGCCTCACTGCACTTCGCGGGGCGAGCTTCCCGGCAAAGATTTCCGAGACCTCCATGCTCGCGGACCCGAAGACGCGCACTTTCCAGGTGACGCTCACTTTCTCTCCACCCGCGGATCTCAACATCAGCCCGGGCATGACGGCGGCTGCGGTTATTCACTGGGCAGGCGAGGCACCGGGTGGGGCAGCCATGTTCACCGTTCCGGTGGGCGCAGTTGGCTTTGATGATGCGGGCAAGGCCTACATCTGGAAAATCGACGGGGAGAAAATGACTGCCGGCCGCGTGGAAGTCCAGGCGGGTGAGGTGACTGATGGCAGTATCGGTATTTCCGGTGAACTCACAGTGGGGGATATGCTGGCGGCGTCCGGCATTGCCCAAATACGTGAGGGCATGGTGCTGAAGCGCTGGCAGCCCTAAGTGCCCATTGAAGCCACCTACTCATCCATTATTTCCGTCCCAATGAATATTGCAAAGTTTAGTATCGAGCGAAAGACAATCACCCTGGTGCTGACAGCGGCGCTCGTGCTTGGAGGTGCCATTGGCTACCAGAACATGAGCCGCCTTGAGGACCCTGAGTTCACCATCAAGGATGCTCTGGTCATCACCCCCTACGCCGGGGCGACTGCCCGTGAGGTGGAGGAGGAGGTCACTGATGAGATGGAGGTGGCCGTGCAGAAGATGTCCCAGCTGGATGAAATCCAATCCCGCTCTGAGCGTGGTCTGTCCACCCTGACGGTCACGATGCAGGACAAGTATGACAAGTCCTCGCTACCCCAGATCTGGGACGAGCTGCGCCGCAAGGTCAATGATGCCCAGAAGAATCTGCCACCCGGTGCGGGCCCGTCGATCGTGGTTGATGACTACGGTGACGTCTACGGGGTCTTCATTGTTTTCTATGGTAAGGACTACAGCTACGCGGAGCTCAAAAAAGTCACCGACATGCTCCGGCGTGAGCTCTTACTCGTTGAGGATGTCGCCAAGATCGATAGCTTCGGGGAGCGCAGGGAGGCGGTTTACATTGAGCTGGATCGTGACCGCATCGCCCAGCTCGGGGTGCCTCCGGCGATGATTATCAGGGAACTGCAGTCCAAGAACCTTGTCAGTGACGCGGGCAGGGCCAAGGTGGGTTCTGAGTTTATTACCCTGAACCCGACCGGGGAATACACCACGGTGGAGGACTTCAACGGCTTACTGCTCAACGCGGATGACAAGCAGTTCTACCTGCGGGATGTCGGTAGAGTGGTGCGGGGCTATGTCGACCCTTATGACAGTGGGATTCTTTATGATGGCAAGAATGCCATTGGGCTCGGTATTTCCACGGTGTCAGGGGGTAATGTGGTGACCATGGGTGAGGCCCTGGAGGCAAGGCTCGCGGAACTTCAGACCGAGATCCCGCTGGGGGTCAAGGTAGGCGTTGTTTCCCTGCAGTCCGAGGCGGTTAACATCGCGATCAAGGGTTTTGTGGTTAGTTTGTTAGAGGCAGTGGCGATTGTCGTTGTGGTGTTGCTCTTTTTCATGGGCGCGCGCAGTGGCCTGCTCATTGGTGCGGTGCTCACGATCACCATCATCGGGTCCTTGTTCTTTCTTGAGCGCATGGGCGTGGCCCTTGAACGCATCTCGCTGGGAGCACTCATCATCGCGCTCGGCATGCTGGTGGATAATGCCATCGTGGTGGTTGATGGCATTCTGGTCGGGCTCCAAAAAGGCAAGAGTGCCGTGAATGCGGCCATTGATGTGGTCAAGCAGTCCGCCATTCCGCTGTTAGGTGCTACTGTTATTGCCATTATGGCTTTCGCCGCGATTGGTACTTCACAGGACTCGACCGGTGAATTCTGCCGTTCGCTCTTCCAGGTGATCATGGTTTCGCTACTGCTGAGCTGGGTGACGGCGGTGACACTGACGCCACTGCTCGGGACGATGTTTCTCAAAGGACCCAAGGCGAAAAATGATGCGAAGAATGATGCAGGAGAGGATGCCAAGGATGAGGGCGAGAAGGATCCATACGATACCGCGTTCTATCGCCGTTACCGTGGGCTGCTTTCCACCTGTATCCGCTTCCGTTGGATTACAGTTGCTGCGGTGGCTGGGATCTTCATTGCCGCTGTGTTTGGCTTTGGATTTGTGAAGCAGAGTTTCTTCCCGCCATCGACACGGCCGCAGTTCATGGTCGATCTCTGGCTTCCCCAGGGCACTCACATCAATGAGACCGAGGCTAAGGCCAAGGAGCTCGAGGCGGGTGTCAGGAAGATGGAGGGCGTTACCCACGTTTCCAGCTTGATTGGCAAAGGTGGATTACGCTTCCTGCTGACTTATTCACCGGAGCGCACGAACTCCGCCTACGCGCAGCTCTTGGTGGATGTTGAGGACGCCACCCAAGTGGATAAACTCATCCCGGAGATTGATGCCTACATTAAGAAGAACTTCCCAGCCACGCTGGGCTACGGCTACAAGTTTGAGCTCGGTCCCGGCTCGAAGGGCAAAGTGCAGGCGCAATTCATTGGCTCGGATAGTGACGTGCTGCGCAATCTTGCCAACCAGGCCCGTGACATTATGGAGGCCAACTCCAAGGCCAAAGCGGTGCGGACGGACTGGCGCCAGCGTGCCAAGGTGATCCGGCCCTTGATTATTGATGAGCAGGCCAATCTGATGGGTATTGATCGCAAGGAAATTGCCGATGCGGTCAGGCGCGCATTCCAGGGTCAGTCGATCGGGGTTTATCGTGAGGGTGACTTGTTATTACCCATGATCATGCGCGCTCCTGAATTTGAGCGGGATAGCATTGACTCACTGCGCAGTATCCAGATCTGGAGCTGGTCTGCCCGCCGCCACATTCCGATCATGGAGGTGGTATCCGGCTTTGAGACCAGCTACGAGGATGAGATCATCATTCGCAAGGACCGGAAACGTACGATTACCACCTTCTGTGACCCGGCATCGGGAACCGCGAATGAGTTGCTCGCGGAGCTCATGCCCAAGATTGAGGAGATCGAGCTGCCTGATGGATATAAATTACACTGGGCTGGTGAGTATGAGGACTCGGGCGAGGCCCAGGGATCTCTGATGGCAAGTATTCCGGTGTTTATCGGCTTAATGATTCTCGCTACGATTTGCCTGTTTAATAATTTGCGCCAGCCTTTGGTGATATGGCTCTGCGTGCCACTGGCACTCATTGGTGTTTCCGCTGGTCTGCTTTCCACCGGCCAGCCATTCGGCTTCATGGCGCTACTTGGTTTCCTGAGTCTTTCCGGAATGCTTATCAAGAATGCCATTGTGCTTATTGATGAGATCAATGCCCAACTTGCCACAGGAGCCGGCCCGATGGAGGCTATCCTTGCCTCGGGCGCGAGCAGATTGCGTCCCGTTGCTATGGCGGCTTCCACCACAGCGCTCGGTATGCTGCCACTGTTCTTTGACGCGTTCTTTGTCTCCATGGCAGTGACTATCGTCTTTGGTCTGGTCTGTGCCACGGTATTGACGATGATTGTGGTGCCGGTCTTTTACGCGATCGTTTACCGGGTGAAGTAACTTACTTACCATGTTCGCTTCAAAGCAATTTTCCAACAAAGCAGGGCGTCACACCCTACTGCTGGTTTGCCTGCTTGTCACTATGGTTTGCCTGCCGTTGCTCGAGCACTTGCCCATTGGCCGTATTTTACTCAGTGTTTGGTTTCTGCTGACTTCCGGCGTGTTGCTTGCCTCCTTCTCCGGTAAAGGGCGCCAACATCGTATCCTGCTGGTAGCCGGGGGGATTTTTTCTGCCCTGCTGTTGGCTAATCTGGTGATCCAATCAGCGGGCTGGAGCTCGACCGCGTTTCAGATGATCGCTTTCCCGTATGGCCTGATCTTTCTCTCCTGGGTCACCGGGCTACTGCTCTATTCCATCTTTCAGGCGGAGCGAGTCACACCCGATCTCATTTCCGGAGCTGTGGTATCCTACCTGCTACTCGGCATTTGCTGGGGCGGGCTCTACTCGCTCATCGAGCTGACTCAGCCTGGCTCGTTCTCGTTTTCAGGTGAGGGTGGTGAGGAGCTTTCCTCCCTGTTTTATTTCAGCTTTGTCACCCTGACGACCCTCGGCTACGGGGATATCTTGCCCTTGAGTAAAATCGCCCGAACCAGCGCTTACCTTGAGGCAGTCACGGGGGTCATGTTCACGGCTATTCTCATCGCCGGTCTGGTGGGAAGCGTTCGCATGGGCCGAACGAAGGGCGAAGACTGAGCCGGCGGCTGGTGCATGTGAAATAAATGAGTTCGTCGCGGTGTGTTGGATGATGGAGCTGCATGATGCATTATTGTTCGCCATATCCGCAAATCGAGTCCGTTAGAGTTGTGCTGAAAAAAAGGATTGCCATCATCCGGAGTAGGCGTAATACTTAAGGTATCTTGATATTTAATTCACAAGATTATTCATTGTTCAATGAATTTGTAATCCTAACCCGCGGAGGAGTATTTGGAGGCTCCCGATGCAAAAGCATCAACTGCGGAAACTTGTACTCACGCATTCGTGATCACGGATGGCAGCCGATAAAGTGGGCGGCTGTTGTCTGTAGTAAATTCACCCGCCACTTCACCGTCGTTAACCAACAACCCAATGATCCAACCCAACCACCCCGAGCAAAGTCATTCAACTGAAGAAGCAACAACTTCAACTAATCACAGAAAAACAACAGAGCCTCAGAAAAAGTCCCGCATTCAAGAATTTGGACTTCAGGCATCATCTAACGAAGTAAAGAACTTCGTTCTCGATACCAATGTGCTGTTACATGATCCAGAGTGTCTCAATCGTTTTAAGGATAATCATATATGCATACCCGTCGATGTACTTGCTGAACTCGACAAGTTCAAGGGTGAGCAAAGTGAGCGTGGCGCCAATGCTCGTCGGGTGCACCGCAGGCTAACGGAGCTTTTTTCCTCAGGTGACAGAGTGACCTCTGGAGTGCCTACTGAGGGAGGGGGGACGATCAGGCTGGTTATTTATGATCCGGATTTCTGTGAAGAAAATTCTAAAGAACTCGGTCGGTTTCTCCGTGTCTTTCCTGATCGTGAGCGTGTGGATCATCGTATTTTAGCGGCAACGGTACTGCTGATGGAGCATAACGACGCTCCTGTGGTGCTGGTGACGAAGGACTTGAACATGCAACTCAAAGCGCGTGCGGTGGGTATCGAGTGTCAGGATTATCTGAATGATAAAGTCGATCCCGCTGAGATCAAAAGCTATGATATGCGCTGTGTTGATGTGGACCCTTCGGAGTTACAGTGCTTTGCCAGTTCAGGTGAGCTTGCCCTAGAACATCCGCGCCGGAAGGAGATTGTGCTCAACCAGTATGTTTTACTCAAGGGGGGTGAAAAGCAGACCATGCCAGCGCGGCTTGATGCGAATGGAACTTTTGTGCGACTTCAGATTCCTGAAGTGCTGCGTATTCCCGATGGACATCACCTCAAGCCTCTGAACCTAGGACAGAAATGCTTGATTGATGCATTGCTCAACCCGGATATTTCCTTGGTGACTTGCTATGGTCAGGCGGGAACAGGTAAGACGCTTGTGGCAGTCGCCGCAGGACTGCACGAAATGTTCAACCGCCGTTATAACGGGTTGACCATCAGCAGGCCAGTGGTCTCCATGGGCGACCAATTAGGTTTTCTGCCCGGCACCTTGGATGAGAAGATGAAGCCGTGGCTGCAGCCTATTTACGATGCGCTCGATCTGCTCATGCAGCCAAGTAGTAATCAGGGTCCACGCCGTAAGCAGCAGAAGAAAGAGAATAATAACGAGCCTGCAAGTAAGCCTTACGATGATCTCATCGAACGTGGCATCATTGAAATTGAAGCCCTTTGTTATATCCGTGGGCGCTCGATTCCTAATCGTTTCTTCATCCTGGATGAAGCCCAGCAATTGACTCCACAAGAGGCTAAGACGGTGGTGACACGCATGTCTCGTGGCTCAAAGCTGGTGCTTGTCGGAGATCCTGCTCAGATTGACAATCCGTATGTGGATAGCCGCAGTAACGGGCTCGTATTTACTCGTAACAGACTCAAGGGTCAGCCATTTACCGCTCATGTTACTTTGCTGCGAGGTGAGCGCAGTCCATTGGCTGAGGCTGGAGCTCAGCTGATGTAGGCATGACGGTTATTGAGATTGAATTTCTAGGAAATGTTATTCATCTAGAGCAAGTCCCCCGTGACCCAAGATGACCTTGATGACGCGATCTATTTTACTGCTACTCATGGTCTTGCTTTCAGGCTGTGTTGGCAATGCGGACCGTGCCAGGCCCTGGTTGGGAACTCTACGCCATGAGTTGGGTTATTTAGGCGCCCGTAATTGGGTGGTTGTCGCTGAGGCGGCTTTTCCCATTCACAGCCGCCGAGGGCTGAGTGTGGTTCAACTTAACGGTGAGATCCCAGATATAGTGGATGCTGTGGAGCGTGTGATTGAAGAGAAGTCTCACGTTAAGCCGCGTCTCTATGTCGCCACGGAGGCAGCCAGTGTGCCCTACGATTATGCTCCCGGAATTAAAAACTACCGCGATCAGCTTGAGGAGGCTTTGCATGGCCGAGAGACAGTCCAGCTTGATCATGTAATGTTATTGCGTATGCTTAATGACGCCAGCAAGACCTACCGGGTGCTTGTCATCAAGACGCGAAGTGCGCTTCCATACACATCTGTGTTTATGGAATTAGGAAGCGGCTACTGGGATGCTGAGTCTGAATCTGCGCTCAGAGAGGTGATCGAGAACGAAAAGAATCCATAGTTAATCATCACACTATTATGGCAGCACCTAAAAAAATAGACGAGGAGCTCATGCGTGAGCGGGAAGAAGCATGGGTAGGTGACGCCGTGCTGGCGCTGTTCATGCGTCGCTTGATTCTTAAGGAGCAAGGGAAAATGGACGGTGAGATGTTCATTCGCTGCACTTCGAACGATTTTCTTCGCAATATTGGTAATGCGACCTCTGTAGAGGCCTTAATAGGCCGAATTTATGAAGGTGAGGGGCTTGAAGCTGCTTTTGATTGGATGGAATTTCAATTGCTGCCTGTGTTTCGCGAGCAGGAGAAAAATTACCGTCACCGAGAAGCTCAGAAGCCATTGAAGCGGCAAAAAAAACGGGGCTAATTCGTTCAATGTAGTCATGAACGTTTCTCCATACTTTCTGTTGACCGTGGGAGGCTTCTTGCTGCTAGGCTTGCTGGCATCTGCGATAGCACAAAAGACGATACTGCCTCGAGTAACGATTCTGTTGCTGCTAGGGGTAGCTATCGGTGAAGATGGATTGGATGTAGTGCCGGCCTCGTTTGCAGACTATTTTCATGTTGTTGCGGACATCACTCTGGTGATGATCGGTTTTTTGATCGGCGGCAAGCTAACCTTGAAGAGTTTAAGGGGTAGCGGTTTATCAGTGTTATGGATATCGCTGGTTGCTGCAGTGGTGACCGTTTTTGTCGTTGCTTTGACCTTGAGTGTATGTGGCTTTGCCTTCGAGCTTGCTCTCATGCTTGGCTGTATTGCGGCGGCCACGGCACCAGCTGCTGTTTATGATGTGGTGGCTCAGTTTCAGCCACAGGGAAAGTTTGCCAAAAGACTGTTATCGATTGTAGCCCTTGATGATATTTGGGGCTTGGTTCTCTTTGGCCTTGGCCTGGCCTATTTAAAGTCCTCTGCTGAAGGCGCTGGTAGCGCTATGGTTTTGCTCAATGTGTTGCGAGATTTGGGCGGGGCGCTTGTCTTGGGCTTACTGATTGGTTTGCCTGCAGCTCATCTTACCGGACGTGCAAAAAAGGGGCAGCCGATGCTCAGTGAGGCCCTAGGCTTGGTGCTGGTCTGTGGTGGTATGGCACTCCTATTTGGGGTTTCCCACCTGATTGCAGCGATGATGATGGGATGTGTGATCGTCAATAGGGCGAAGCATCATAAGTATCCTTTCCATGCGCTGGAGGGGGTGGAGTCGATTTTTTTAGTGATCTTTTTTGTCTTAGCTGGAGTATCCCTCGATCTTGAGGCGCTCAAAGGTGTTGGGCTATTGGCGAGCTCCTATGTTTTGGCGCGTATTTTTGGTAAATGCCTGGGAGGTTGGTTGGGTGGGCAGGTTGCGGGTGTTGATACCAAGACAAAGCGATGGATTGGGCCGGCCATGTTACCACAGGCCGGAGTGGCTATTGGCATGGCCTTAGTGGCCTGTGCAGAGCTGCCAGATTATGAACAGGTAATGTTACCGATCGTGATAAGCTCTACGGTCATCTTTGAGATCGTGGGACCCATTGTCACCAAGTTTGCCATTCGGCGTGTCGATGAGCAGCCTTAAAACAAGGCAAGTTGTATGCTTAGTTTGCCAGTGAGCGGATGAAGTTCTCGAAGTAATCGACACCTGCTTCCAAGTCATAAATATGGATAAATTCATCTTTGGTATGGGCCTGATTGATTGATCCCGGGCCGATACATATGGAGGGGATTCCGGCGGCGTTGAGATGTGCGGCATCTGAAAACCATGGAGCGCTCACGGCTTTTGATGCTGGGTTGGCGGCTTGCATACGCTGAATCCATGGGTTGTCATCGGCGACCTCCATGGGCGGGTTTTCGTGGGGGTTAATGACCTGAAGGGGCAGTTGTTGCTCGTTGATGACTTTTTCTACCAGTGCCAGAGCACCTGCATCATGATAAAGGGCTGGGGTGGTCCTGATATCAATCTGAGCGGATGCGGAGTCAGGTACGATGTTGGCTTGTTTGCCACCGGTGATGGTTCCAATATTGAGTGTTGAGTGGCTAAGCGTTGGGTGAGTGTAGCTGGCGAGTTGACTGGTGATGGCTTGGTCAAACTTATCGAGGGCACGGGCAATTTTGAGAATCGCGTTGTCGCCTGCCTCAGGTTGGGACGCGTGCGCGGCCTTTCCCGTGGCTTTGAGTGTTGCCCAGAGAGAGCCCTTGGTGACATTGACAATGTCAAGAGAGGTGGGCTCGCCGGCGAGGCCGAACTGGTATTGCGCGGCGTGCTTTTCACCAAAGTGCTTGGAGCCATGCTGGGAGGCCTCTTCTCCCATGAAACCGACAAAGTCGACAGCGACCGGCAGGCTAGGAAGAATGTCTGCACAGTTCGCTAGAGCCTGTAGCATCGCTGCCATGGGGCCTTTGGTGTCGGATGCGCCACGCCCCAAAACACGGCCGTCATCTGTGATCGTGCCGAAGGTGTCCATGTCCATGCCCGCAACACTTACTGTATCCAAATGCGGGCAGAGCAGGATGCGAGGCCGGTTGTCTTTTGCTGATGTTGCAGCCGGGCAGCGGCCAATCACATTGGGCCTATTTGGCAGCACTTCCTCCTGGGTGACGGTGAAATCGATGTCCTTCAAGAAATCCTGGACGAAATTGGCCATGGCGGCCTCACCCTCGCCATCTGGGCTGCAGTCGGGGTTGACACTTGGAATGCGGATCAGTTTTTGGAGCAGTTTGACAACGTTGCTTGGCATGAAGTGGTGTTAACTACAAAACAGATGGAATACCCGCAAAAAATGACTGTGGTGATAACGGCTTTCCGTTTAAACTCAACGCGTGCACCAAGATATTGAAAAAATATTGATTGATGAGGAGGTAATCCAAAAGAGATTGGTCGTCTTGGCTGAGAAAGTAACAACTGATTTTGAGGGTAAGCCGATCGTGGTGGTGGCTCTACTTAAAGGGGCGATTCTGTTTATGGCAGATTTATTGCGTAAGGTTCCCTTGCCGATGGAAATCGAG
>JAFMDE010000089.1 GCA_017857425.1 Akkermansiaceae bacterium
GGTGCAATGATGGCAAGCGCCCAGAAGCCCCCTGCAGAATAAGAGTAATTGTAGACCGCGCGCGCGGTGATTTTAGCGGTGATGTAGTAGGCGCTAGCAATGCCGATCGGCACAAAGAACAACAGCACAAGTGCCTGTCTGAACCAGCCGTTGATCGCTGCAGCCATCAGAGGGTGCACATCAAACACATTCACATAGAGATTAGCGGTGAGGTAAATCCATGGGAACCAAATACAAGCGGCGAGGATATACCACTGAGAAATGTAAGCTTCATCATCTCCGCGGCGAACGCGGAAAGAAATGACAACCCAGATCGCGATCGCTGCATAACTTGCGAGCAGCACGGGCCAGACAAATGTGGGGAATTCCATCCAGTGTTTGCCAGTGCCATGACCAGAAAGAATACCACCAATTCCGAGCATCACGCCCAGGTTCCAAATATGACCAGCGACCAAGAGCGTGCCAGCATTGCGGCTAGGCTGACGAGACAAACGAGCCATCAACCAAATCATTACACCAAAGGCAGCTTGTGCACCCCAGCCATATACAAGGGCATTGATGTGCGCAGGGAAAGCTCGGCCGTATTGGATGAAAGAACCCTCACCCAAAAAGGCGGGGTTGTGCGTTTTGACCGAAGCAATAATGCCAAGCACAAGAGAAACTGCCAACCAGGCAGCTCCACTGGTGAAGAAGAACATCACGGGATGACGTAGCGATCGATCGATCTCTGAACGCAGCTCGATATCCTCAGTGGTGGGAGCGTTACTTTGAGTGGACATGATTTTGATTCTTTTAGGAAAATGGATTACTGCTGATCTGTCTTTTGGCCTGCGATCCAATCAGAGAGGACCTTCATTTCTTCTTCACTGACATTGGCCATGATGCCTTTCATCACTGCACTCTGGCCGTTGGCGCGAGTGCCGTCCTTGATGGCTTTCATCTGGTCATAAAGATACTGTGAATTCTGACCTGCAAGACGCGGGTAGATGGGCATGATCGGTGTGTTGGCATCAGCACCGTGACAAGTGGCACAGGCTTTAGCCGTGTAGAGATTTTTGCCGTCGCCCTCAACAAGCTCAACAACTGGCTTATCAGCGGAAGCAATCCAGTCGGAGATCTTTTTCATCTCATCTTCGGTCAGATTCATCGCTGTGGTCATGCCCTTCATCACCGCGCTGCCGCCATTAGTACGAGCACCATTGTGGATGTCTTTAATTTGTGCGAGCAGGTATTCCGCGTTCTGACCACCGAGCTTAGGATACGCTGGTGAAATAGGTCTGTTGGCATCTGCACCGTGGCAGGTGTTACATGCTTTTGCGGTGTAGAGCTTGAAGCCCTCATTGGCAGCTTCATCTCCACCTGAAGCAAGCTGCTCCATGGCACGTGCGTGAGATGCGGAACCTGGCACAAACTGGTCAGTCGCTTGAGGCCCACCTTGGATCTCGTCGGTCAGCTTGTCTGTTGCGCCAGCTGGCGGCAATAACTCCGCCTGAGCAGCATCAACCTTGGTTCTGACTTCATAGCGATCTGCAGCACGAACTTGGGCAACAGCATCAACGGGTGATCCGGACTGCCAATAGAAGAGAGCCGAAACGAGACCAAAGATGGCGAAGTAAGCAAGCCCCCACCAGAAAGCGGTGAATCGGCGCAGCGGGGTGTCGCGGTGATTAGAAAACTGATTAGACATTGTCCTTAAGAAGTTGTGATTCTTTGGGTAAATAAGCTGGCTTGACTGTTAGTTGAACAGGTTAGCTGATTCGAGGATACGAGGGTCACGGCAAGGATAGAGGCTATTCTTGGTGAACATACGAAGATAAATAAAGAGGAAGAATGCGCCCACCGTTACGAAAGCGAGCAAATCATACCAGACAACACTTCCCGCTGGGAAAAGAGAGGCGCCAGCCTCACTACCGAGCGTCAGAGATGGGCCACGCTCAGGAGCTACAATCAGGTAGTGGTCGAGCGCGTGCAGGATAAAGAGATAGATCGTAATAGGGATCATCAGACCGGGCTTTTTCTTCACATCGGAGCGGATTAGGAACAGGAATGGCAGCGCAAAGTGGCCAAAGACCAGAGCGATGTTGGCAACGTTCCAGTTACCCGTATTACGCAGCAGGAAGTAGCTGGTTTCCTCTGTGATGTTTGCATACCAGATGAGGAAAAACTGTGAGAAGGTCACGTATGCCCAGAAAACCACAAACGCGAAAGTAAGCTTACCCATGATGTGGTGATGCTCAGGACTCATCACCGTTTGCAGATAGCCCGCGCGGCGCAATAAGATCGAAGTGAGGATCAACAGCGCCATGCCGTTAAGCGCACAACCGGCAAAGAAATAGACTCCATACATGGTCGAGAACCACTTGTAATCAAGAGCCTTGAGCAGATCAAAGGCGAGGAAGGTGGCAGTCAGAGCAAAGATAGGCAGAAAAGCCGCACAAAGTTTACGTGATTTTTTGAGACGCTCAATGCCCGGCTTTGGATCGTTGTCCTGAGCAACTGAGATATTTTTAAGGATGTAAATAGCACCGCCGAGCAGCACAAAATAACCAACCATGCGACCAAGCCAAAACGGCAGGTTCATGTAAAAAGACTTGGCGTAGAGCATGTGGTCAAACTGACCATAGCTGTGGTGCAGGATCTCCTTGGCATTAGCGTAGCTGGTGACACTACCCATGAGCTCACGGTGGCGGTTCATCCACTCAAAAAGGTGCTGCTGAACCTGTGGGAAAAGGAAAGGAATGGCAATAATGCCCATCCAAGGGAAGACACTGGCGAGGTTTTCCATCAGACGACGCACAGAGATACCCCAACCGGAGTTGGAAACGTGATGCAGAAGTAACCAGAAAGCACCACCAAGTGAAAAACTAACAAAGAAAGTAAAGGCAAACAACCATGAGTAGGCATATCGGCCAGCCACCGTATCTGAAGCCGTGTTGGCTGCCTCGTTGTTATTAAAGAGGAGCCACGCGCTGACAATGATGCCGATGAGCGCAACAAGACCGCTGATGCCGATCCACTTGCTCAGTGCTCCCTTTTTGAGATGCTCCCCTTCTGCGGGGATGTCTTTGGATGTGATGAAGTGACCCATTGTGAGTTAGGAAATGAAAGTTGGTAAGTGGGAGGTTGTTGCCTTATTTCGAGGCTGTCTTACTTGCAGCCTGCAGAGCTCTGACATAGGCGATGATTGCCCAGCGATCGTTGACCGGAATGTTGTAGCCATAGCCACTCATCAGGCCTTTGCCCTTGGTGATCGTTTCAAACATTTTACCGTCTGGATAATTGGGCTTGGGAAAGTTCATGAGGCTGGGAACAGCAGGGATTCCAATCACAGCCACGATGCCTTTGCCGTCAGCGGCTTCACCGTGACATGGCATGCAGGAAATAATGTAGCGCTCTTTGCCGTGACGGAGGAAACCAGCACGGTTCTTATCTGTCAGCCTGAGCTCGGAGGGCATTCCGTCACCGTAAGCGTCCCCCATCTTGCCAGTGTCAAGGTAGCTAATGCTGTTACCAAAACTATGATCATGACCAAATCCCTTGACTACACCTGATTGCTCAAAGCCTCGAGGAATGGTGCCGGCAACTGGCTTACGTGATCCAAGGCCGTCAGCGAAAAATTCACTTGGTTTTTGGGTCTTGATTTTATCCTGGTCATCCATGTCAGGGAACAGGCGTAGCGGCGTGCCGCTGAACGTGTCACCGCGGAAGCCGAAGAAGCTGATCACCAATAAGACGATCAGGGCAAATGCTAGAAAGAAATAGCGCATGGCAAATAAGTTATCCGTTATTAGTTATGGAAAAGTGTATGGGAAAGCGTGACTTGGTGACTTCAGGTAGCGGGCTCCTCGACGAGTTCGATATTGGAGCCTCCGGCGTCCTCAAGGAGTGTCTTGGTTTCCTCTGATGAGAATTGAGGGTCGCGCGCTTCGATGGCGATGAAGAAGCCATCGTCTGTGCAGCGTGCAAACTGCTTGCTTTCAAAAAGCGGGTGATTGAGGCGTGGCAGCCCCATCAGCGCGAGCAGACCAAAGAGCGTCGTGAAGCCTGAGAACAGGATGGTAAGCTCAAACATGATCGGGAAGAAAGCCGCCGTAGTGAAGATGTTGGTAGGCTTCGCTTGAACCACCGTTGGGTAAATAACGACCTGTGTGGTGTAAGCCAAAGTAAAGGCTGTGATAATGCCGAGCGTGCCACCACAGAATACAAGATAAGGAAGAATAGATTTCTTGAGGCCCATGGCGTTATCCAGCCCGTGGATAGGATAAGGTGAGTAGCAGTCCCATTTTTTATGGCCTGCATCACGCACCTTTTCCGCCGCCTTGTAGAGGGCGGAGGCACTTTTGAACTCGGCGAGGTAGCCGTATACGCGTTTGGTATTCATCAGTGTAAGCTTTTTATTTAGAGTATAAAACGAGAGGTTTAGTAAGTGGTATCAGGAAGTTCGTGCTGGTATGACGCTTTCGGCTCAGCACCTTGATCATCGAGCTCCTCCTTATCGTCATGGTGCGGATCACTCTGAGGCAGGGTCCACTTGACCTCGGCAATATTGATGCAGGGCAGGAACTTGAGGAAAAGTAAGAATAGAGTCAGGAACAGCCCGATGGTGCCAATATAGGTCATGATATCGACATAGCTTGGGTTATAGTATTTCCAGTCACCTGGAAGCCACATACGAGGTAGCGTTGTCACAATGATGACAAAACGCTCGAACCACATACCGGCATTCACCGCCATACAAACACCCATCACAACCCATAGGTTTTCACGGCAATAGCGGAACCAGAACAGTTGTGGGGAAAGCACGTTACAGGACATCATGGCCAAATACGCCCACCAGTAAGGACCGGCTATTCGGTAAAAGAAGGCAGCACTTTCATATTTTGCGCCTGAGTAGAAGGCGACAAAGAGCTCCATCAAGTAGGCATAACCAACGATTGTTCCAGTTAGCAGAATGATCTTAGCCATGTTCTCGATGTGCTTCATCGTAATCAGATCATGCAAGCCGTAGATATATCTGGCTGGGATCATGATCGTCAGAACCATGGCAAATCCACCAAACACAGCACCCGCCACGAAGTAGGGCGGGAAAATAGTCGTGTGCCAGCCGGGTACAACAGAAGTGGCAAAGTCAAAACTCACCACTGAGTGCACGGAAAGAACCAGCGGTGTCGATAGCGCGGCCAACAGAAGATAAGCAACTTCATAGTGGCTCCACTGGCGGTTACCACCACGCCAACCGAGAGAGAAGATGCCGTAGAGCAGCTTGCGGATACCGGGCTTAGCACGATCACGGATAGTGGCCAAATCTGGTACCATGCCGAGATACCAGAAAATCAAAGAAATGGTAAAGTAGGTTGATACCGCAAACACGTCCCAGAGAAGAGGCGACTTAAAGTTCTGCCAAATAGCGTTTGCGTTAGGAATAGGTGCGAGGAACCACACCATCCACAGGCGACCAACGTGGAACATCGGGTAAATACCCGCACAAACCACAGCAAAAATCGTCATCGCCTCCGCGGCACGGTTAATCGATGTTCGCCAGTTCTGACGGGTCAGAAACAGAATGGCTGAAATCAACGTTCCTGCGTGGCCAATACCAATCCAGAAAACGAAGTTAACAATAGGCCATCCCCACATGGTGCGGTTACTGTTTCCCCAAACACCAACACCTGTTGAAACAAGGTAGAACAAACCACCGCCGACGCCAACAATAGCGATGATCACGCTGGGAATGAAAAGCATCCACCAGATTGCTGGTTGCTTGTTTTCAAGAATTCCACAAATACGCTCAGTAATCCAGTTGTAGGAACGGTTGTTGAGAATAAGCTTCTCACGCTCCATGACTGGAATCACAGGCTTATTTGGGTCTTTTTCGATCGTAGTGTCCGACATGGAAAATGATGATTTAGAAGTTGGTGATTGTTTGGGAAACAAAAAGCCTCTCGCTTAGTGCATGTTGATGGTAGCGCGACCAATTCCCTTGGCGCCCGGCATGTTTGGATTCGGGTTCTTCACGCGAGCAAGGTAAGTGGTGCGCGGCAGCGTGCCGATGTAGTGCAACAACTCGTAGTTACGTGCGGAATTGCGGGAGCGCACGACCTTGGCCTTGTCCCCATCCTGTAAGTTACCAAAGGTAATGGCACTAGACGGACATGCGTCTTGGCAAGCTACACGGACCGAGTCCAACTTAGGACGCAGCTCGCTGTCAGCGATCTTCACATCAACGGATGATCCGCCGGCCAGTGTCGCCTTATTCTTAAGTCTGGCTTTTACCTTAACCTTAGCTGCCTGGATACGCTGCACACAGTAGGTGCACTTCTCCATGACACCACGCATACGCACAGTCACGTTCGGGTTGCGCTGCAGATGAGGTGCTTCACCAATCGCCTTCTTACCGCCAGGACCCTTGTAGAGGTTCTTTTCGATAAGTGGATTGCGCTTGTTGTAATCAAAGAAATTGAAGCGGCGAGCCTTGTATGGGCAGTTGTTCGCGCAGTAACGAGTACCGATGCAGCGGTTGTATGCCATCGTATTGAGGCCGTCTTCAGAGTGAACCGTAGCGTTCACTGGGCAAACAGTTTCACATGGTGCAGACTCACACTGCATACACGCAACTGGCTGGGGAATCATCTCGGGATTATCCTCGTCACCTTCAGCGGCAGAGAAGTAACGGTCCATGCGGATCCAGTGCATTTCACGGCCCATAGCGACCTGTTCCTTGCCGACAACAGGAATATTATTTTCTGCCTGACAGGCAACCAGACACGCGTTGCAGCCGATGCAATTATTAAGATCAATGGTCATCGCCCACTGCTGGCGCTCATCGTAGAGGTGCTTGTCAGCCTGTGCTTTTTCATGCCAGGTCTTACTGCCCTTCTGCTTGTAAAGAGAGATATTCTCAGGCGCATGAGAGTCCATGCCCTGCTTTTTAACACCCTTGATCTGTTCAGCAAAATCAGCTTTGTGACCGTGGTGGTCATTCTCCATGGTGGAGATTTCACGAGCAAGCGCACGGCCATACATCGCGTGGTGCTCCTGGGTCATGGCGATGGAGTAACGCTTATTGGCGCTCTCAGCCTTACCGCCTGTGGCAAGGTAAGGAGTCTTGCTGGTGCGCAGTGCGTAAGCATTGAAACCACGGTTAACACTCACGAGGCTAACGTTTTTCTCGTTTTTGGGGCCACGCTTGAGCTCATCGTGCTCATCAAAACCTTGGCCGTAGCCCAGCGCGATAGAAATGACATTATCTGCATGACCAAAACCGATCATAATGGCGACCTCAAGCTCTCTGCCATTGACGCTCACCTTAATCACTGGGTTAGCGTGGTCTTTACCTTCGCCATCAGGACCAACACCTGCGTTTTCAGTCTCGATACCGTAGACCTTGCCCTTAGGCTGAAGTTTGAGAATTTTCTCGTAGACACCTAGATCCTTAGCCGTTGTTGGAGAAACAACAGCGACGTTGTCCCAACAAACCTTGGTGATTGGATCGGGAGCTTCTTGAAGCCATGCGTTATTGATATAACGGCCATCATAAATCGATCCATCCGTAGCAAAAACAACTTCCAAATTGCTCAAGCTGGGCACAGCTGGCAGAGTGATGCTTGTCGATGATACTGGGTTAAGTGGAGTCGCGGCAGTGTATGATGCTTTCCAGAAACCATCACGCAGGAACTTGAGCCAGCTCTTGTCAGAACCATCAGCAAGTGCCGTAAATGTCTTGCGCACCGCATCATAAGAAACAGAGGTCTTTTCTCCATCTTTGGAGGAGTCAAACAACTTGCCATCAAGCAGTGCAAGCAGAAGGTCAATTTCAGACACGCCATTATAAAGTGGCAGAATAAGGGGCTGAACAGCAGCAAGAGAGCCATCACTAGTGCGAGCATCCCCCCAGCTTTCGAGATAATGAGCTGCTGGAACGTGCCAATCGGCAGCGTGAGCAGTTGCGTCAGCACGGAGACCAAGGTGAATCACCTTTGCCTTCTTAGCGGCATCAGCAAAACCGTCCGCATCGTAGACAGGGTTGGCAGGAGTCAGCAGCACGACTGCGTCAAGCTCGCCGGCATTAA
>JAFMDE010000090.1 GCA_017857425.1 Akkermansiaceae bacterium
CCTTCATCTTTTTCCCAATACTTGAGGTGGCACTCGACACCGATTTTCTGGCAGGCTTCAAGCATGAGTTCGCCAAAAATCGGGCTGTGGATACCGTTTCCGCCACTAGTTGTCGGGAACTCACGCATCACGTTGTAATAGAGATGCAGCGGAGGGTCATCCTTTGTCAGGTGGGTGAGGGGAGAGCATAGCAACACCAGCTCCTTGTGCTTGTCCCAGTTCTTCATGTGCTCCTCGATGGTCTCGGACCCGAAGGGTTTGTAGGGCATCGGGTTATCGAAGGTCTTTTCACCGATCTTCTCCTTGATGACAAAGGGGTTCATGGTGGTCTGGGCTCCGGCGACAAGAGCGCCACTTACCCGCGAGGAGAAGCGCTCTACCGGGTCATCACTCTCAGGATTGGCGACATCATCGTGCAAGGCCACGAGCAAGCTGGAGCATCCTCCCGCCGAGCCACCGCTGACCACAATGCGCTTGGGATCGATGTTCCACTCGACAGCCTTGGAGCGCAGGAACTGCACTGCCCGTAGGGCGGCGTTGAGCATTTCAGGTTGTTGTGCTCCTTCATTGACCAGAGGGTAGCTGATGGAGGCGACGTGGTAGCCGTTTTTAAGCTGGTGCGGGCGCTGAGTCTCGGCTTTTTTGCCACCCATCCAGCCTCCCCCGTGGATGTCGAGCAATACGCCGAGTGGCTTGTCGGCATCGACTTGCCAGAAGTTGATCAGCTCCTTTTTGTGCGCCCCGTATTTCACATCCTTGTGAGTGGGTGCAATATTATTTGGATCCTTGGCTGAGGGCTTTTTCTCAGCAGCAAGGCTGAAAGTGCTGGGATAGATAAGCGCGCAGGTAATCAGGGTAAACAGGATTTTTTTTTTCATTGGGGTTTTAATGATGTGAGAATGCCCGCTTATGGTAAGAGCTGCTTCCTTTTCTCCAGCACGGACTGGAGTTGAATTTCTCCACCTCGCTCGACCATCGTCGGATACATGTCATTCCACCATTTTTCATAGGCGGCAGCCATGGCCTTGACTCGCTCGGGATGCTCAGCAGAAAGGTCCTTGAGGCAGCCAGGATCTTTCTTGGTTTCAAAGAGCACCCACTTGTCTGCAGGGCTAACTCCCCAGTGGAACTGGCCGTTTTTCTTGGTGTAGTTGGCTGACTTACCGCCTCGCTCGATCGAGCGCAGAGTATTGCACTGCATGCCGAAGACTTCCGTGGTGCACTCCGGATCATGGCATGGGTGACTGCGTGCCAGCAGATAGTTACCCTGGCGAATGCCGGCCATCTTGTGCTTGTGCTGGACGGCCATACCACTGGGCCAGCGGGCAACGTGCTGATAGAGTAGACGATCATCGTGCCAGGAGGCGGGTTTGTCCGAGGTGAGCAAGGGGGTCAGGCTGAAGCCCTCCAGCTGAGGTTTTAGGTCGGCTGGGATTTCCGCACCTGCGAGTTCGCAGAGGGTTGGTAGAACGTCCAGGTGAGCGGTGAGATTATCCACCTTTTTTGGCTTCCAAGTGCCGGGCCAGCGCCAGAAGGACATCGCACGGCTGCCACCTTCCCAGATGGTGCATTTGCTGCCACGCATGTTGGCGTTGTAGACATCCAGGCCGACGGTTACACCGTTGTCATTCATGAAGATGATGATGGTGTCTTGGTCGAGTTTTTCCTCTTCGAGAAAGTCCAGCAAGCGGCCGACGTTGTAGTCCACGTTCTCGATCATACCGAGGTAGGTCGCTTGTTCATCGGTGACTTTGCCACGGTAGGGGGCGATGTATTTCTCCGGGGCAAGCAGAGGAGTATGCGGTGAGTAGGTGCAGAGATAGAGGAAGAAAGGCTGGTCACCAGCCTGCTTGATGAATGACATAGCGTGGTCAAAGTAGAGGTCCTCGCGGAAGCCCTTGTTTTTGACGTGCTTTGGCTTGTTGTCATCCTTGTAGACGACGAATTTTGGGTCGAAGTGGTCGGCCCCTTGAAGGGTCCAGTCAAAGCCTCGCTTGTGTGGGTGATATTCATCATTCCAGCCGAGGTGCCACTTGCCAATGTGGCCGGTTTTATAGCCCGCAGTTTTGAGTAGTTGGGGCAGTAGTGTAGCGTCTTTCCATAGATGCTCGCGCGGGTCACGCGTGTGGGTGACCCCATTGCGGAACTCGTGCATGCCAGTCATTAGGGCCGCGCGGGTAGGAGCACAGGAGGGGCTGACGTAGAAATTATCAAAGCGCACGCTCTCGTCATGGAGGCGGTCGGTGTGCGGTGTTCTTAACAGCGGGTGGCCATGGCGTGCCAGATCCCCGTAACCCTGGTCGTCGGTGAGGATGAAAATGATATTCGGCTTGGTAGCGCTGGCACTTCCGTCGGCCGCCCGCTGCTCATTTGCCTGAGCAAAGGAAGAGTGAATGGTGACGAGTGAAAAGAGAAAGAAGGTGATGAGTTTCATAATAAATGGCTTTGTTTGCGGCTTGGATAGTGAGGTTTCTTGGGGATTGCTTATCATTGCCTTAGAGCTGCAGCCGTCAAGTCGATAGATAGAAGAAGCTTCACTCGCAGAGTGAAGGGGTATCGAGGTGATCAGCATCTGCTTCGCTTGCCAGGCTAAGCAATGATATCTTTCACCACGTGGCCGTGGACGTCGGTGAGTCGGTAGTCCCGGCCTTGGAAGCGGTGGGTGAGCTTCTCGTGATCGAAGCCCAAGAGATGCATCCAGGTGGCCTGGAGGTCGTGGACGTGCACCGGGTTTTCAGTGACATTGAAGCCGAGTTCATCGGTCTGGCCGTAGCTGAAGCCGCTTTTCACTCCACCACCCGCCATGATCATGGTGAAGGCATCCGGGTAGTGGTCACGGCCGAGAACCTGTCCTTTAGAAGTGCGGCCCTCACGGAAGGGTGTACGGCCGAATTCGCCACCGATGATGATCAGGGTATCATCAAACATGCCGCGTTGCTTGAGGTCTTTGATCAGGGCAGCGATGGGTTGGTCCATGGTGGAGCACTTCTTGACCAGACCATCACCGATGCCGAGAGCTGGCCCAGTGCCGTGGAAGTCCCAACCCCAGTCGAAGAGCTGAACGAAGCGCACGCCCTGCTCACAGAGGCGGCGGGCGAGCAGGCAGTTGTTGGCAAAGCTGCCTTCGCCAGGTTTGGCGCCGTAGGAATCGAGGGTTTGTTGTGATTCGTCTTTGATGTCCATGACCCCAGGCACAGAGGTCTGCATGCGGTAGGCGAGCTCGTATTGGGCGATGCGTGTTAGGGTTTCTGGGTGGGCGAACTCCTGGTAAGCGTGATCGTTGAGATCACGGATGGCATCGAGGGTTTTACGGCGCATGGAGCGGTCCATGCCGGAGGGATCGGAGACATAGAGCACGGGGTCCCCTTTGGATCGGCACTGAACCCCTTGGTAGACGGAAGGGATGAAGCCGGAGCTGAAGGAGTTGGTGCCGCCGTTGGGCTGGGTGCCACTTGAAATGAGTACCACATAGCCAGGCAGGTTCTGGTTTTCTGAGCCGAGGCCATAGGTTGCCCAGGCGCCGAAGGAGGGGCGGCCAGGTTGGGGGAATCCGGTGTGGAGAAAAAGCTCGGCAGGGGCATGGTTGAACTGATCCGTGTGCATGGACTTGATGAAGCAAAGGTCATCAGCCACCTCGTGCAGGTGAGGGATGGCGTCGGACATCCAGACGCCATTTTTACCATGCTGGGCGAATTTGTGCGGTGAGCCCATCAGCTTGGGCGTGCCACTGGTAAAAGCAAAAGTTTTGCCCTCGAGGAAGGCGTCCGGGCACTCCTGGCCGTCGCGTTTGACCAGCTCAGGTTTGTGGTCGAACATATCGAGGTTAGGCGGCGAGCCAGTGAGGTGCAGGTAGATGACGCGTTTTGCCTTAGGCGCAAAGTGGGCAGCCTTAGCTAGCAGTGGGCTCTCCGGCGTCTTAAGCTCACTGGCAGAAGAACCTTGGTTGAGCAGGTTCCAGAAAGCGGCAGAGCCCAGTCCGACACCACAATTCTTAAGAAAGTGGCGGCGGGTATTGAGACGGATTTTTTCGAAGTTTGGATCCATTTTAGAATTTGGAATTTGGAATTTAGAATTTGGAATTAGGAAAGAGCAGAATTGCTTGTGTTGGCCTTGGTGTTTCTCAGGATGGCAGTGAGGATTGAAACAACCTCGTTGGCTTCTTTGATGAGCGGGGTGAGGTCTTGTGAGGTTGAGATTTCAGCAGCTGATAGAATTCTGAGCCAGTAGTGGGCCTCTCTTGCCTCTTTGCTGGCTATCGATAATTTATGGATGAAATCTGATCTGCTTTGGCCGGCATGGGCTTCTTCCAAATTAGCCCCGATTGAGGTTCCTGCTTTTGTAAGTTGGTATGAAATATTTCTGGAGCTGACGCACTTGGGGTCCAGTGAGCGACATAGTTTTACGATTTCGACGGCAAAACTAAAACTTCGATCTTTGATGTCCTGAGGTGTCTTTTCTGTCTTCATTCCAAATTCTTAATTCCAAATTCCAAATTCTAACCTCATCGTTTCATGAGAAGCTCGTCGAGGTTGAGGATAACGTTACACACCACAGTCATCGCGGCGAGCTCGGGTAGCTCGACGCCTTGGGGCGCTGGACCAATCGGCTTGGTGGCTATTTCTTTGGCCTGGGCGGGGTCGGCCTGATAGTCGCTGAGGGATTCGTTGTAGAGCTGTTTCAGGAGTTGTAGCTCTTTGTCTGCAGGTGTGCGTGAGAGGGCGAGCTCGAAACCGTGGCTGAGTTGTTGCTCAAGTTCGCCGCTGTGTTTGACAAGGCGGCGTGCGAGGGCTTGAGCGGCCTCTATGAAGACGGGGTCATTGAGCGTGACCAGGGCCTGTAGGGGGGTGTTGCTTTTACTCCGGCGCACCACACAAACCTCACGGTTGGGAGCGTCGAAGGTGGCCATCGATGGGTAGGGGTTTGAGCGACGCCAAGTGGTGTAGATGCCACGGCGGTATTTGTCTTCACCCTTGCTGGTTTTCCAGTCGATACCACCACCGAATGCGGCTTTGAGTCCCATGTCTGGCTGCGGGGGATGTACCGGATTGCCATACATCTTCGGGCTGAGTAGGCCGGCAACGGCGAGGGCCTGGTCACGTACCATTTCGGCACTGAGGCGGACACGCGGGCCACGCGCGAGCAGTCTGTTGGCCGGGTCGATGGCCTGAAGCTCGGAGGTAACGTGTGAGTTCTGTTGGTAGGTGGCGGAGGTGACAATGAGCTTGAGGAATTTCTTAGTATCCCAGCCAGATTCACGGTATTCCACCGCGAGCCAGTCGAGTAAGTCGGGGTGTGAGGGCACTTCCCCTTGAGAGCCAAATTCCTCACTGGTAGCGACAATGCCGATGCCAAATATTTTTTCCCAAAAACGGTTGGCAGCTACGCGAGCCGTCAGCGGGTTGTTCTCATGCAGAATCCAGTTGGCGAGGTCAAGACGGTTCGGCGTTTCATTGGCTGGGGTGAAGCCCTCTGGTGAGAAGTCTTTGGGAAATCCAGCCGTGACCTTGGGGCCGTGGCTGAGGTAAGAGCCGCGCAGGTGGATGTGGGTTTCGCGACGGTTGCCTGGGTCGAGCTCGCGCATGACGGGAACCGTGGTGGCAGGTTTTATGTTAGTGAGTTGACGCCTAAGCTGGGCGATTTTTTGCTCCTGTAGTTTCGCCTCAGGGCTATGTTTGGCGTAGTAGCTGAGTAGTTTGGCTGCGGCTACGCGGTCACGCTGGCCTTGAGGCGTGGCGATGATGCGGGCAATGTCTTCGGGCAAGGCCGGTGCTGGTTTGGCAGCATCAGTCACAAGGATACGGAAGCGGCCGATAGCATGGTTCGGATAGGTTTGCTGGAGCCTCAAGTTAAGCTGGCCACCGGATAGTGGCGAGCTAAGTTCAAAGACGGCGTTGTGATTACGACCATGGCCGCCGGCGATCGCCCAGCCGGACTCCCGACCAGCATCTCCGTCAATGGCCTCGGAGGCCTCAAAATTCTTCTGTTGGTAGCTGGCACTGGCGTGGGAGAAGCGGGCGATCTGGGCTCCCTCAAGCGTGGCGACGAGCTCGCGCTGCGGGGCTTTTTGGTAGACGTTTTCCCAGACGGGCTGGCGGTCTGCATCCAGAACCTGAAGGCGGAAGTTATCGAGGCGTGGCTGCAGGCCGCTGTCGGTGCGGTTCCAGAGAACAATACGGGAAAGATCATGCACCGCACCGAGGTCAACTTCCCACCATGGGGAGGCGTCGCCATTGCTGTTGTTGTGGGTGACGCTCTTGGACTTAAAGAAGTCTCCGTCGGTATTGCCGTCGATAGCGAGCCCTGCATGAGCATCGTATCCTGTGGTGCTCTGAGTAGCACTGCCAGCGAGTGCCACGTTTTTATTGTTGGCATCAAAGGCCTGGACCTCGGCAATGTGGAGAATGCGGTCTTTACCGGGAAGCTCAATACGCACAAAGCGCCCGCGCTTGTTGCTGCTGCCGTTGCCCTCTGAGCCCAGCGTGATTTCATTGAGCACGAGGTTGTGCCCACGTGCCGGGCCATTGTTGGACAGGCGCTTGTCAGCGAGTAACTCGACCTTGATGGCGGTGATCTTGCTAAGGGGTGATTGTGCGGTGAATGAGTAGTCGTCGGTTTCTGCGGTGGCTCCGGTGGCAAGCAGAGAGCCGTCCTCCTGCACGCTCAGAGTGGCACCGGAGGCTGCTTCGGGACCGACGGGCTGGAGTAATTGCCAGTTGGTAATGAGGCTTTTTTCCCACTCGGCTACGGCGGCGATGAGGCGTGCATCCTCACCAGGTGCGGCGAGGCTTTTGCCGAGCTTGGCGATCTGGTCAGTGAGTTGCGATTTTTTGTTTTTCTGGGACTCGGAGAATAGCGGCAGGGTGGGGAATTCGTCTCTTTTGTCCGTGTCCTGGGTTTGGTTGAAGATGTCAAAGATCTGGAAGTATTCCTCGTGGGTTATCGGATCATACTTGTGGGTATGGCACTGGGCACAGGCCATGGTGGTGCCCATCCAGGTGGCAAAGGTAGTGTTGGTTCGGTCGACGACGGCAACATTACGGAACTCCTCGTCATTGGTGCCACCCTCGTTGTTGGTTTGAGTATTGCGGTGGAAGGCGGTGGCGATGAGTTGGGATTCACTGGGCTGAGGTAGCAGGTCGCCGGCGAGCTGTTCGATGGTGAATTGATCAAAGGGTTTGTTTTCGTTAAATGAGCTGATGACGTAGTCCCGGTAGGCCCAGATGGTGCGGGGGATGTCATCGGCGTAGCCGGCGGAATCCGCATAGCGGGCGAGGTCGAGCCACATGCGGGTCCAGTGTTCTCCATAAGTAGGCTTGGCGAGCATCTGGTCTACATATTTTTCATAGGCATCGGGTGATTCGTCACTCACAAACCCAGCAACTTCTTCCGCTGTGGGTGAGACACCAGTGAGGTCAAGGGCGACTCGGCGGGCAAGGGTGCGGCGGTCAGACTCGGGTGAGGGTTTGAGTTTGTTCTTGCTGAGCTCTCTGTAAACAAAAGCGTCGATGGGGTTTTTCTGCCAGTGTTCCGGGCTGTCATCGGTCTTGGGTAATGCCGGGCGTTTTGGTTTTTGGTAGGCCCAGTGGGTTTCATACTCGGCACCCTGCTCGATCCACTTTCTAACAATCTCAGCCTGCTCCGCAGTGAAGGGGTCCCCGTGCTTGGGTGGTGGCATGACTGCCTCGGGATCAGTGCTAATGATGCGCAGGAAGGCCTCGCTCGCTCCCGGATCCCCAGGGACAATCGCTTGGACACCATCCTTGTTGACCGCGGTAGCTCCCTCAAAGGTATCAAGCCGCAGATCGGCTTGCCGCTCTTCACCATCGGGGCCGTGGCATAGGAAGCAGGAATTGGAGAAGATCGTGCGGATGTCCTTGTTGAAACTAATCTTATCCTCCGCGGCTAGCAGGGCGGGAGTGAGTAGCAGGGTGATCAGGAACGGGCGGAGAAGCATGGGGAAGGATGG
>JAFMDE010000005.1 GCA_017857425.1 Akkermansiaceae bacterium
CCTTCTTGATGGTTTCGTGTAATACCTTGAGCAGGTCCTTCTGAGCTTGAGCTTCGTCATGGGTGAGCTTACTAGACAGAACCCACTCGCCTTCTTGGTTTTGCTCAAAGGCGAGCCGCCAGACTTTGGCGAGGAAACGCGAGACGCCTTCGACCCCTTTCATCTGCCACGGTTTGACTTGTTCAAGTGGGCCCATGAACATTTCGTAGAGACGCAGGGCATCGGCACCATACTCGGAGACGACATCATCGGGATTGACGACATTGCCGAGGGACTTGGACATCTTGGCTCCGTCCTCGCCCAGGATAAGACCTTGGTTGACCAGTTTCTGGAAGGGCTCGATGGTAGAGACGTGGCCGAGGTCGTGGAGGACTTTGTGCCAGAAGCGAGCGTAGAGTAAGTGCAGCACGGCGTGTTCGGTGCCACCGACATAAAGGTCAACCATGCCAGTAGCCGAGGAGACATCAGTCGTTCCAGACCAATACTTTTCAGCTTCTTTGGAAATGAATCGATCGGTGTTGCCGGGATCACAGTAACGCATGTAATACCAGCAGGAGCCGGCCCACTGAGGCATGGTGTTGGTTTCACGTTTTGAGCTTTCTGAGTAGTTGATCCAATCAGTGGCTTTGGCCAGCGGACCTTCGGGGGATCCGGTGGGTTTGAAGTCGTCCATCTCAGGCTGCAGCACCGGGAGCTCGGATTCAGGCACGGCTTGATGGTTGCCGTTTTCCCATAGGATGGGGAAGGGCTCGCCCCAGTAGCGTTGGCGTGAGAACAGCCAATCACGAAGTTTGAAGTTCACTTTGAAGGTGCCCTTGTTGTTATCGCGCAGCCATTGGATGATGGCTTTCTTGGCATCTTTGGTTTTCATGCCGTCGAGGAAGCCTGAGTTAACAGCGACTCCATTGCCGGTGAAACCTTGCCAGTCTGAGCCCTTATTGGGCTCGACGACCTGGGTGACGGGAAGTTCAAACTTGTTAGCGAATTCGAAGTCGCGTTCATCGTGAGCGGGCACGGCCATGATGGCTCCGGTGCCGTAGCTCATCATCACGTAGTCAGCAATCCAGACAGGTATTTGCTCGCCATTGACAGGGTTGGTGGCAGTGGCGCCGGTGGGGACTCCAGATTTATCTTTGTTGAGGTCGCCGCGTTCGAGGTCTGACTTGGATGCGCAGGATGCGATGTAGGCATCTACGGCCTCCTTTTGGGCCGAGGTGGTGATGTCCTGCACGAGCGGGTGCTCCGGAGCGAGGACCATGTAGGTAGCGCCGAAGAGGGTGTCAGGCCGAGTGGTGAAGACGGTGACTTGGTGACCTTGGATGTCGAAGTGGACTTCGGCACCGGTGGATTTGCCAATCCAGTTTTTCTGCAGGAGCTTGATGGATTCAGGCCAGTCGAGGGGCTCAAGCTCGTTGATGAGGCGATCCGCGTATTTGGTGATGCGCAGCATCCATTGGCGTAGCGGCCGGCGCTCGACGGTTTCGCCTTTGGCTTTCCATTCCTCGATTTCCTCGTTGGCGAGCACGGTTCCCATCGAGGGGGACCAGTTGACTGGAGCTTCATGAATGAAGGCGAGCCGGACATCGTCGATTTGTTCGCGGCTCCAGCCTTGGGCTTCAAGCTCAGAGACAGGAGCGGCTTTCTGGGTTTCCTCGTTAAAGTAGGAATTGTAAAGCTGCAGGAAAATCCACTGGGTCCAGCGGACGTAGTTGGGGTCGGTGGTGTTGACTTCGCGGTCCCAGTCATAGCCAAATCCGAGGGACTTGAGTTGGCGCCGGAAGTTATCAATGTTCTGTTCCGTGGTGATGCGCGGGTGTTGGCCGGTTTTTATGGCGTATTGCTCGGCAGGTAGTCCAAAGGCGTCCCAGCCCATTGGGTGGAGCACGTTGTGACCATTCATCTTCTTGTAGCGACCAAGGATGTCTGTAGCGGTGTAGCCCTCGGGGTGTCCTACGTGTAGTCCAGCACCAGACGGGTAGGGGAACATATCAAGAATGAAGTACTTGGGCTTCGATGCGTCAAAGTCCTCGTCACCCGGGTTTGGGGTGTGGAAAGTTTTGTGCTCATCCCAGTGCTGTTGCCACTTGGATTCGAAGTCGGCAAAGGGGAATGGTTTACGTTGATCAGACATATTAAATGTAGAGTAGTGAATGATTCATTAACCGCGATCTCTTTCAAGCAGAAGCAGCATCAGGAAGGAATAAATCAGGTTGAGTTCTTCTTGGGGGGTGAGGTCTGCGAGTTTTTCGATAGCGAACTTGCCCTCGAAGAAGGCGGGTTGTTTTTTCACACGCATGACCGGAGTGCCATCAGGGCGGGCGGCGGTGTAGGCAGGGTGAAGAAAGTAGCCGCTAAGAAATCCGATAATTGGGATGTCACCTAGGATGCTGTCGAAGACTTTGGTCCAAGGGTTTTCCTCGTGGATACTGAAGTCGGCGGATTCGTCACCCGGGTTGAATACATCATAGCTTGCTCGCCATAGAGACTTTAATCCCCGTCTGCCTATCGAGCCAATGTCGCTACCCTGTGGATCTGTGAAGAAGTAGCGGGCAGACCAGTCTAGAATTTTGTTCGACTTGATGTTGGCGATCTGCCGGGACTTGGATGAGTCGGAGAAGACAATGATATCCTCCTTGAGCTTAAAAAGCTTCTGTTTGACGTAACAGACGGAAGCACCCTGAGCATCGCTGACATAGATCTGCGGCGCAATCGCCACGATTTTGAAGCTGAGGTTCAGCGGGTAGTTCATGGCGCGATGAGATGTAGGGCTAGCTGGGGGCATGGCCCCCATGATGCATCCCCAGGGACGACTTAGAAGTGGGTGTCCTAGAAGTGGATGGCGTGGCCGTCGGCATCGAGGGTGGCCTCGTGGATAGCTTCTGCGAGCGTTGGGTGGGCGTGGATGGTGGAGTGGATCTCATCGGTGGTGAGCTCCATCTCGAGGGCGAGTCCCATTTCTGCGATCAGCTCGGTGGCATTGTCCCCAATGATGTGGGCTCCAAGTAGCTCGCCGTGTTCTTTTCCGAAGATGAGTTTGACAAAGCCTTCGGCGTCAGCGGAGGCCTGGGCCTTGCCGCTGGCAGCGTAAGGGAACTTGCCAACCTTGTAATCGATGCCTTCTTCTTTAAGTGCGCGTTCGGTTTTGCCAACCGAGGCGACCTGTGGGTGGCAGTAGGTGCAGCCTGGGAAGTTGCCTAGCTGACGTGGGGTGTGGCCATCTACAAAAAGGCCTTCGACACACTGAACTGCCTCGAAGCTTGCAGTATGGGCAAGCCAAGGAGGACCTGAAATATCACCACAGGCGTAAACATTTTCAATAGAGGTCTGGTAGCGGTCATCAACGCTGATGAAACCACGATCATCGAGCTCAGGCTGAATCCCGCCAGGAAGAACGGGAGCAACACCAATGGCAACAAGGCAAACGTCGGCGGTGATCGTTTCATTCCCTTTGGGGCCTTCGACATCAATGGATACCGAGTCGCCATTATCTTGGAAGTTTACACACTTGGTATCTGTTAGGCTGCGGACTCCTTGTTTGGTGAAGGATTTTTGAAGTTCCTGACCGACTTCTTCATCTTCAACAGGAAGGAGGTTTGACTGCATCTCGATGATGGTGACCTTGGTGCCGTATGCGTTGTAAACGTAGGCAAACTCAACGCCAATTGCGCCAGCGCCAATGATGACCATGCTCGCTGGTTGTTTTTTGAGAACCATGGCTTCCTTGGAGCTGATGACGGAAGTGCCATTGAATGGGAGTGGTGGAAGTTCACGACTTTTGCATCCAGTGGCAACTAGGATGTTGGCAGCTTCGTGGAGCTGCTTGGAGCCGTCAGCGGCAGTGACCTCGACATGATTGCTATCTATGAGGTCTCCAAAGCCTCGGATATAGTCGACTTTGTTTTTCTTAAAGAGGAACTCGATACCGCCTGCGAGGCGTTCTGAGACTTGGCGTGAGCGGCCAACGACCTTTGACCAATCGTAGGATAGATTATCGAAAGAAATACCGAAGGTGTCTGCTTTTTTAGTTAGCGTTTGGTAGAGTTCAGCATTCTTGAGAAGTGCCTTGGTAGGAATGCAGCCCCAGTTGAGGCAGGTGCCTCCAGCGCGGTCCGCTTCGATAACGGCAACATTTTTTCCGAGTTGGGCAGCGCGAATGGCTCCGACATATCCGGCAGGGCCGCCGCCGATGACAATGAGATCATACATGGTATTAGTAGACAGTTGGTGTTAGAAAATAGAGAGGGTGGCTAATCTGAATAGCCGCAGAAAGGTGGGCAGAAACGGGATAGATTGTCAATGTTTGGGGGGTGGAGGGCATGAAAAAGCCAGCCTGCGGGCTGGCTTGATTGAGTAAGAGGGCTGAGCTGGGTGATATCGAGGGGTCAGATATTTGCCAAGATATCGTTGAGAGTCTGGCTGGGGCGCATAGCTGCCTCAGTCAGCGAGTCGTCCATCTTATAGTAGCCACCGGTATCGACAGGGGATCCTTGCACGGCGATGAGCTCCTCGATAATGTTGCTTTCATTCTCCTTCAGCACAGTGGCAACGGGCTTGAAGATTGAGGCTAGCTCAGCGTCTGCTGTCTGAGCCGTCAGCGCCTCCGCCCAATAAAGGGCTAGGTAGAAATGAGAGCCTCGGTTGTCGATGCCGCCGAGCTTACGAGTGGGGGACTTGTCATTGAGCAAGAACTGCCCAGTCGCTGTGTCGAGAGCCTCGGCAAGAACCTGTGCTTTGGCATTGCCAAACTTTGCTGACAGGTGCTCGAGTGAAACGGCTAGAGCTAAAAATTCCCCCAGGGAATCCCAGCGCAAATAATTTTCTGCGCTGAATTGCTGCACGTGCTTGGGTGCAGAACCACCTGCTCCTGTTTCAAACAGGCCGCCACCATTCATCAGTGGCACGATGGATAGCATCTTGGCAGATGTGCCGAGCTCAAGGATGGGGAAGAGGTCTGTGAGGTAGTCGCGCAAAACGTTGCCAGTAACAGAAATGGTATCCTCACCCGCCTTGCAACGTGCGAGGGTGAACTCGGTTGCTTCGATGGGTGTCATGATATGAATTTCTAGGCCATCGGTGTCGTGATCACCGAGGTATTGGCCGACTTTGGTAATGATTTGGGAATCGTGAGCGCGGCATTCATCAAGCCAGAATACGGCAGGTGAGTTGGTGGCGCGGGCACGATTGACGGCGAGTTTGACCCAGTCTTCGACCGGCGCGTCTTTGGTTTGGCAAGCACGCCAGATGTCGCCTTGTTCGACGTCGTGCTCGATGAGGGTGTTGCCATCGGTGTCGATGATACGAACAGTGCCATCTGCTGGGATTTCGAAGGTCTTATCGTGGGATCCATATTCCTCGGCTTTTTGAGCCATGAGGCCAACGTTGGGAACCGTGCCCATGGTTGTAGGATCAAAAGCACCGTGCTCTTTACAGAAATCGATGGTGGCTTGGTAGATGCCGGCGTAGGAGGAGTCGGGAATGACCGCCTTGGTGTCTTGAGTGTCACCGGCAGCATTCCACATTTGGCCTGAGGTGCGGATCATGGCGGGCATGGAGGCGTCCACAATGATGTCACTTGGCACGTGAAGGTTGGTGATTCCCTTGTCAGAGTTGACCATGGCAAGCGCGGGTCCATTTGAATACGCTTCCTGAATGTCGGCTATAATAGCTGCTTGCTCATGTTCTGGAAGTGAGGGGATTTTGGTGAGCAGGTCGCCGAAACCATTTTTTAGATCAACGCCGGCTTGGCAGAGGATTTCACCGTGTTTTTCAAAGACGTTTTTGAAGAAGGTGGCAACACAGTGGCCAAAGATGATGGGATCGGAGACCTTCATCATGGTGGCTTTCATGTGAAGCGAAAAGAGAACACCTTGGTCCTTTGCGTCTGCAATTTGCTCCTCGAGGAATTTCAGTAGCGCTTTTTTACTCATGCATGTGGCATCGATGATTTCTCCTGCGAGTAGTGGGGTGCTTTCCTTGAGAACGGTGGTGGTGCCATCAGTCGCGGTATGCTCAATGCGGACATCGGTCGCGTTTTCAACGGTGACTGATTTTTCATTGGAGCGGAAGTCACCACTGGACATACACGCTACGTGAGACTTTGAGTCAGCACTCCATGCGCCCATGCGGTGCGGGTTGGCCTTGGCATATTCCTTGACGGCTTTGGGTGCACGGCGATCAGAGTTTCCCTCTCTGAGCACGGGATTGACCGCTGAGCCTTTGACCTTGGCGTATACATCTTCTGCATCTGCATAGTTTGGAATATCAAATCCCTTTGCTTGGAGTTCTACGATAGCCGCTTCCATTTGTGGAACAGAGGCTGAGATATTGGGCAGCTTGATGATGTTTGCTTCGGGTGTTTTGGCAAGTTCGCCGAGCTCAGCTAGAGCATCGCTGGTTTTTTGCTCTTCATTTAACCTGTCTGGAAATTGCGAGAGAATCCTAGCGGCTAGTGAAATATCGCGGGTCTCTACGTTGACTCCTGATGGTTTGGTGAATGCCTGAACGATAGGCAGGAAAGAGTAGGTGGCTAGTGCCGGGGCCTCGTCTGTTTGGGTGTAGATAATGGTTTCTTGGCTCATGATGGAAAAGATTTGACGCGCGGGTGTTTAAAGGAACCTGCGATGAGGTCAATGTTATTCCTTTAAGCTTCATGCTCTGAGGCCAAAAACCTCAATTTCTCAGCGGAAATCCGCCCAACAAATTTAATCTCAACTAAGTATGACTGGCTGACGGGCGTCAAAGCCAAGCCAGGCAGCATATACTGTGATGATTATGTTCCCAAGTGTGGGCGTTTTTAATAAGTTGCTGCAGGTAGGCGATGGCATCGCTGACAGCCTCTGTCATTTCCTTCTTGTGGGCTAGGCCCGCGGTGATGGCGGCAGATAGGGTGCATCCGGTGCCGTGCATGCCGTCGGGTAGTGCAATGTATGGATGCCGAAAGTGATGAGCGTGGTCAGCATGCCATAATACGTCGAGACGCTCGGCATCACCTGACAAGTGCCCGCCTTTGACAAGACATGAGATTCCATAGCATTGGGCAATATCACGAGCGGCTGTGACAAGCTCGTCTTCAGATTGAATGCTGCGTTGTAGAATGGCTTCAGCTTCAGGGATGTTGGGGGTGACCAGTGTTGCCAAGGGAAGTAGTTGATGGGTCAAGGCGTGAAGTGTGTTTTCCTCTGTCAGGCTTGAGCCTGTTGAGGCGATCATCACGGGATCAACAACGAGCGGAATCCCGCTTTTTATCAATACCTTTGCCACACTATGAATGCTCGCTTGTGATGGTAGCAGTCCCGTTTTGGCAGCGCTAATGGGATAACTCTCTGAGAGAATGTTGAGCTGGGCCTCGAGTGTCGATTCTTGAACCTGTTCGATATGGCGCACCTCTAGCGGTGTCTCGGCAACGATGCAAGTCACCGCACTGAGGCCTTGAACGCGGTGGTTGAGAAATGTTTTCAGGTCCGCCTGGATGCCTGCCCCGCCAGAACAGTCTGAACCGGCGATGGTCAGGGCTACTGGGATATGGTTGCTATCCATTTGAGCGCTGCTGGGACAAGGCCAAGTCGGCCAATGTCATGGCTATCGTGTTTTCAGACCTGTAGCAGGCAGGAAACGGTAATAGACCTCAAGCATGAACGTTGCCAGGCAGGTGGCCATGTGTGGGCCGTTGGCTCCGTGGTGGACTTTTTCTCCACGCCACCATGATCCATCCTCATTTTGTGCTGCGAGTAATTTGTCTCGGAATAGCGCATTGTAATCGTCCCAATCATCGCCGCCTCGGTTGATCATCGCCTGAGCGTTATAATAATGATAGTAGAGGTTAGAGCTTTCATCCTCCCAATCAAATTCAGTGTTTTTTCTGATGTATTTAATGCCATCGCGAACGACTGAATCACTGCTCTTGTCCCACATTTGGTAGGCAAGCACACCTCCGCCTGTCAGCTCCGGACTTCTTGAGGCACTCTTTCTGTAACCAATGGCTCCGTTACTTCCTTGCACGTCCGCAAGGTAATCAAGAGCGTTATCAATGACCTTGTCGAAAGACTTCTTTTCCCACAGTCCTGTATGTTTACAGGCTTTCAGTGCCTGGATTTGCCAAAAGCCCACTGAGTTATCACCATCATCTGAGCCTGCATCAAAGTTGTAGACCCAGCCGCCACTGCGGGCTTGGCCCTCCATGATGGCATCGCCTGCTTGTTTGGTGACTGTGTCGAGATTGGGAATATTGATGCCAAGCTTATTGCAGAAGGTGTAGGCCTCAGCTAAAGCGTAGGTAGCGATGCCGTGTTCATATACCCATCCATGACCCTTAGAGCCATCGCGGAGCAGGCCATTATCTTTCATGCCTTTATCGACGAGGTATAAAATGCCTCTGGTAACAGAGTCACCAAATTCTTCAGAGTTTGGGGTTTCGCAATGTCCAAGGTAGGCAAGGACGGAAAAACCTGTCATTGCGACCCTGTATTTGGCTTCCCAACTGCCATCGGGGTTTTGTTTGCTTTTGATCCAGCGCAGAGCCTTCATCACGGCTTCCTCACATTCTTCGTTGCCGCCGTTGTTGGCGAGTCGTTGCAGGCGGTCTTCTTTTGAGCATCGCTCACGCATGGTTGCGGGTATGCTTGAAAATCCAGCACCATCTTCTTCTGCGGTTCCCCAGCCATCTCCAAAGTCATTGCCATCGCCAAAATCAGCAGACGGATCGGGCGTGTCCACATCAGGTATAGGAACGGCGGTGAGGGAGGTTGTATTGGCGGCGATCACTTTGGCCATTGAGCTCGATGGTGCTGAAGGTTTGCGCTCTACGGCACGCGTCATTTCCCGTTTGGTGATTTTTTGCTCATCTTCTGCACCGGACTGGTAGGAGACGATTTCCGGGGTGAAGGTCTCAACCGTTGGTAGCAGAATCCAGAGCAGGAGAATACCAATGAGCACCACGGATAGAATGGAGATGATGATACTCGTAATGGTAGAATTGCGCTGCTGGGCACGGAGGCGTGCCTCAGCTTCTGGTGATAGTTGTGCGTGTAGGCTCATGGTTGTAGAAAGCGCAGGATATAGGAGGTAGGGAGGGAGCTGGTTTAAATTGTCGCAAGAACAATACAAGTCAATCTAAGCGAGCTGAGTGTTTTTTCCAGCGTAAAAGTATGGTTTTTAGGAAACTTTGTTCTGCGTGTATGCCATGGCATACTGGCCAGTCTGGTATAAGTGAAGATTGTGATGTGTAGAGCCTGACCATGAGCCTTGCCATCGCCGAGAGATTCGATTAGGTCTGTGCGCATGAAATTACGTGCAGGAGTTGCGGGGGCAGGAGCGATGGGCAGGAACCATGCGAGGGTTTTTTCCCTTTTAGATGGTGTCGATCTGGTGGCAATCTATGACCGGGATAAGTCTCTGGCCGAGTCGGTCGCGGCCGAATTTGGTGCCGTGGCTGTTGATTCGCTGGATAAGTTCGCTGAGACCGTTGACGCAGCTACCGTTGCCGTTCCCACCATTGCCCACAGAGAGGTAGGTTGTCAGCTCATGGAAAAAGGCGTGCATGTCCTTATGGAAAAGCCCATTGCCGATTCACTGGATGATGCGCGCGCATTGATTGAAACTTCACAGCGGTGCGGGAAAATACTTCAGGTAGGTCATATTGAACGTTTCAATCCAGTCATGAAGGAATTGGAGGACCGACTCACAGAGCCAACGTTTATCGAAGCTCACCGGCTTTCACCATTTCCAAACCGAAGCATCGATATCGGCGTGGTGCTGGATCTCATGATTCATGATTTGGAGATCATTTTACACCTGGTAAAATCTCCCGTTGAGAGTGTCGATGCGGTTGGTGTGCCGGTGATGACTTCTCGTGAGGATATTGCCAATGCGCGTATACGGTTTGAGAATGGTTGCGTGGCGAATGTGACCTCAAGCCGAATCAGTCCTGAGAGAATGCGCAAGATCAGAGTGTTTCAGGGGGATTGTTATTTGTCACTCGACTACCAAGAGCAGAGCGCTGAAATGTATCGCATGGGTGCGGCTGGTATTGAAAAAGTGGAGGTGAATGTAGAAAAAGGTGAACCCCTTAAACGTGAGTTGGCGGCTTTTGTCGAATGCGCTCGCGTTGGTTCTGCACCCGCAGTTTCAGGGCAGCAAGGAGCCGCAGCGCTCGACCTCGCGCTTGAGATTACCAATTTAATCAATCGGTAATTCATTGAAATCGGGTGTTGCTCGGGATCGTTTCACTTCTTGACCTGGGTGGATCCGTTGCTCATGCTTAGTCTGTGGATAAAGTTGAAATACCGCAAAAGTCAATTTACCGGATATCGCTGTATGGCCGCTGTTTAGAGCGGCTGCACGAGAATGGCCGGGAAATGGTCAGCTCTGCGGCCTTGGCTACTGCAGCAGGAGTGAAGCCATCTCAGCTGAGACGTGATTTGGCATACTTCGGCACTTTTGGAACCCGTGGCAGAGGTTATCCCGTAGAGGCCCTTCGCAAGGCTATCCACGAAGGTCTGGGTCGGGCTAAATTTCAGCCCGTGATTATGGTAGGAGCAGGGAATTTAGGGCGCGCTTTGCTAAGATACGACGGCTTTAAAAAAGAGGGTTACGAAATGTTAGCGGCATTTGACTCTGCAGCCGAAAGCTTGCGAGATAGAGATATTCCTGTGCCCTTGCATTCGACAGATGGGATGGAAGATTTTATCAGGGAGAATAAAGTTCAAATGGCTGTGCTGTGCGTTCCTGCGAACTTTGCTCAGCAAGTTGCTAACAATCTCATTCAAGCGGGCATACAAGGCATTCTTAATTTCTCACCAGTCGTACTTGAAGTGCCCGCTGAGGTGACAGTGAACAACGTAGATTTGGCCCTTGAGCTTGAAAACTTAAATTACTTTATACGCCGAAAGTAAAACAATCGAATCAGAGCTATTCAAGTTTGTTCCGTGTGGTTTGGGCTGAGGTAGTTCAGTTGGCTTTTTTCTTTTCATCCTGGTTAAAGAGCGTATCCCTTCGTCAT
This sequence comes from Akkermansiaceae bacterium, assembly GCA_017857425.1. Lineage (GTDB taxonomy): Bacteria > Verrucomicrobiota > Verrucomicrobiia > Verrucomicrobiales > Akkermansiaceae > Oceaniferula. The sequence goes on from JAFMDE010000005.1 coordinate 10,997, forward strand.
CCATCTCAACGAGATAAACAGGGAATTCCAAATACGCCCAAATAAGCTATGGCCAAGAAAATAAGAATACCGATCAAGAGCGCAGCTGACATCAAGAGGATGCGTGTCGCCTGTGAGACTGCCAGTGAGATTCTTCAGCTTTGTGCGAAGGCGGTGCAACCCGGTAAGACAACGGCGGAGATCGATGCTTATGCAGCAGAGCTGATGAGGGAGCGTGACTGCAAAAGCGCTTTTCTCGGCTACCGTGGTTTTCCCGGTCAAATTTGTATTTCTCGCAATGAGGAGGTGGTTCATGGCATTGGCTCAGATACAGTCATTAAGCCAGGTGATATTCTTAAAATTGATGTTGGTATTACCAAGGGGGGATGGATTGGAGACAATGCAACAACGGTTCCGGCTGGCGAGATTGACCTAGAAACCAAGCGGCTGATGTGTGCCACTGAGCAGTCTCTTTACGATGCGATTGATCAAGCGCGGCCGGGTAACTTGCTCGCTGACGTTTGCGGAGCTGTCGAGGCTCACGTAAAGCCTCATGGCTTCACGGTGGTAAGAGAATTTGTCGGTCATGGTGTTGGGCGTAATCTGCATGAGGAGCCACAAGTCCCCAACTATCGACCATCGGGAAGATCTCCCAAGCTGCGTCCTGGTATGGTCTTGGCTATTGAGCCGATGGTGAACGCGGGGGTGGCAGGGGTTACCATTCTTAGCGATGGCTGGACAGTCATCACCAATGACCGCAAGAACTCATCCCACTTTGAGCACACCGTATTGGTGACCAGTGGTAAGCCCGATATCATGACAGCACGTCCTCGTGAAGCTACCGAGGAATTGTTGGGCATTAACATGCAAGATTAATGGCAAGGGTGCTCATTGCTGGTTATGGATTTTTGGGGCGTGCTCTCGAAAGCAAGTTTGAAGCTGGCGGTTGGCAGGTGAGCAAGCTGAACCGAAGTGGTACTGACGGAGCCATTGCCTGTGACCTTTCATCAGCAGATGACGTAGCGGCTTTGCCCGATGGCTATGACCTGATCATTCACTGCGCTGCTTCAGGTGGTGGCGGGGAAGAGTCTTATCGAAAGGTTTATCTTGAAGGCTGCCGTAGCCTATTGAGGCGATATCCCAATACACGTTTTATCTTCACCTCAAGCACGTCGGTCTATCCTCAGGAAGATCATTCCATAGTAAGCGAGGCCAGCGAGGCGAACCCTACTAGCCCAACGGCTCAAGTTCTCAGGGAAACTGAGCAATTGGTGCTTCAGGCAGGGGGGGTGGTAGCCCGCTTATCGGGACTTTATGGTCCCGGTAGATGTCACGTCTTGAAGAGTGTCTTGTCCGGTGAAGCCAAGATCGATGGTCGCGGTGAGCGAATCATGAATTTTGTCCACCGCGATGATGTAGCTGATGCCATGATACTACTGGCCACCATGGAATCATTCCCCAGTGGTGAGATCTACAATGTTACAGCAGAACCTGTAAGTCAGTTTGATTGCTTCATGGCTCTGTCAGAACACTTTGGTGTGCCAATGCCCGGACAGCGGCAAGGGAAGGTGAAGCGTAAGCGTGGCAATAGCAGTAAACGTGTTTCCAACTCCAAGCTCAAGAGCTTGGGCTGGCAGCCAACATACGAAGATTTTCTATCCTTAGCTTTAGCGTGCCAAACAGGCTAGTTACAGCTTAGTTATAAGTCGGCTTACTGTGGCGATGGAAATAGCCATCGCTAAGCATCATCGATGTTGGGTAGTTGGGCAGTGGTCCAGCATCTGGCGGGCGGGGCACATTTTTGCCTAAGCTTGCATCTTCAGGCAGCGAGTGAGCAATATAGACGGGAGTGCCATTTTTGACCAAGTTAAAGAATTTAGGTGAAAGGTTCTCATGCATGCGGATGCAGCCATGGGTGCATGGTCGGTGTTTCATCCAGCCGGTATGGAAGCCGTAGTGGGTTTTGAACTCACACCAGTAGGGCATCGGGGTGCCCTTAAAACTCCAGCCTGAGGGCTTGCTGCGCAGGTAGCATCGGCGCACTTTATTGCCCTGGTAGGCATAGCCGTGGCTGTTGGCGCGATGTTTTTGAACCTTTCGGAAAATACGGAAATGCCCTTTGGGCGTTGGGGTTGATGCAGTGCCGACCGAGACCGGCATGACAAGTAGCGCTTTGGATCCCTCCATGACGTAAACCATCTGGTGGCTGGTTGATACCTTGACCCTGACCTTGGATTGATTGCTGGGAAGGCTAGCTGGGCGGTTGTATGACTGATAAGCCGAGAGGCTGCTGCCACTCATAGAGGGTCCGGTGCCACAAGAGCTCAAGCCTAAGCAGGCGATGCCCGTGGTAAGTAAGGTTAAAAGAAGATTCTGTTTCATAACTACCAGCAAGATGCCCCTCATTTATCATGCCGACAAGTAGGAAAAGTGCATCGATAGGGGAAGAATACTATCAGGCTGGCGCTTGAAGCTTGCAATTTCACTCAAAAAACCGCATCAAACCGCGTCATGAAGAGCGAAAGCATCCACAAATACCGTGCATTTCCAGCGGTGGACCTGCCTGACAGAAAATGGCCTGATCAGACCATTACCAGTGCCCCTGTCTGGGCGAGTGTGGACTTACGTGATGGCAATCAAGCTCTGCCGGTGCCGATGTCGATTGAGGAAAAACTCGAGTTCTTTCAGCTCCTCTGCCGCATAGGTTTTAAGCAAATTGAAATTGGTTTTCCCTCTGCCGCTGACACCGAGTTCAACTTTTGCCGTCACTTAATAGAGAATGACTTGATCCCCGATGATGTGACCATTCAGCTTTTGGTGCAGACTCGAGAGCACCTGATCCGCAGATCATTTGAGGCCATCAAGGGAGCCAAGCGTGTTATTGTGCATATTTATAATTCCACCTCACCATTGCAGCGACGAGTTACTTTTGGCAATGCCAGCCGTGAGGAAATCAAGCAGCTTGCTGTGGATGGCGCGAAGCTTGTCAAAGAATTAGCCCCGTTGATTCCAGAGACGGAAATCATGCTGCAGTATTCTCCGGAGTCATTTTCTGATACCGAACTAGATTTTGCCTTGGAGTGCTGTAATGCCGTGATCGATGTCTGGCAGCCTAGCCCAGAGCACAAGATGATTATCAACCTGCCCGATACGGTGCAGTGGACTACACCTAACATACATGCAGATATGATTGAGTGGATGGGCCGAAACCTTAAGCGCAGGGACTCGGTTCTTGTTTCTCTGCATACCCATAACGACCGTGGCACCGGAACTGCAGCCACAGAGCTCGGCTTGATGGCTGGCGCAGATCGTGTTGAAGGCACGCTCTTCGGCAATGGCGAACGCACTGGCAATCTTGATATTGCCAACGTGGCACTCAACATGAACAGCCATGGTATTGAGACGGGGCTTGATTTTTCTGATCTGCCAGAGATCCGTGCCGTATACGAGCGGGTTACGCGCATGAGTATTCCTGAACGTTATCCATACGCAGGGGAACTGGTTTTCACTGCATTCTCTGGATCCCATCAGGATGCTATTAAAAAGGGCTTGGATCTCCGTAAGAAGGAGCTTGAAGAGGATGCTGATACACCCTGGGCGGTCCCTTACCTGACGATTGATCCTCAAGATATCGGCCGTTCCTACGAGGCGATTATCCGTATTAACTCCCAGTCCGGCAAAGGAGGCGTGGCCTATGTGCTAGATCGTGAGCACGGCTTTGATTTACCCAAAACAATGCATCCGACGGTCGGCATGTTAGTGTATGCATTGGCTGATGAGTTGGGGCGTGAGCTAACACCAGATGAGATTCGCGAGGTGTTTTTCGATAAGTTTGTCAATCTAGATGAGCCCTTGGCCTTGCGTGACTATGAGCTAGATCATCATGCTGGCAATAAAGGAGAGGTGGCATGCCATGCTGATATTTCAATCAATGGGGAACTCAAAAAAATCAGCGGTTTAGGTAATGGTCCGATCAACGCATTTGTGCATGCGCTTGAACAAGTGGATTTGAAAACTTTCACGCTCACTGATTACAGGTCTCATGCGGTTCGCGGTGGATCTGATGCTGATTCCGCGGCATACATTCAGCTGAAGAGTCTGGATGATCAAACCTTAGTGTGGGGCTGTGGTGTCGACCCATCTATCGAAATGGCTGGCCTCAAGGCGCTGGTTTCTGCAGCTAACCTATTGGCTGCTGCTAAGAGTTAATCTAAGTCACTAAGTTCATGTTACGTTTTACTTTATTTGGCATTCCTATCGTCGTTGAGCCATGGTTTTGGCTAACGATGGCTTTCCTTGGTGGTGGGCTTAACGCCTTGCAGAGAAATTACCCTGGAGATTACTTGGGGGTGGTTCTTTTCATGATGGCTGGTTTTGTTTCCGTGCTAGTGCATGAGCTGGGACATGCCCTCACTGGGTCGAAACGTGGAGGCGGCCAGGTATGGATCAGGCTTTGGGCATTGGGTGGTCTTGCCTACCAGCAAGGGGGCCGCTTAGATCGAAAAAACCGCTGCTTGATGATACTAGCAGGCCCAGGTGCGGGTCTCTTACTTGCGGTTGTCAGCATTGCCTGTCTGTTTGTTATTTTTCCGGCGCCAGAGGCTTTGCTGAGATTGCAGTATTACCTCAAATACACGAATATCTTCCATCAGGATATGGTGAGCATTTTTCCTGACAATCGACCGATCTACGGATTTTTGAATTCATTGATTTGGGTCAACGTTTGGTGGTCTCTGTTAAACCTCATCCCGATTTTCCCACTAGACGGCGGCCAGTTTATGGAACAGATCATCAAATCCCGCAAAAAAATGCACCAGATTGGCATGATCGCGGGCGCTGGGTGCATGCTTTTACTGCTGTCCATGGGCTCTATCTTTGGATTGGTGATCTTCGGTTTTTTGACCTATCAGAACTACCAATCATACAGGCAGGCGAGTTCCTAGCGCTAGGCTACTTGCTGCATGAGGATAGTCCTTGGAAAATGATCTGAGTTACTTATTCTTAATCAATGGAAACATTCATGCTGATCATCTCGGAGCCCTTTACTTGGGGACTTGTTGTCGGGTTATTTTTACTCGTCATGGTCTGGAGGCTGATGCGCAAGGACATCAGCATGCTGCGCAGCGAAAAGAAGCGTTTGCAGGAGGAAAACAAAGAGCTTCAGGGGCATCTTAACACCCAGCTTAAAATCAATGCCAAGGGCAATGATCAGCTTGAGGCTGATCTCATCGAGCTACGTGAGCAGAATGAGAATTTGAGGTCTAATCTCAACGTGGCCAAGCAGAAGCCTGGGCGTGCGGAATTACGTCACCTTCAGATGATGGAGAATGCGGTCAGTGTGATGAGAGAGCAGGCGCCTGGTTTTGCTCCCGCATGGGAAAAGGCAATGCGTGATGCCGAAGCCGCTGAACTAGCTGCTGAGGGGGGCTTGAAGAAGCTGATCCGCAAGGTGCTCCCCACCAGCAAATCGGCACCAGCTATTTCCACTCAGGAGCAAACCACTCCTGCTGAGGACGGCAGACAAACAGAGGATTGAGAGAGCACGTTAAAGATCTGTCATCGCTGGACTATCTTGACTCTTGTCTCTTAGGGCTGAATATGCTTTTCTCCGCGCATCTCACGGTATGTAGGGCCGGGATAGATTTTACCAATAACGCAATATCACTATGAAAATCGTCGTCGCATATTCAGGAGGTTTAGATACCTCAGTTCTCCTTCTTTGGCTTAAGGAAAAGTATAATGCTGAAATCATCGCTTACTGTGCTGATGTTGGCCAGGGAGAGGAGCTTGATGGGCTCGAGGAAAAGGCGCTGAGCACGGGTGCTAGTAAGTGTTACATCGGAGACCTGAAAGAGGAATTTGCCGCTGATTATATTTATCCTATGTTTCAAGCTAATGCCCTTTATGAAGGTCGTTATCTGCTGGGAACCTCAATTGCTCGCCCATGTATTTCGAAAGGAATGGTAGATGTGGCTATCAAGGAGGGTGCAGATGCCATTGCTCACGGAGCAACGGGTAAAGGCAATGATCAGGTGAGATTCGAACTTTCCGTCGCTGCCCTCGCACCAGATATTAAGATGATTGCTCCATGGCGTGATGCTGAGTTCCGTGCCCAGTTCCCCGGTCGCTCAGAGATGATCGCCTACTGTGAAGAGCATGGGATTGATGTCACTGCATCGAAGAAGAAGCCATACTCGATGGATCGTAATTTACTGCATATTTCTTTTGAAGCAGGAGCGCTTGAGGACACTTGGTATGATGCTACTGGTGAAGCCGATCGTGATATGTATGTGCTCTCTGTCTCTCCTGAGGAAGCTCCAGATACTCCCGAGTATGTTGAGTTTTTGTTTGAGAAGGGTAATATTATAGGTCTCAAGTATGATGGGTTGGCTCAGATCATTGAGGACTTGGGTGACTTCAAGGTAGAGGGCGACAAGGACGGCTATACCTTACTCAGCCCCTATGGTGTCATGCGGGTGTTGAATTTCCTGGGTGGCAAACATGGCATAGGCCGTATCGATATTGTCGAAAACCGTTTTGTCGGCATGAAATCACGCGGTGTTTACGAGACTCCTGGAGGCACCATCATTCTTGCGGCGCACCGAGACCTGGAGACATTAACTGTGGATCGTGAGGCACAGTATGTGCGTGATAGCTTGATCACCAAATACTCGCAATTGGTCTACAACGGATTTTGGTTTGCTCCTGAGCGAGATGCAATTCAGGCCCTAGTTACCGAGACACAAAAGACGGTGTGCGGTGAGGTGAGACTCAAGCTTTACAAAGGAAATTGCCTGCAAGCAGGACGCCGCTCGCCACTTACACTTTACTCGGAGGATGTTGCTACCATGGAAGGTGGCGCCGAGGAGGCATATAATCAGGATGATGCCACAGGTTTCATTGCCCTCAACGCTCTTCGTCTCAAGGCCTCAGCTCGTCAAGGCGAGTAATAGAAAGCTGGTCTCTTGTCAGATGACTGCTAAATAATCAATCACCATGGACGAAGCAGTCATTTATACCATTCTCGGTGAAGCCGGATTCACCAAGATGGTGGCCGCTTTTTACCGAAGAATTAAACAAGATCCTTTGATCGGCCCGATGTATCCTGAAGAGGACCTCGCAGGGGCGGAAGAACGTTTGCGTGACTTCTTGTTATTTCGTTTTGGCAATGATCCACGCTATCAAGCTAAACGTGGCCATCCACGCTTGAGGATGCGGCACGCTCCCTTCTCCATTGGTGAAGCCGAGGCTGTGCGCTGGCTGGAACTTATGGACGAGGCGATGGATGAAACCAATGTTCCAGCGTCCATCAAGCTTGAGCTGAATGCCTTCTTTACGATGGTTGCGCATAACATGCGCAACCGGCAGGAATAAAAAAGTTAAACAAACACATATAGAGATGAACAGTATTTGGTTATTTGTCGGTTTTATTGGCCTCTATTTCTCCATGCAGTTATGGATTTTGCCTGCATGCGGTATTCCTACATGAATGTCGGGTAGAAATTCTCCGGGTGAGAATGAAGGCAAGGCAGCAGCAGTTACTAGCGAAGCAGTGGTAGTAGATAAGGTGAGTGAGCTAGATAAGCCGATCGACGTTGAGGCCTCAGAGACTGCTGATGTAGTTGAGAAACAGGATCAAGGAGGGCAACCCGAGGAAACTGAGCAACTTGATCCAACTAAGGGGCTTTAGTTTAAAGATGTTTTTGTTTTGGTGTCATCTACAAGAGTCCAAAATTGAGGCCCAAAAAAGGGGCGTCCCGTTAAGGAGCCCCTGTTTGTTTGGTCGCTTAATCTAGTTAAGGCTCAATGATGGCATAATCTCCGTCTTGGCGGCGGTAGAGAATTTGCATCACATTGCGACGCTCGTTGTTGTATACGATGAAAGGCTTTTCTGAGAGCTCAAGTTCCATGATGGCTTCCTCCTTAAGTAAGGTGCGCAAGCGGTATGCCTCACGATGAATGATCATGGGTTCTGGATCAGCCTCCGGCTCTTCCGCTGAGGAAATTTTATCAAGGACATCGGAAGCAAAAACTTTTTCGTCAAGATGGCGAATCGTATCTTTTCTTCTGTTAGGTCGGTGCTTTCTGAGCAAGCGAGTTTTGTGCTTGCGCATACGGCGGGCTATTTTGTCGATAGTCTCATCAATAGCAGCATACATGTCCTTGCTCTCAGTCGAGGCGTCGATGACGATGTGGTTGGCGCAGAAGAGAATGATTTCAGCATGATGTCGGTTTTTGTGCGCATCGAGAATGGCTTTGGCCTCGATGATTTTGGGGTAATCTAGGTGTAGACCTTGGATTTTCTTGGTGGCGTAATCGCGCAGGGCATCGGTGACTTCTTCGTGACGTACGGTAATAGTAATTTGCGTATTAGCATTAGCTGATTGCATATTTGTTTTTTCCTTTCTTGTTTGTGTTATGCAGCATTTAGCTGCGAAATAAATGAGTATCTAAAATTGGACTGTGATGAGTGGTATGATGATTAAAGCACAAAATCCTCGCCAAGGTAATGTTTTTGAGCGAGGGGGTTAGTGGCAATATCTTTGGCTTCGCCTTCGAGGATGAGTTGCCCCTCATGCAGTAAATAAGCATGGTCGGTAATGTGCAGGGTTTCACGCACATTGTGATCGGTAATTAAGATGGAAAGCCCATCTTGCTCACGTAAGTCTCGTACGATGGTTTGAATGTCACCTACGGCGATCGGGTCAACTCCACTAAAAGGCTCATCGAGCATGAGTAGAGTGGGGTCTGTGCACAGAGATCGTGCGATGGTAAGGCGGCGCTTTTCACCTCCGGAAAGTGAGAGGGCTTCAGAATCTCGCAGCTTGGAAATATTAAAGCGCTCAAGTAATTGGTCAGCTCGGTGATGGCGCTCCTTGCGGCTGATATCTTTACGGGTCTCGAGCACAGCGAGGAGGTTGTCGAGCACGCTGAGGTGACGGAAGATGGATTCTTCTTGGGGCAAGTAGCCCATGCCTAGTCTGGCGCGTTTGTGCATGGGTAGCGTTGAAATATCATTGCCTGAGAAACTGACCACTCCGGCATCAGCGGGGATGAGGCCGGCGATCATATAAAAGCTGGTGGTTTTACCAGCTCCATTGGGGCCAAGGAGGCCAACGATTTCACCTTCTCGCACACTCAGATTGACATTATTGACGACGGTGCGGCCAGCATAGGTTTTCATTAAACCGCGAGCTTCTAGTAGTGTTGGTGAGCTTCGGCGCGTCCCTGTATCCAGATGCAGAGTCGTGTGATCTGATGGTGGGGCGAGAGCTGGCTGCTGCTCAGTTGTTGAAGCGTCTGTTGTGGTTTCTGGCATCGTTGTTCGTGTAGCTAGATTCTTTTTTAGCGAGATTCTTTTTGGGTGACAGCTTGCATTACCCACTTTCCCTTGCTGGTGATAATGCTTTCGATATCCTTGTCTTTCATTTGTATTCTAATCCATTGGCCATCCTCTCCGGCCTGAAGGTATTCATTGGCGCTCTGTTGAAGCGTGGGGCGCCCTCCTTTAAGAATCATTTCACCAGTTTTTGCATTGTAGCTGGCTATGTTACCGGAAGCGAGAAAGGGTTGATCATCACTATTTTTCCCAAGGATTTTGACGCTTCCTGTGGCGATGATTTCTTGGAGATCTCCGAGTTCCGAAAAGCTGCTGTCTTTTTGCTCTGGTATCGGCTCTGTTTTTTGAGGCTCGGCTCCCTTGGGTGCATTGTTCTTTTTTTCCTCCTTGGGGCTGTTGTCGAATAAGATTTTGAGTTCATCACTACACCTTAATTTGAAGTCAGAGTTAGACTCATCAAGCCTGATGTTTTTGAGATAGGCTAGTATTCCTTCTTCGTTGTCGAAATAGATGCCGCCATCACACTCTATCTTGATGGTGCTTAGCTCTTTCTCTTTATTTGCCGTCTTTTCGTCAGGACTGGTTTGATTGTCGGCTTGTGTTAGCTCTGTTACTGGCTCGGTTGGTATATTTTGTTCGAGCTTTTTGTCTTGGCCGCTGTGTTTGAGGAAGGCCTGAATTTTTTGGTCAGCCGCAGCAGAGCGCTCATCACTATGCAGAATAGCTTTTTCTGCTTTCTGCTGACGCGCTTCATTATTTTCAGCGATAGGCGCAGCATGCTTGTCGATGGCATCCAGTTTTTCCGTGGATGGTGGCTCAGGGGTTGCTGCTGTAAGCACGCAGGTCAGTGCCATCAACATCGCAGCAGTAGCCATCGTGGCGGATGCCCATCGGGCATTTTCAGTGATGTGGTTAGGCTGCATGGTTTGGTTTGGATTGAGTGTCGTGTAAGGGGACTTAGGGCTTTGTGTCTGAAGCCTTAAGCGCTTTAAGATAAAATAAGGATGAAGCAGGACCAGTGATGAAGCCTTGTCCGGTGTTGATGTCATAGACCATGCCTGTTCCAGAGGCCTTGAAGTCTTCGCCGCTAATATAGATGGCTTCTTCTGCTTTAAGAATAGCGTCGTTTTCATGGTAGATGGCACGCCTGACCTTGGTGCGTGCCTGGACGCTGCCGTCTTGATCGTAAAGCTCCAGCGAGACGTCGCGTGCCTCAATGGTCTCGCCCCCGATCACTTCCATTCTTTCTGCATGGAGCAGAGAGAGAGGGTTAAAATTCTCATCGTATCGAGGTAGTCTTACCTGCCTTAAAATCGTATCGTTATGGAGTTGTCCTAGCAGGGCGATGTTGGATTTCTTTTTGGCGTCTTTTTGTTCAGACGATGCGGCGAGATCCTTCACGGATTGTTTGATTTTTTCTGACTCTTGAAGTTCCTTGGTTTGAAGATCCTTAGGTTTTTTGTCGTCCGTGCATGCGGTGAGCAAGACGCTCATCATGCCAATGACACAGCATGACAGCAGGGCGAGCCGGCTTGTATCTGTGCAATGATGGAAGATTTTAGTGATGGTGACTTCTGGAGTTTGGAATCTAAAATTTAATCGGTGCTGTGCGCTGCATGGTGGACGGCAAGCAAACGGGTAAGGACGGCTTCGATATCGGTAAGAGGAATTTGGTTGGGACCGTCTGAAAACGCTTTTTTAGGGTCTAAGTGAGTTTCCATGAAAACGCCATCTACTCCGGTGGCGATGGCGGCTCTTGCCAGAACGGGGGCAAGCTCTCCGTCTCCTCCGGTTGTGCCACCCTCTCCACCGGGGCGTTGCACAGAGTGGGTAGCGTCAAAGATCACTTTCATGCCCATGTCACGCATCCAATAAAGAGAGCGCATGTCGGCCACAAGATTGTTGTATCCGAAGGTGGATCCACGTTCAGTGATGTAGAAATTCTCACAGTTAAATTCCTTCATCTTTCCGGCGATAGGCTTTACATCCCAAGGAGCGAGAAACTGTCCTTTTTTGATATTCACTGGACGTCCCGTTTTAGCACAGGCCTCCAGTAAGTCGGTTTGGCGACAGAGGAAGGCGGGGATCTGCAAGAAGTCAACGGTCTCTGCCGCGATGGCGGCTTCCGCGGGTGTGTGGATGTCTGTGGTTACAGGTAGACCGAGTTCCTTACCTATTTCGCCTAGGATGCGGCAACCTTCGACGACACCAGGGCCACGGAAGGAGTCTACGGAAGTGCGGTTGGCCTTATCATAAGAGGCCTTAAAAATAAACTGGATGCCAGTGCGCTCAGCGATGTCTTTGAGAGAGCGTGCCATTTGCCAGGCAAATTCTTCAGATTCCAGTGCGCATGGGCCGAGGATAAAAAACGGGGCGGAAGGATCGAGGGTGAGATTGCCGATTTGACTCATGATAAATTGAAAAGGTCCATTTAAGTTAAGCATGAACAGGGCAAATGGCACGTTAAAACTGTGTCCACCCTGCTTTTTTACTTCACGCTGCTTGCTTCCTCACGCGCTAAGGTGGCAGCTCCTATGATTCCCGCATCATTACTAAATTGAGCGGGGATGATTTCTAGCCCATTGAGAAAAGCCGGGGCCAGTTGTTTTTGGATACTTTCCTTAAGTGGGTCAAAGAGAAGATGGGCAGCTTTAGCAACACCTCCACCTATGATAATAGCGGCAGGGTTGAGAAGCCAGCAGGCGTTGACAACGGTGCAAGCGAGTTTTTGGGCAATGCCTTGCCAGATTTCTACTGCGACTTGATCTCCCTGAGCTGCAGCTTGGGAGAGCGCCGCTGGTGTGCATTCTGTAATACTTTTATCAATGTTATGCTTGGCGTAGGTTTGGCGAGCGTCAGCGGCGATCTCGTTGTTGCCGATGTAATCTTCGAGTGAGCCGAGGTTGCCGTAAGCGCCCTTCCGCCCAGAGTAATCAATCGATGTCTGGCCAAGCTCTCCAGCGACGGAATGAGCACCTCGGAGCATGTGGCCATGCGTGATGATGCCGCCGCCCACACCCGTGCCCAGCGTGATGCAGACTAAGTGGTCCTTGCCCATGCCTGCTCCTACTTTCCACTCGGCATAGGCCATGCAATTGGCATCGTTTTCGACAGTCACGGGAAGCTTTGTGCGATCTTGTAAAATATCTCGCAGGGCAATGTTGGTCCAGCCTTTGACATTGGTGAGGTTGTGGATATTGCCGGTCTCGAAATCAACAAATCCTGGCACGCCTACTCCAATGGCGCAAATTTCAGGGTGGTGGGCACGTAGATCCTCGATGACGTATACGATGGCATCGATCAAGGGTTGAGCTTCATTAAAATCCTCGGTGGCGATGGCCGGCGCCTGGGCGATCACTTCATGTCCCTGGACAACTCCAAATTTGACACTGGTGCCACCAAAATCGATGCCGAGAGATAGGGGTAGGGCTGTTTGGTTCATGGGTATGATATATTCAGATGGGCGATGATTTTTAATCCTTCGAGGGTGAGGTCTGGAGCGAGATGAGCGATTTCATCCAAGCCACGAGTAATGAGTGGGGCGTCTCCGCCAGTGGCTATAACTAGCGGGTCGTTAGCAAATTCCTTGTTGAGATTGTGCAGAATTTCACGCACCAAACCACGGTATCCATAGACGGCTCCGGCCAGCATGGCCTGCTCAGTTGATTTGCCAATAGCGCATTCAGGTTCTTGCAGTGTGATGTGGGGGAGCAGGGCGGTACGATTTGCCAGCCCCTCTGTCATTGAGGCAAGGCCAGGGGCGATAACGCCTCCTTGGTAGGAGGGGTGGTTTGAAGCTTGCACTCCTCCCGCCCGCTGCGCGGACGCACTGTCGTTCGCTGGGGCTTGCACTTCTCCCGCCCGCTGCGCGGACGCACCGTCGTTCGCTGGGGCTTGCACTTCATTGGGTTCGTCCGCTGGGGCGATGACGTCGAAGGTTACGGCAGTGCCGAAGTCGAGTACGATGCAGGGGCTGCCGTAGAGGGTGTGGGCACCGACGGCGTTGGCCAGACGGTCTGCGCCGATTTGCTCGGGCTTGGGGTAGTTGATACCAATGGGAAGTTTGCTGAGGTGACTGAGCTGATGGCAGGGTTTATTGCCGAGCCATGATGCGAGGATAGCTGCTTTTTGGGGAACCACGGAACTGATGATGGAAGCGTCCCAGCTGATATCTGCGAGGCATTCCTCTAATGAATTCGGGGAGATTTCTGGAGTGGCAATGATCGCACGCCATGGGTCGAGCTGATCGCCATCAGCTAGGGCAAACTTCGTCCGTGTGTTGGAGTTATCGACGATCAGGAGGCGCATAAGGAAAAGGGGATCATTCAGTATCTGGGGCGACTATAGATCGTGCTATGGGGTGATGGAAAGTACTCGATAGATAAAAAAGGATATAAAAAAAGCCGGAGGAGCGATGCTCCCCCGGCTAGTGGTTATTATGATGAGAAATTAATCGTTGTATGCTGGGGAACCGTGTTCGGCAATGTCCAGTCCCTCATGCTCTTCTTTTTCGTCTACCCGCACGCCCATGATGAGCTTGATGATTGAGAATACGATGATGGAGAAGATAAAGGCAGCAGCTGCTACAGAGAGCACTCCGACAAGTTGGCCACCGATGGTGAAGCCACTCTCGGTGGTGTCGAACAGAGCACAGGCCAGAATTCCCCAAACACCGCAGATACCGTGGACGGAGATAGCTCCAACTGGGTCGTCGATCTTGATCTTGTCGAAGAACAGGATGGAGAACACTACGATGATACCTGCAATCAGTCCGATCAGCATAGCGCCGTTGGTCGATACGATGTCGGCATTAGCCGTGATACCTACCAGTCCAGCAAGGAATCCATTCAGAGCCATGGAAAGGTCTGGCTTCTTGAGGACGATCCAAGAGGTGAACATGGAGCCAAGTGCGCCAGTGCAAGCTGCGAGGGTCGTGGTGGTAAATACCAGTCCAAGAGGTCCAGGAGCAGCTGAGAGAACAGAACCGCCGTTGAATCCGAACCATCCGAAGAAGAGGAGGAATACGCCGATAGTGGCGAGTGGTAGGTTGGATGGCAGGATGGGCTTCATGCCATTCTTAGTATACTTGCCCTTCCGAGGTCCTAGGACGATAACACATGCGAGAGCTGCAAATCCACCGAAGGCATGGACTACTGCGGAACCAGCGAAGTCTTTGAAACCAGCGCCGCCGTTGAGGCTTCCCATCCAGCCGCCGCCCCAGTGCCAGGAGCCAACGATGGGGTAAGCGAGACCTACGAGCACAGTGGCGAAGATCATGAAGCTAGGTAGCTTGACACGTTCAGCGACAGCTCCGGACACGATCGTGGCAGCGGTAGCTGCAAACATGGCCTGGAAAATGAAATCACCGTAACCAGTCATTGCAAGGCCTACGCCTCCGTAACCAAAGGTGTCATCGATGTTGCCCTCACCGAAGGGGCCGCCGATACTAAACCAGCCATTGAAATCGCCTGGGTAGTGAGTATTGAAGCCGACAAGGCAGTAAGTGACGATACCGATTGCGATGATGAAGCAGTTTTTGAACAGGATGTTAACCGTGTTCTTTTTCTGAGTGAGGCCAGCCTCGAGAGAGGCAAAACCGAGGTGCATCAGAAACACGAGAGCTGCAGCGATGCAGGTCCAGAGCATGGATGTGGTGAAAAAGTCGAAGGCGTAGGCGTAATCACCCTGGCCTGCAACTAGCTCATCGTAGCCAGCTTTTGTTTCAGCATCGTCTGCGAGCAATGATCCTGTTCCTATTGCGAGGAAGGACAAGGGTAATATTGATTTGGTAATCATGGGTAGGTTGGTTGTTGTTTTGTAGTATGAAAAAACAATTACAGCATGAGGTGTGCCAAAACTGGATACGGAGAGGCTGAAAATACAATTCAAGGTGTTGGCACGCATATTGCTGTAGTCTGTCACACGCGCGCGAAAAATGCCGCTGCCCAGTAAATATTTTTCTTAATTAGCCGCCTAAGATTGTGGCTAGCTCATTAACACAAACCAAATAATAACTATGAAACTACTGAAAACCTACATCATGCCATTGTTCCTATTGGCACTGACTACATCGAACGCCTTTGCCGGGGATGACACCCTCGATTCTGGTGATACCGCATGGATGCTCACATCAACCGTGCTTGTGCTGATGATGTGTTTGCCTGGACTGGCTTTATTTTATGGCGGTTTAGTCCGTGCCAAAAACGTGCTTAGCATCTTTGTGCAATGTTTTGCCCTAGCTGGTGTCATGTCGATCCTGTGGGTGGCTTTCGGTTACGCAGTCGCTGCAGGCGGCGGTGGTAATGCCTACTTTGGCTGGGACCAATCACTGCTCTTTCTCAACCACATTACTGAAGATACACTCAGTGGAACGATTCCCGAGAGTGTCTGGGTCACCTTTCAAATGACATTCATCATCATTAGCCCAGCTATTATTGTTGGTGCCTTTGCCGAGCGGATGAAGTTTTCTGCGATCTTAATTTTCACGGTCGTCTGGACTATTCTCTCCTACTTGCCCATGTGGCACATGGCGTGGGGAGGTGGTCTATTCCATCACTGGGGCGCTATTGACTTTGCTGGAGGTAACGTGGTTCATATCAATGCCGGTATTGCTGGATTGGTAGCCTGTATTTTCCTAGGTAAGCGCAAAGGATATCCTGGCCCTGCGCTCGTTCCTCACAACGTGCCGTATGTTCTGGTGGGTGCGGCCTTGCTTTGGGTCGGCTGGTTTGGCTTTAACGCAGGGTCTGCGGGAGGTGCTAGTGGAAGTGCTGGTATGGCGATGCTCACTACGCAGGTTGCCACAGCGGCTGCTATCGTGGTTTGGATGGTTCTGGAGTGGGTCATTGCCAAGAAGCCTACAGCGGTTGGTGTCGCCACTGGTGCCGTAGCTGGCTTGGTGGCAATCACGCCTGCTGCTGGATCGGCCGGGGTTGGTGGCGCGATGGTCATCGGTGCAATCTCTAGCCTGTTATGCTATTTGGCAGTGACAAAGCTGAAGCATGCCTTCGATTATGATGATAGTCTCGACGTATTTGGTGTCCACGGCGTAGGAGGTATCGTCGGTGCTATTCTGACCGGTTGGTTTATCCGAGGAGAGGACGGCGGCAGCATTGCTCAGGTCATCATTCAGGCAAAAAGTGTCGGTGTGACGATTGTCTGGAGTGCGGCAGCTGCTCTGATAGGGCTTTACGCTGCAAAAATTCTCTGTGGAGGAATACGCGTTGAAGAAGATACAGAGCATGGCGGTCTTGACCGTGATGAACACGGGGAAGAGGCCTATAACTGGGAGGCGTAAACCATAGACAAATCTTCAAGCCGAGGCCCTCTAGGGTCTCGGCTTTTTTGTGCCTGTAGTTGCATGTCGAAAGATTGGCACGCCAGCTGCTGAGAGCGATGGTGATTATGAAAACAACAATCAAGTCACTATTGATAGGCGGCAGTTTGCTAACAGCAACCTCCGCATTCGCAGAAATTGAAGCAGAACTTTACACAGGTTATCATTCCATCTACGAGTTTCGTGGCGTTGACCTTGGTGATGACCTAGTCGATATCGGCCTTGATCTCAATTACGAACTTGCCGAGGGTCTATCACTCAACGGTGGCGCTTGGTACGCAAGCTGGGATTCAGGCGGAGCTGCTGATGAACTCGACCTCTACATTGGTTTGACCAAGACACTTGGTGCTGTAGACCTTAGTGTTGGATACACCTATTACATGTTCCCGGGTGCCAGTGATGACAACACAGAAGAGGTATTTTTCGGTTTGTCAACCGAGCTTGGTTGTGGTCTCGGTCTTGCCCTGACCTACTATGAGGACATCGATCAGTACAGCGGAGGTTACTTTGAGTTCGAAGCGGCCAAGAGCTTTGAGTTATCTGAGTGCATTGTGGTTGATGTCGCGGCCGGTGTAGCCTGGTGTGATGATTACGAACTAAACACAGAGGTCGATGGAAGCAACATGGATGGGTTTAATCACTGGTATATCTCAGCATCAGTGCCATTCGAGCTCAAGGAGGATGTCTCACTGACTCCCTACATCAAATACGTAGGCACTGCGAGCGAACTTGATACGGATTTTGTCAGTGACGTTGAAGGAAACGATGATCTCTTCTATGGCGGTGTGACTCTCTCCATAGCATTCTAAAAACACTTTAACTGAATTAATTCATAGTTCAGTTTGTCTGGAGAATGAGGGTCTGCACCGCAGGCCCTCATTTTTTTGTGGCCAGATTTGAAGGCCAAATGCTCATGTAGCTATGGCTACTTGATATCGCTTTTGGTTTTGAGTAAATCAAAAGAGGTTCCGCAGTACATGCATCGCCATCGCTGAATGACGGCCGCATTGAGGACCGCGGTGGTGCCATAGTTGAATGGCTTAACTCGATATGCCTTGTCGTGTTTGCGGGCCAGATTATCAAGAAATGGGGTCGATTTACACAGGGGGCAGAGTGTGCCCCTGCGTTTCATGTAAGCGATAAGCCATGAGAGCATACAGAAGCCTAAGCTGGCCACGATCAACTCTGCCGAACGTTTTTTAAACTCGGGAGCAACGTAGAAAAAGGCTACCACAGAGGTGATCAAGGCGACGATGCCTAGATAGAAAAGCAGGGTGAAGAATACAGCTCCGATGAACTTTTTTTTGTAGGGCACAGATCGCGCCCTTTGGTCTAACGAGGGCTTATGCTCTTTGTGATTGGCACCATGGTGTGTGTGTTGCGAATCTGGCATAAGGCGTTGGTTTAGCTCTGAGCATTCTTATAAGAGAGGAGCAATGACAAGGCTGACAATCGCCATCACGTTGATGAGGATATTCATCGATGGACCAGAAGTGTCCTTGAAAGGGTCACCAACGGTGTCGCCGACAACGCAGCCTTTGTGAGTCTCTGAGTTTTTGCCGCCATAGTGACCTTCTTCGACGTATTTCTTGGCGTTGTCCCAGGCGCCGCCTGCGTTGGACATGAAGAGCGCCATAAGAATACATCCTAGCAGGGCGCCGCAGAGGGTGCCAGTGAGGGCGATGGCTCCGACTCCTGCTCCGCCGATGGCGTTAAAGCCAAAGCCGACTACAAGCGGAGTTCCTACTGCAAGCACAGCAGGCATGATCATGCGCTTGGTGGCGGCACGGGTGGCAATATCGATGCACTTTTCGGAATCCGGTTTTCCGGTGCCTTCGAGTAAGCCTGGAATCTCGCGGAATTGACGACGGATTTCGTTGATCATTTCAAAGGCGGCGTCGCCTACGGCATCCATGGTGATAGCACCGTTAAGGAAGGGGACAATACCACCGATGAAGAGGCCTACAAAAAAGGTCCTCAAGACAGCTTCGTCGGCAAAACTAAAACCTTCACCAACACCGGACTTCTTGATGAAAGCGGTGATCAGGGCAAGTGCTGCAAGTCCCGCAGCGCCGATGGCGAAGCCTTTGCCGATGGCGGCGGTGGTGTTACCCACGGCGTCGAGACCGTCAGTGATTTTACGTGTTTCAGGCCCCATGGCGGCCATCTCAGCAATGCCGCCTGCGTTATCGGCAACTGGGCCGTAGGCGTCGATGGCCATAGTGATGCCAACCGTTCCGAGCATGCCGACGGCAGCGAGGCCAACTCCGTAGAGACCGGCGAACTCGTAAGAGACATAGATGGTGGCAGCGAGAGTAAGAAGCGGGATGGCGACGGATTTGAGTCCGACGGACAGGCCGCTGATCATTACGGTGGCGACCCCGGTTTCCCCCGACTTCGCGATATCGCGGATGGGTTTGCCTCCGGTGTAATACTCGGTGATGAGTCCGATAATGATACCACCTACGGCGCCGCAAAGTACGGCCAGAGCAATGTTGGGGCTGTATCCCTGCATGCTGGTGTAGCCAAATGAGGCGATGATGAATATGATGGCGGCTCCGATGGTTCCGATGCGCAGGGCGCTGGCTGGATTCTTGGCGGACATCATCTTGACTAGGAAGATGCCAAGAACGGAGCACAGCAGGCCAACCGTGGTAAGGGCCAGAGGCAGGAACATCAAATCACCAGCTTTGTCAGCCGTTGTGCCAAGTTGTTCAAGTAGGGCGGAGTTTTTTGCGGTATCCGCTGCGATGGCACCAGCGATGGCAAGGGTGGCAATCTGGGCACCACAATAAGATTCAAAGATATCTGATCCCATGCCGGCTACGTCACCTACGTTGTCGCCGACGTTGTCTGCGATGACACCAGGATTACGAGGGTCATCCTCGGGGATGCCTGCTTCCAACTTGCCCACCAAGTCGGCTCCGACGTCGGCAGCCTTGGTAAAGATACCTCCACCGACACGGTAGAAGAGGGCGACGAGTGAAGCTCCCATGGCAAAGCCTTCTAGGATTTCAGCGACGTGTTGGTTGTCTTTGTAGTAATAAAATAGTCCTCCGAGGCCGACCAAACCCATGGAAGCGACGGTCAGACCCATGACGGATCCTCCGAAGAAAGCGACGCCGAGAGCGTCTGCCTGACCGTTGTCGCGTGCTGCCAGAGTGGTTCTTACGTTGGCACGGGTGGCGGTGAACATGCCGACAAAACCGGCAAAAGAAGACGCCAAGCAGCCGAAGATGAAGGCGAGTGACTGGTCTTTACCGTATTCAGCCTTTTGAAAAAGGAAGAGCAGCAGTGCGATGACGATGGCGAAAAATGAAATGAGGATGAATTCACGTTTCATGAAGACCATGGCCCCCTTTTGAATCTGTTCGGCAATATCTTTCACTTTGCCTTCGCCTCCTGGGCGTTTCAAAATAGTGGCAAGTATAAGGAATGCGACTACAAGACCTGTTAGGCCGGCAAAAGGAGTAATGATAGGATTCATGGTTTGTCGGATGTTTTTGTTGTTAGGTGTTCAGTCTATTTTGTTCAGTCTATTTTCGATTCTGGTAACAAAATGAAAAAGCGGGGAATAAAAACCCCGCTTGGACTGAGGCGTGAGCATAGGAATTGAACACGCTCTGGCAAGAAAAAGATACGTATTATGGGTCGTTTTTATGCCTCTGAGGCAATTTTTCGAGCACTTCTTGAATTTTACGTATGTTTTCTTGGTTTTTATCGCCCGTAACAGTCGGTTTGCCGAGAAGACGCCGGACTTGATCACGAGGGTTTTCATCACGAGGGTTTTCAGCTTGGTTGTCAAAGTCTGATGGCCCACGCTTGATGAGCTGTGCGTTCCCATGACTCGCGGTCTGCGGTGCTTTGGTAAGTAGATTTTGGATCGTGCTCGTTGGTATGATGTAGGTTTTGATCCGGCTTCCGCGGGCGATGACAATACCGGCGATCTTTCCGTCAAGGTCGGTAATGGGGGCTCCTGCATCGCTTGGCGCAATAGGCATATCAGACTGTATAACGCTAGGGAAACCCGTCCGGATATCACTGGGGGTAGCACCCATGCGTTCCATGATATTCATGCGTTCTTGGGGAATGCGGCGAATGGTCGGATTTTCAGAGAGGGAGCCAAGCGCTACTTTGGTTTTTTTGCGAGCATTGCCCCGTTTGTAAGTCACGATAATTTCTGAGCCTGGCTGGAGTCTCTGCAGCAGAGTTCTCATTTCCATGAATCCCGTCAGATTTTCTTGATCCACAGCTAAAATAATGTCGCCTGCTTGCAGCCCGGCTTTGGCGGCTGCAGAACCAGGCATGATTTTCTGAAGTGCAATGCCCTCTTGCTCCTTACTAAAGTCCATCATGACGCCCAGGTAGGCTTTGTCCATATCTCGAAGACTGCGAGATTCAACACTGACAACTCCCAGGCTCTCGACGTTGCCGTCAGGGTTTGCCATGAGAATAAAACTGCCGAGAGGTAGCGGAGCGGCTTGAGAAAGATCGAGCGGAGTTAGCTCGGCATTATTCCCGTCATAATCCAATAGCGCGAGGTCGTGATCTGGATAGACGCCTGTAAGGGTAGCGGCAAATGCTTTACCTGCTGAGGTCATCACAACGAGCTGGTTACTGGCCTTTTTAATTTCACTCCATTTGGTGAGAATGGAAGGCTGCTGGCTCGAGCCGGTCATGACAACTGTGCCGTAGCAGATTCTACCACCCTGGTAATATATGCTCACCGTGCTCTTTGCCGCTTTGGCAACCACTGGCTCAGAAGCATTGAAGAAGCCGGAGGCCTGATTTTTTAGTTCCCTTTTTTCATGCCACGAGAGACCTGCAAATGGGTCTGGCATCCTCACGGCATACTGCGCGACCCCTTGGCAAGACAAGCAGATCCATCCCGCAGCTGCTAGTAGTGATTGAATTTTCATGATTGTCTGTGTGCTTGTCTATCGGTGACTTTTTGATGGTTAAGGCTTCTCACCCGGGATGATGTCGCCACGGCGACCCAGGGTGAGCTTTCGAGTGAGCCGATCTCGGCCTCGAATAAGGTGAATGTTGATGGTTTCGCCCGGTTCATGCTGCGCGATGACGATGTGGAGGGTTCGAAGATCAGGAACGTTTTTCTCGTTGATGTTGTGGATGATGTCTCCTGCCCGCAGCCCAGCCTTGCTTGCTGGCCCGCCCTCAAAAACGTGTCTGATGCTAATACCGGATTTGCTTGGTCGGCCTGTGATGATGCCAATGACCGGAGCATCGGGGTTGTCCAACAGTGAGCTTCCCCCAAGGCTGCCCCAGGTCTCCCCTTTTTTGAGTTTCTCCCAGTCTTGCAGAACACCAGTGATGCCAGCGTGGTTGTTGGAGGAAAGAGAGTCTCCAATCGATGAGTGGATACCTATGACGTTGCCGTTTAAGTCAAAGAGTGGGCCTCCGCTATCACCACCGATGAGCGTGCAATCTGTGTTAAGAAAATGATCTTGTCCTTGAGCGATCACTCGGCCGAAGCGCACAGGAGGAGTGCGCACCGGGTCATATCCTCCGGCGTGACCCAGTGCGATAACCAGATCTCCGCTAGCAAGTTTCTGTGATTTTCCAATGCCCGCATGCGGCCAGCCGAAAGTAGGTTTGGGATCCATGATTTGAACCATGGCGGAGTCTCGTGTGTAGTTGGCGCCGAGCACTTTCCCTGTTGCTTGTTTTCCATTGGGAAAAACAACCGTCATTTCATCGGAGCCTCGAACGACGTGACCAGCGGTGAGAATAAGGCCGTCCTTGCTGACGACAACACCACTGCCAGAGGCACCGCTTTTGGTCGAGAACAGCGATATAGTGGCAGGGAGCACTTTTTGCACAACGCCTGTAACTTTCTGTTCCAGTGATTTGAGCTGAGAGATGTTCTGCGGGCTGGGAGCTGCCGCTAGGGGCTGAATCGCCAGTATGGCTATGGC